>NZ_JAUSYQ010000002.1:8966396-9275035 GCF_030816965.1 Streptomyces canus
CTTGCCGCCGCATCGACGTGCTGCACGGTAAGGGCGGGGCCCTAGCGCAGAGGCAGGCGCATCGGCTCCGGATCCGGAACACGCTGGTTCGAACCAGCCGCCCCGCCCCCTTTCCGGCAGGGTCAGGCGCTCGCGCCCGCTCGCGCCCGCCCTCATGATCGGCTCCGGCGCCGTTCCGTGGAACGTGTCGAGGAGCTGCGCCGGCACCGCTCAGGCCTCCTCGCGGTCGCCCAGGTGCTCGCGCACGACGGGGCGCAGGGCGTCCTCGGCGTCGCGTACGCGCGCGGGGAACATCACCTGGCCCAGGGGCAGCACCTTCAGCAGCTGCGCGGCGGGTCCGTGCGCGGTCCCGTACGCACCGGGGCCGGCCAGGACGCCGGCCTGCCGGACCCGGTGGGTGAACTTGGGGTGGCTGCCGAACTGCGCGCGCAACGCCGGCGGGCAGTCCTGGCGTACGGCCAGGGCCCAGCGGGCGTACCTGGGCAACGGCCGCTCGCGGTCGGCCGCGGTGACCGTCTGCCAGTCGCGGCCTCCCAGCACCATGGACGCCGCGCTTCTGGCCGGCCCATGGCGGTGGCAGCACGCCAACGTGCATGGCCGCACGATGACCCAGGCGGCGGGCGGCCCGCACCGGCTATTCGGCAGACCGGCCGGATCGGCGTCAGGCCCCTGCCGCGCGAGCCACCATCCGCGCCTTGCGCGCCGCCAGCTTCTCGTCGAACTTCAGGGCCTCCGCGTCCAGCCCGCCCATGTACAGACCGAGTTCGTCCTGCGCCTTCTGGCCCTCGGGGCCGAGGCCGTCGATCTCCATGACCTTCAGGAAGCGCAGGACGGGCTGCAGGACGTCGTCGTGGTGGATGCGCATGTTGTAGATCTCGCCGATCGCCATCTGCGCGGCGGCCCGCTCGAAGCCGGGCATGCCGTGGCCGGGCATCCGGAAGTTCACGATGACGTCGCGCACCGCCATCATCGTCAGGTCGGGCGCCAGCTCGAAGGTCGCCTTCAGCAGGTTCCGGTAGAAGACCATGTGCAGGTTCTCGTCGGTGGCGATGCGCGCCAGCATGCGGTCGCAGACCGGGTCGCCGGACTGGTGGCCGGTGTTGCGGTGCGAGACGCGGGTCGCGAGCTCCTGGAAGGAGACGTAGGCCACGGAGTGCAGCATCGAGTGGCGGTTGTCCGACTCGAAGCCCTCGCTCATGTGGGCCATCCGGAACTGCTCCAGCTTGTCCGGGTCCACCGCGCGCGAGGCGAGCAGATAGTCGCGCATCACGATGCCGTGCCGGCCCTCCTCGGCGGTCCAGCGGTGCACCCAGGTGCCCCAGGCGCCGTCGCGGCCGAAGAGCGAGGCGATCTCGTGGTGGTAGCTGGGGAGGTTGTCCTCCGTGAGGAGGTTCACGACGAGGGCGATCCGGCCGATCTCGGTGACCTTGGACTGGCCCTTCTCCCAGGCCTCGCCGTCCTCGAAGAAACCGGGGAAGTTGCGGCCGTCGCTCCACGGGACGTACTCGTGCGGCATCCAGTCCTTGGTGACCTTCAGATGCCGGTTGAGTTCGGTCTCGACCACTTCCTCCAGCGCGTACAGCAGTCGCGCGTCGGTCCAGGCGGAGGACGGGCTGCCGAGGTGAGGGGAAGTGATCGTCACAGGTACTCCAGAGGGACGCGGCGAACAATTGAGGGGATCGGCGAGCGGGCCGGGAACCTACGGAATCGTAGGCTACGAAACCGTAGGTTACGAGACCGTAGGTTAAGCGCGCCGTAAAGACCCCTGATCAGCGGTGTTCCCCGGGTATGACAAGCGGCCCCGGGAACCGCAGGTCCGGGGCCGTGGAATGCCGCGCGTGCCCGATCAGGCATACAGGTCCCGCAGCCGAACTGAGAGACACGTCACACATCCTTCGAGCTTCTCGAACTCGCTGATGTCCACCACAACCGGTTCGAAACCGAGGTCGGTGAGCAGCTCCGCCGTCTTCGGCGCGCTCGCCGCCATGAGCAGCTTGGGGCCGCCCAGGAGGACGACGTGGGCGCCGGCCTCCTCGGGCACGGACAGGAAGCGCGGGAAGAGCGCGGGCCGGTCCACCTTGGGGATGTGCCCGATGACGGTTCCGTCGGGCAGCGCGGTGACCGCCGACTTCAGGTGCAGCACCTTGTTCACCGGTACGGCGACGACCTGGGCCCCGAGCGGCTCGAAGGCGGCCCGCAGCTGCTGGACGCCGGCCGCGTTGGTACGCCCGCCCCGGCCGACGTAGATCGTGTCGCCGATCTTCAGCACGTCGCCGCCGTCCAGGGTGCCCGGCTCCCAGATCCAGTTCACCGAGCAGCCCAGGCGCGCCACGGCCTCCTCGACGCCGATGGTCTCCTCGCGCCGGGACTCCGCGCCGGAGCGGGCGATCAGCGCGACGTTCTTGTACATGACCACGGTGTCCTCGACGAACACCGAGTCCGGGCAGTCGTCCTCCGGGTCCACCTCGACGGTCTCCCAGCCGTGCGCGCGCAGGGCCTCGACATACGTCTCCCACTGTTCGAGCGCGAGGTCGACGTCGACCTTCTCCCGCTCGACGTGCGTCACCAGACCTTCGGCGAGGCGCGGACTGGGGCGGCGGACGAGGGCCTTCTTGCTGGGCACGAGGGGAACTCCGTATCGGCGGGACAGGGACGGCACCGTGACGGGCGCCGGTCAGCCATCATGCAGCGCCGGTCCGTGTCGACAAAACCCCCGTAGTCAGGCTGTGGCCCTCCTGAGACGCTCCACGGCTCACGAGCGCCGCCGCGCCTCACGCGCGCGTGCCGCCTCGTGGGCCTCACGCAGCAGTCGTACGACGGTCCCGGTCCTCCGCTCGCCCGGATTCACGACGCAGATCCAGCCGAGGGGGCCGTAGACCGGGTGCGGCAGCACCACGTCGGCCGCCGCGAGGTCGTAACGCCCCCCGAGGAGTTCCGGAAGCGCCGTACGGCCGACATGGACGTTGACCCGCCGGCGGCCCGGGGGGTCGAGGTCGGACGCGCTGTCGTCGGGGTGGTTCACGCGCCCGCCCGGAGCGTGGCGCTGCTCCGGGCGGGCGCGGATCGGGCGGCCGTCGTCACGGCCGTGGACGCTACGCGGGGAACTCCAGGGCCTCCGGAGTGATCTCCCGCAGCTCACCGTCCAGCATCAGCCAGCGCGTGATGCCGATCGACTCCAGGAACGGCAGGTCGTGACTGGCCACGACCAGCGCGCCCTCGTACGACTCCAGGGCTGACGTCAGTTGTCGCACGCTCGCCATGTCGAGGTTGTTCGTCGGCTCGTCGAGCATGAGCAGCTGGGGTGCGGGCTCCGCCAGCATCAGCGCGGCCAGGGCCGCCCGGAAGCGTTCGCCACCGGACAGCGTCGACGCCTGCTGGTCCGCCCGGGCGCCCCGGAACAGGAAGCGGGCGAGACGGGCCCGCACCCGGTTGTTGGTGGCACCCGGCGCGAACCGGGCCACGTTCTCGGCGACCGACAGCTCGCCGTCGAGGACGTCCAGTCGCTGGGGCAGGAAGCGGAGCGGGACATGGGCCGTCGCCTCGCCCGACACCGGCTCCAGGTCCCCGGCGATCGTGCGCAGCAACGTCGTCTTGCCCGCGCCGTTGCGCCCGATCAGCGCGACCCGCTCGGGGCCCCGCAGGTCGAGCCCGCCCTTCACCCGTGCGCCGTGGGCGAGTTCCAGGTCCATCAGGGTCAGCACCGTACGGCCCGGCGGCACGGCCGTGTACGGCAGGTCGACGCGGATCTCGTCGTCGTCCCGCACGGCCTCCACCGCCTCGTCGAGCCGGTCCTTGGCCTCGGCGAGTTTCTCCTCGTGCATGATGCGGTGCTTGCCCGCGGACTCCTGTGCCGACCGCTTGCGCGCCCCCATGACGATCTTCGGCTCGCGCTTCTGCTCGAACATCTTCTGGCCGTACCGCTTGCGCCGGGCCAACTTGACCTGGGCATCGGCCAGTTCGCGCTTCTGCTTGCGGAAGTCGGACTCGGCGACCCGCACCATCCGCTCCGCCGCGTCCTGTTCGACGGCCAGGGCTTCCTCGTAGGCGGAGAAATTGCCGCCGTACCAGGTGACCTCCCCGGAGCGCAGATCGGCGATCTGGTCGACCAGGTCGAGGAGTTCGCGGTCGTGGCTGACCACGACCATGACCCCGGGCCAGGAGGCGACGGCCGTGTACAGGCGCCTGCGGGCGTACAGGTCGAGGTTGTTGGTGGGCTCGTCGAGAAGCAGGACGTCAGGGCGGCGCAGCAGCAGCGCCGCCAGCCGCAGCAGCACCGACTCGCCGCCCGAGACCTCGCCGATCCCGCGGTCCAACTCGATGTGGCCGAGCCCGAGTTCGCCCAGGGTGGCCAGGGCCCGCTCCTCCACGTCCCAGTCGTCGCCGACCGTCTCGAAGTGCTCCTCGGCCACGTCACCCGCCTCGATGGCGTGCAGGGCGGCGCGCTGCGCGGCGATGCCGAGCGCCTCGTCGACCTTCAGGCCGGTGTCGAGCGTGACGTTCTGCGGGAGGTAACCGACCTCGCCCGCCACGCGCACGGCGCCGTCGGCCGGGGTGAGTTCACCGGCGATGAGCTTCAACAGGGTCGATTTTCCCGACCCGTTGACGCCGACGAGACCGGTCCGGCCGGGGCCGAAGGCGATGTCGAGGCCCTCGAAGACAGGGGTGCCGTCGGGCCAGGAGAAGGCGAGCGAGGTGCAGGTGATGGAAGTAGACATACGAGTCTCCGCGGTTGCTCGAAGCGAGAAGGGGCAAACGCGTATCGAGACACCCGCGGCGACGGGAGACGAGAGGAAACCGGAGGGCACCGGCAGGGTCCGGCTCGTCGGAACGGCTCGTGTGCCGAGGTCGCACGCAGCGCACACACCTCAGGTGTGTGACACGGTGTCTCAGGACCTCAGACGAGCAACGTCCTTCTCCGATCGACGACAACAGAACCGTTGTACAACGTACGAGGCGGCCGCAGGGCTGTCAACGAGTTAATGCTCCCCAGGAGGCCCCCGTGCCCGTCGGCCCGCTCTCCCTGCCGGCCCACCTCTACCTGCTGGCCTGGGACACCTCGAAGTCCGAGATCACCGGTGCCAGCCAGATCCCCCAGCTGGTCCGCGCCGGTGCGCTTACCGAGCTGGCCCAGCGCGGGCTTCTCGTCGACGACGACGGCATCACCACGCCGGTCGACATGGACGCGTCCACCGGCGACGCCGTCCTGGACGGGCTTCTCGAACTGGTCCGCGAATCCCGGCCGCACCGGTGGCGGTCCTGGGTGACGCTCCACAGCCGGATCACCCTGGACGCCGTACGGGAACAACTCGCCGCCGGGGGATCTCTGCGGGCGCGCAAGAAGCGGGCCCTCGGGCTATTCCCCACGGTCGAGTACGACCTGGCGCGCCCGGCCGCGGTGGAGGCGCTCCAGGAGGAGGCACGGGGGATCCTGCGGGGGCCGGTCCCGGCCGTGGACATCTCAGACCGGGACGCGGCCGTCGTCGCGCTCGCGGCGGCCGCCGGGCTGCGGACCCTGCTGCCCCGCAAGGCGTCGTACGACACCCGGGTCGAGGAACTCATCGAGCGCAGCGGACAGGCGGCCCCGGCGCTGCGGAAGGTCGTCCATGAGCTGCGCGGGGCGGTGGCGGCGGCCTCGGCCGGAGCCTGAACTCCGGAGCCTGAACACCGGCGTGGCGCCGCCGCCGTGGCCACCGGCGCCGGGCTCTCGTGGGCCCTGGGCGCCACTGGGGACCGTGAGACGGATCGCCGTCGTGGTCGGCGTTTCGTGACCGTGGACTTCGAGAGCGGGCTACGCGCGGGACCTCGGGGCGTAGCCGACACCGTGCGGGCCGCGCTCGCGGCGGGCGCGATCGGGGTGAGCATCGAGGATGCACTGTACGAGGGGCGAGCCGCTACGGGTGATCGGTGAGCAGGCCGAGAGATCGCCGCGGCCCGCGAGGCCGCCGAGCCGAGAGCGTGCCGTTGTTCGTGAACGCCCGTATCGACACATTCCAGCGCAGCGCCCGGAGGGGAGCGGGCCGCCGCCTACCTCGCCGTGGCTGCCGAGGGGATCTTCGTCCCCGGGGCCGCCGACGCCGAGGGCGTGGCGTTGTTCGTGAACGCCCGGATCAACACGTTCCCGCGCGGCGCCGGGATGAGGCAGTGGGGGAGGACCGCACCCTGGAGCGGGCCGCCGCCTACCTCGCCGTGGCTGCCGACGGGATCTTCGTCCCCGGGGCCGTCGACCCGGGGGCCGTCGAACTCCTCGTCGACGGCGTGAACGGACCGCCGAACGTCATGGCCGGATCCGGCACCCTCCCGTCGCCGAGCACCGGCTCGTTGCGCACGACGCCCTCCGGTGCCTGCCGCACACGCCCTGGTCCGCCGCGCCGCGCGGGAGCTGCAGGACGCGGAGACGACGACGCGCCGGCCGATGGGCTCGCCACGGCGAGCGCAACGCCCTCTTCGGTGGCCCGCGTCAGTAGGCGTCCCGCATCAGCTCCGCCAGGTCGTGGTCGAGGTCGAGCTGGAGGTGCTCCAGGCCGGTCGGCACCAGGTCGTTCGTCGCCTCCAGGAACCGGCGCAGCTCACCCGTGCGCACATGCACGACGGCGGTGCCCTCGGGGGCGTGGAACTCGAGCACGGTGCGGTCGTAGCCGTACGGCCGCACCCGGACGTCGCCGTGGCCATCCGGCTCGTGCAGGCCGGTGCTGAGCAGATCGCGGCTGAAGGTCCAGCAGACCTCGACCCCCTCCAGGGTGGCCGGGGCGGGGAAGGTCATTCGGACCGCGAACGGATCGCAGCGGTCGTAGTGCAGTGTGGCGGGAATGCTCGGCATCCGCGGTGCCGCGGCGACGAGACGGGCCTCGACAGGCTGCTCGATGACGGTGGACAACGCGTGCTCCCTTGTGACGGCTGGAGGGCTTCCGGGTGAGGACGGGCACTGGAAGAGACGACGGAATGAGCCAATCCGTGTACACGAAAGTCGAGTGACCTCTGTCACCGTCTTCATGCACGGGTGTGATCCAGTCCTTCTCCCGTGCCCCGAGAGGCACTTGTGACACCCCCCGCACCGGCAGGCGGCCGGCGGAGGGCATCTGGACGGCGCCGGAAGCGTGGGCTAGCTTCGCCCGCCATGAGGCGCTTGGGGAACACGCGAGGCAAGAGACGGACGGGCCTGACGAGCCGGACCATCGCCGTAGGGGTGGCCTGTGCGGCGGTGCTGGCCGCCCTGGCCGCCGTACCGGCCGAGGCGCACGATCCCGACGGCCGCACTCCGCACTGGGAGCTCAAGGACAGCGGCACCCCTGAGGTGCGCTTCCGCGGGCTGTCGGCCGTCAGCCGGGACACCGCCTGGCTGGCCGGTACCCAGGGCACCGTGCTGCGCACCACGGACGGCGGCGCGAGCTGGCGAAACGTCTCGCCGCCCGGCACCGCCGAACTCCAGTTCCGGGACATCGAGTCCTTCGACGCGCGCCGGGCCGTGGTCCTGGCCATCGGAGAGGGCGAGGCATCCCGCGTGTACCGCACCGACGACGGCGGCGCGACCTGGACCGAGTCCTTCCGCAACACCGACGCCAAGGCCTTCTACGACTGCCTCACCTTCTTCGACCGCAGCCACGGCCTCGCCATGAGCGACCCGGTGGACGGGAAGTTCCGCATCCTGTCGACCTCCGACGGTGGCCGTTCCTGGAAGGTGCTGCCGAACACCGGGATGCCGGCCGCGCTCGACGGCGAGGCCGGCTTCGCGGCCAGCGGGCAGTGCCTGGTCAGTTCCGGGCCGCGGGACGTCTGGCTGGCCACCGGCGGGGCGGCACGCGCGCGTGTACTGCACTCCGCCGACCGGGGGCTGACCTGGACGGCCTCCGACACGCCGATCCCGGCGGGTGACCCGGCCAAGGGTGTCTTCGCGCTCGCCTTCCGCGACCGCGTGCACGGACTCGCGGTCGGCGGCGACTACCGCCCGGGCCAGAGCTCGCCGCAGGCCGCCGCCCGAACCGGCGACGGGGGCGCCGCCTGGCGGCCCGCCGCAGTCCCGGTGAACGGCTACCGCTCCGGAGTGGCCTGGCTCCCGCACAGCCGCACCGCCGCCCTCGCGGTGGGCCCCACCGGCACCGACCTCACCCGGGACGGCGGCCGGACCTGGCGGACCGTCGACACCGGCTCGTACGACACCGTGGACTGCTCGCTCGACGGCGGCTGCTGGGCGGCCGGGGAGAAGGGACGGGTGGCACGTCTGGAGGGCTGAGTGGCGGAATGTGGGTACCCGGTCGCCGACGGCGAAAGGAGTGATCCCATATGCCAGCCGGTTCGAGCTCCAAGCGCGAGCGTCAGTACGAGCACATCAAGGAGAGCGCCCAGGACCGGGGCGAGAGCACCGGACGGGCCAAGGAGATCGCGGCGCGGACGGTCAACAAGGAACGCGCCCGGTCCGGCGAGTCCAAGTCCGCCAGCCGTACCTCGACCCAGGACATGTCCTCGGGCAAGCGGGGCGGCCAGCGGTCCGGCAAGGGCTCCCAGGGTCCGACCTACGACCAGCTCTACGAGGAAGCCAAACGCAAGGGGGTCAAGGGCCGTTCGGACATGAACAAGAGCCAGCTCCAGCGTGCCCTGGGCGGCAAGAGCTGACCCTCAGCCCAGGGTCTCGCGGTACCCCTCCAGCGCGGGGGCCGTCTTCGTCGCGGCGAACTCGGTGACTCGGTACGCGCCCACCCCGGCCGTGACGAACGGGTCACCCGCGACGATCTCCTGGATCCGTGAGTGGTCCTCCGCGACGGCGATGATCACGCCGCCGTCGCGGGGATTCTTGCGCCCGGACGCCAGGAAGACACCTCGCTCGTACTGCTCGTCCAACCAGGCGACATGCGCCGGCAGCACGGCGTCCACGGCATCGAGCGGGGCGGTGTAGGTCAGTTCCAGTACGAACATGATCGCGAGGGTACGCCGCCTCGCCGTACCCTCGTCCCCACCATGACGACCGTAGACATTCCCGCGGGCTGGCCCGCGACCGAGGAGCAGGCCCGCGCGGTCCAGGACGAGTTGAGGGCGAGGACGGTCCTCGACGAGCCCGGTCCGCCGCCCGGCACCGGCCACGTCACCGGGGTCGACGTGGCCTACGACGACGAACGGGACGTCGTCGCGGCGGCGGCCGTGGTGCTGGACGCGGTGACCCTGGACGTCGTCGCCGAGGCCACGGCCGTCGGGCGGATCTCCTTTCCGTACGTCCCCGGCCTGCTCGCCTTCCGGGAGATCCCCACGGTCCTCGCCGCCCTCGGCGCCCTGCCGGGGCCGCCCGGCCTGGTCGTCTGTGACGGCTACGGCCTCGCCCATCCCCGCCGCTTCGGCCTCGCGAGCCACCTGGGCGTGCTCACCGGTCTGCCGACCATCGGCGTCGCCAAGAACCCGTTCGCCTTCACCTACGACGATCCCGGCGCCCGGCGCGGCGCGTGGGCGCCGCTGCTGGCGGACGGGCAGGAGGTGGGCCGGGCCCTGCGGACCCGCGAGGCCGTGAAGCCGGTCTTCGTATCGGTCGGCCACCGCGTGAGCCTCGACAACGCCTGCGCCCACACCCTCGCGCTCACGCCGGCGTACCGGCTCCCGGAGACGACCCGCAGGGCGGACGCGCTGTGCCGGAAGGCGCTGCGGGAGGCGACCGCCTGACCGCGCTCCAGGAGGAGACGGAGCCAGGGGAGACTGAGTACGTCGTCTGAGTATCTGTACGGATGTGCGCAGCCCGGTGTGATCGGCAGGCTGTCCCGCATGACGACGCACCGCATGACCCACCGTTCTCCCAAGCCCCTCGCCGACCCCGACCGGCCCGTCGAGCGCGCGGTGACCGCCGCGCTGGTCCTCGGTGTGCTCGCGGGACTCGGCTGGATCGCGGGGATGATCTACACGGTGGCGGGCTGGTCCTTCTGACGCGGGCTCACCGGCTCGACGCCACCCGGAAGGTGATTCCGGCCCGTCGCAGCCGCTCGATCAGCGCGTCCCCCATCGCCACCGCCGTCGTGACCTGACCGGCGGTCTCCGGCAGGTCGTCGAAGGCCAGGGACAGCGCCGACTCGGCGAACATCTTCGCCGTCTCGTCGTATCCGGGGTCGCCGCCCGCCACCTCCGTGAACACCCGGCGCCCACCGCCCTCGCCGACGAAGCGCACGGTGAACCAGCTCTTGGCCCGTTTCTCGGGGCTCGGCCCGTCACCCGGCTTGACCCGGTCGGACAGCCAGCGCCGGGCGGGCGGCAGTTGGGCCGCCGCGAACAGAGCGCCCACGGCCGCGACCCCGCCCACCACCATGGGCAGCCGCCGTACCGCCGCATAGTGGCGGTAGCGGAAGTCGGGGCCGTAGCGCTCGAGGGCCTTCGCGGAGCGGCGCACGATCTGCGCGTCGATGGTCGGCAGGGGCAGGGCCCAGGCGCCGATCTCCTGGGCGTACCGCGGGGCTCCGGTCGGCGTGGTGGCCCGTCGGCCCACCAGGCGCGGCTCGTGCCGTCCGCGGTCCCGGGCGGCGGCCATCATCTGCCGGCCCCGCGCGAACTGGTTCAATGCCGAGGCGAACGTTCCGCCGGAGAAGGTGGCGTCGGCGGTCACGAACCCGTCGACGGTCAGCGGCACGCCCTCCGGCAGCTGCCGGACCGTGAAGTACGCCCCCAGGTCGTGCGGGATCGAGTCGAACCCGCACGCGTGCACCAGCCGTGCGCCCGTCTCACGCGCGCGTGCGTCGTGCCGGACGTACATCAGGTCCACGAACTCCGGCTCGCCCGAGAGGTCGAGATAGTCCGTACCCGCGTCCGCGCAGGCGGCGACGAGCTCCTCGCCGTACGTCAGATACGGGCCGACCGTCGTGGCGACCACGCGCGCGTGCCCGGCGAGGGCGCGCAGTGACTCCGGGTCCGAGGCGTCGGCCGTGAGCACCTCGACGTCCGTGCCCTTGGGCAGCTTCTCGCGCAGCGCCCGGAGCTTGTCCTCGCTGCGGCCGGCGATCGCCCAGCGCAGATCGTCCGGGCCGTGTGCGGCGAGGTACTCCGCGGTGAGCACTCCCGCGAAGCTGGTCGCTCCGAAGAGCACGATGTCGTAGGGACGGTCCGCCTTTTTCAGCCTGCTCATGACACTCCTGGTCCCGCCGCACGCGCCGTTGTCGGAGGCCGAGGCTAGCGTGAAGAGTGCGGAGCCCGACGACGAGGCCGGAGGTGGGACGGTGGCCGTGCCCAGGAATGCCCTGAAGAAGTGGGTGAAAGTGCGCGAGTTCGCCCTGGGGCTGCCGGGTGTCGCGGAGCCACGCGGCGGAGCCGCACATCGATACCGCCCCTGGGGCGCGACCGTCACCAAGGTCGACAAGAAGGTCTTCGTCATCCTGGGCGTGAGCGACGGCAGCCACCCGATAGGCGTCACGGTGAAGCTCAGCGACGCGGAGGCCCACGCCCACGCGCTGACCGCCCCGGCAGCGGACCTGCTGTGCGACTGGGTCGAGGAGAGCTGTCGCACGCTCGCGCCGAAACGGCTGATAGCGGAGCCCGACGCCCGGTGACCGGGCCCATAATTGGCTAAGCGCTTGCTCGCTCAGGTCTTGTGTCCACTGGAACGCATTCATAGCATCACTGGTGTTACATCAGTTGTGTCACGCCTATGGGGGCTGGATGACAACGGCAACGACGCCCGGGCACGGCCCGCTCGCCGGCGTACGCGTGGTCGAGCTGGCCGGCATCGGGCCCGGCCCGTTCGCCGCCATGCTCCTCGCCGACCTGGGGGCCGACGTCGTCCGCGTGTCCCGCCCGGGTGGCGCCGCCCTGTCGATCGACCCCGCCTACGACATCACCAACCGCAACAAACGCTCGGTGGTCGTCGACCTCAAGGCCCCCGACGGCCCCGCGCGCGTGCTCGACCTCGCCGCCCGCGCCGACATCCTGATCGAGGGCAACCGCCCCGGAGTCGCCGAGCGCCTCGGCGTCGGCCCCGAGGACTGCCACGCGCGCAACCCCGCCCTGGTCTACGGCCGGATGACCGGCTGGGGCCAGGAAGGGCCGCTCGCCCAGCGCGCCGGGCACGACATCGCGTACATCGCGCTCACCGGCACCCTCGGCATGATCGGCGAACCGGACCGGCCCCCCGCCGTCCCCGCCAACCTCCTCGGCGACTACGCGGGCGGCTCCCTGTACCTAGTCGTCGGCGTCCTCGCCGCCCTGCACCACGCGCGCGCGACCGGCACCGGCCAGGTCGTCGACGCCGCCATCGTCGACGGCACCTCCCACCTCGCCGCGATGATCCACGCCATGACCGCCGCCGGCGGCTGGCAGGACCGGCGCGGCGCCAACCTCCTGGACGGCGGCTGCCCGTACTACGGCACCTACGAGACCGCCGACGGCAAGTACATGGCGGTGGGCGCGCTGGAGCCGCAGTTCTACGACCTGTTCCTGGACCTGCTCGGCCTGCCGGACTTCGAGGACGCCCGCAAGGACTGGACCCGCTGGGGCGAACTGCGCGAGGCGGTCACCGCCCGCTTCAAGTCCCGTACGAGAGAGGAGTGGACGGCCGTCTTCGAGGGCACCGACGCGTGCGTGGCGCCCGTCCTGTCGCTGCGTGAGGCTCCGCACCACCCGCACCTCGCCGCCCGCGGCACCTTCACGGACCACGGCGGCATCACCCAGCCCGCGCCCGCGCCCCGCTTCTCGGCGACCCCCACGGCCGTCCGCACGGGGCCCGCCACGGCAGGCGCCGACACCGCGGACGTGGCACGCGACTGGGACGTACCGGATCTTGTGAGCGGTCCCGAATGAAAGGCCCCGAATGAAGCGGCAGCTCTTCGCCCCCGAGCACGACGCGTTCCGCGAGACCGTGCGCGCCTTCCTGGCCAGGGAGGTCCTGCCGCACTATGAGCAGTGGGAGAAGGAGGGCATCGTCTCGCGCGAGGCCTGGCGGGCGGCCGGCAAGCAGGGCCTGCTCGGGTTCGCCGTGCCCGAGGAGTTCGGGGGCGGCGGCACGACCGACTTCCGCTACGCCACCGTCCTGGCCGAGGAGTTCACGCGCGCGGGTGCCCCCGGCCTCGCCCTGGGCCTGCACAACGACGTCATCGGCCCGTACCTCACCGGCCTCGCCACCGAGGAGCAGAAGCGCCGCTGGCTGCCCGGCTTCTGTGACGGTTCGCTCGTCACCGCCATCGCCATGACCGAGCCCGGCGCGGGCTCCGACCTCCAGGGCATCCGCACGCACGCGCAGGACCGGGGCGACCACTGGCTGCTGAACGGCTCCAAGACGTTCATCTCCAACGGGATCATCGCCGACCTGGTGATCGTGGTCGCCAGGACGACGCCCGAGGGCGGTGCCCGCGGACTGTCCTTGCTGGTCGTCGAGCGCGGCATGGAGGGTTTCGAGCGCGGCCGCAACCTCGACAAGATCGGCCAGAAGGCCCAGGACACGGCCGAGCTGTTCTTTCACGACGTGCGCGTGCCGAAGGAGAACCTCCTCGGAGAACACAACGGCGCCTTCGGGCACCTGATGACCAACCTCGCGCAGGAGCGCCTGAGCATCGCCGTCTCCGCGATCGCCGCCGCCGAACACCTCCTGGAGATCACCACCGAGTACGTCAAGGAGCGCGAGGCCTTCGGCCGACCGCTCGCCACCAAGCAGCACATCCGGTTCGAGATAGCCGAGATGGCCACGGAGTGCGCGGTCACGCGGACGTTCATCGACCGTTGCGTCGAGGACCACTCCGAGGGGGGACTGGACGCCGTCCACGCCTCCATGGCCAAGTGGTGGGCGACCGAGCTCCAGAAGCGGGTCGCCGACCGCTGTCTCCAACTGCACGGCGGGTACGGCTACATGAGCGAGTACCCGGTCGCCAAGGCCTTCACCGACGGCCGTATCCAGACCATCTACGGCGGCACGACCGAGATCATGAAAGAGATCATCGGCCGTTCCCTCCTGAGCTGACTCTCCGAAAGGCTTCCCGTGAGCACCGAAGCGTACGTGTACGACGCGATCCGCACCCCGCGCGGCCGCGGCAAGGCGAACGGCGCCCTGCACGGCACCAAGCCCATCGACCTGGTCGTCGGACTCATCCACGAGATCCGCGCCCGCTTTCCGGACCTGGACCCGGCCGCGGTCGACGACATCGTGCTCGGCGTCGTCGGCCCGGTCGGCGACCAGGGCTCCGACATCGCCCGGATCGCCGCCGTCGCCGCCGGGCTCCCGGACACGGTCGCGGGCGTACAGGAGAACCGCTTCTGTGCCTCGGGCCTGGAGGCCGTCAACATGGCGGCCGCCAAGGTGCGTTCGGGCTGGGAGGACCTGGTCCTCGCGGGCGGCGTCGAGTCGATGTCCCGGGTGCCGATGGCCTCCGACGGCGGCGCCTGGTTCAACGATCCGATGACCAACCTGGCCGTCAACTTCGTGCCGCAAGGCATCGGCGCCGACCTGATCGCCACGATCGAGGGATTCTCCCGCCGTGACGTCGACGAGTACGCGGCCCTCTCGCAGGAGCGCGCGGCCACGGCCTGGAAAGAGGGCCGCTTCGACCGGTCCGTCGTCCCGGTGAAGGACCGCGCAGGCCTGACCGTCCTCGATCACGACGAGCACCTGCGACCGGGCACGACCGCCGACTCCCTCGGCAAGCTCAAGCCGTCCTTCGCGGACATCGGCGACCTCGGCGGCTTCGACGCCGTGGCCCTGCAGAAGTACCACTGGGTCGAGAAGATCGACCACGTCCACCACGCAGGCAACTCCTCCGGCATCGTGGACGGGGCCTCGCTGGTCGCGATCGGCTCCCAGGAGGTCGGCGAACGCTACGGCCTCACCCCCCGCGCGCGCATCGTGTCCGCGGCGGTCTCCGGTTCGGAACCCACCATCATGCTCACCGGCCCCGCGCCCGCCACCCGCAAGGCACTCGCCAAGGCCGGACTGACCATCGACGACATCGACCTCGTCGAGATCAACGAGGCCTTCGCGGCGGTCGTCCTGCGCTTCGTGCGGGACATGGGCCTGTCGCTGGACAAGGTCAACGTCAACGGCGGCGCGATCGCGCTCGGCCACCCGCTCGGTGCCACCGGCGCCATGATCCTGGGCAGCCTGATCGACGAACTGGAGCGCCAGGACAAGCGGTACGGCCTCGCGACGCTCTGTGTGGGCGGCGGCATGGGCATCGCCACCATCGTCGAGCGCATCTGACCCCCTCCCACGGATACGACGGATCACACGGAGCACTTCCACATGAGCACTCAGTCCACGACCATCCGCTGGGAACAGGACCGCACCGGCGTCGTCACCCTCGTCCTCGACGACCCCGACCAGTCCGCGAACACGATGAACCAGGCATTCCGCGACTCCCTCGCGGTGATCACCGACCGCCTGGAGGCGGAGAAGGACACCGTCCGCGGCGTCATCATCACCTCCGCCAAGAAGACCTTCTTCGCGGGCGGCGACCTGCGCGACCTCATCCGGGTCACGCCCGGGACCGCGCAGGAACTCTTCGACGGCGGGCTCGCGATCAAGCGCAACCTGCGCCGCATCGAGACCCTGGGCAAGCCGGTCGTCGCCGCGATCAACGGCGCGGCCCTGGGCGGCGGTTACGAGATCGCCCTCGCCTGCCACCACCGCATCGCCCTCGACGCACCCGGCTCCAAGATCGGCTGCCCCGAGGTCACCCTCGGCCTGCTCCCCGGAGGCGGGGGAGTCGTCCGCACGGTCCGTCTCCTGGGCATCGCCGACGCCCTCCTGAAGGTCCTGCTCCAGGGCACCCAGTACGCCCTGCAGCGCGCCCTCCAGAACGGCCTGGTCGACGACGTGGCCATCACACAGGACGAACTCCTGGCCAAGGCCCGCGCCTTCATCGACGCCAACCCCGAGTCCCAGCAGCCCTGGGACAAGCCGGGCTACCGCATCCCCGGCGGCACGCCCGCGAACCCGAAGTTCGCGGCGAACCTCCCCGCCTTCCCGGCGACCCTCCGCAAGCAGACCAACGGCGCGCCCTACCCGGCCCCGCGCAACATCCTCGCAGCAGCGGTGGAAGGCGCCCAGGTCGACTTCGAGACGGCACAGGTCATCGAGGCGCGCTACTTCGTCGAGCTGGCCGCCGGTCAGACCTCCAAGAACATGATCCAGGCGTTCTTCTTCGACCTCCAGGCGGTGAACTCCGGCGCCAACCGCCCCAAGGGCGTGGCCCCCCGGCAGGTCCGCAAGGTGGCCGTACTCGGCGCCGGGATGATGGGCGCGGGCATCGCGTACTCGTGCGCCCGCGCGGGCATCGACGTGGTCCTGAAGGACGTGACCCCGCAGGCGGCGGCCAAGGGCAAGGCCTACTCGGAGAAGCTCTGCGCGAAGGCGGTCTCCCGCGGCCGGACGACCCAGGAGAAGGCGGACGCGCTCCTGGCCCGCATCACTGCGACGGCGGACCCACAGGACGTGGCCGGCTGCGACGCGGTCATCGAGGCCGTCTTCGAGGACTCGGCGCTGAAGCACAAGGTCTTCCAGGAGATCCAGCACATCGTCGAGCCGGACGCTCTGCTCTGCTCCAACACCTCGACCCTGCCGATCACCGCGCTGGCCGAGGGCGTGGAGCGCCAGACGGACTTCATCGGCCTGCACTTCTTCTCCCCGGTCGACAAGATGCCGCTGGTCGAGATCATCAAGGGGGAGAGGACGGGCGAGGAGGCGCTGGCACGTGCCTTCGACCTGGTCCGGCAGATCAAGAAGACGCCGATCGTCGTGAACGACTCCCGCGGCTTCTTCACCTCCCGCGTCATCGGCCACTTCCTCAACGAGGGCGTGGCCATGGTCGGCGAGGGCATCGAACCCGCGTCGATCGAGCAGGCGGCGGCACAGGCGGGCTACCCGGCGAAGGTCCTGTCGCTGATGGACGAGCTGACGCTCACGCTCCCGCGCAAGATCCGCAAGGAGACGAGGCAGGCGGTGGAGGAGTCGGGCGGAACCTGGACACCCCACCCCGCGGAGGCGGTCATCGACCGCATGGTCGACGAGTTCGGCCGCACGGGCCGCAGCGGGGGCGGCGGCTTCTACGACTACGGCGACGACGGCAGGCGCACCTCCCTGTGGCCGGGCCTGCGGGAACACTTCACGCGCGCGGGTTCGGAGATCCCCTTCAGGGACATGCAGGAGCGCATGCTCTTCTCCGAGGCCCTGGACACGGTCAAACTCCTGGAGGAGGGAGTGCTGACCTCGGTCGCCGACGCCAACATCGGCTCCATCTTCGGCATCGGCTTCCCCGGTTGGACGGGCGGAGTCCTGCAGTACATCAACGGCTACGAGGGCGGCCTCCCGGGCTTCGTGGCCCGCGCCCGTGAACTGGCGGAGCGGTACGGAGAGCGGTTCACGCCGCCGGCGCTGCTGGTCGAGAAGGCGGAGAACGGGGAGCGCTTCGGGGACCGGTGACACCCATGCCATGAACGCCGGGTGGGCGAGTGCGGCTCGCCCGGCGGCAGGGGGGCGGGCGGCGCAGCCCGTCCCACCGCGTCTCCAGGCACAGGCCCGCAGGTCTCAGCCCGCCCGGGAGGTGCGGGACGAGTCCCTCCGGCCGAAGTGAACCGTACGGCTGATCCGCCCCTTGCCCCGCACCCCCGGGCTCCCCGACGCTGGCTTGCGAGCCGGTCGCACCTTCACTCCCGCCACGAGGAGCCCCCATGGGTCACCGCCCCGCCCTCGCCGTCCTGGACATCCTCCGCGACGAGGGCGTGGACCGCGTCTTCGGCAACCCGGGCACCACCGAACTCCCCTTCCTGGCCGCACTCGCGCAGACAGAGAACGCCCCCGAGTACGTCCTCGGCGTCCACGAAGGCTCGGTCGTGGCCATGGCCGACGGCTATGCCAGAGCCACCCGCCGCCCCGCCTTCGTCAGCCTCCACATCGCGGCCGGCCTCGCCAACGGTCTCATCGGCCTCCTCAACGCCCGCCGCTCCCGCACCCCCCTCGTCGTCACAGTAGGCCAACAGGACCGCCGCCACCTCCAGCAGGACCCCATGCTCTCCGGCGACCTGATCGGCCTCGCAACCCCCGCCGTGAAGGCGACGTACGACATCCAGCACGCCCGGGACCTCCCCCTGGCCCTGCGCCGGGCCTTCGCCCTCGCGCAACGCCCGCCCGCAGGACCGGTGTTCCTCTCCCTTCCCATGGACCTCCTCCAGGAGGACGTGGAACTGGAGGTCCCACCCCGCACCCCCACACCCCCGCTCGGCCCGGCCCCCGGCATCGAACGAGCAGCAGCCCTCCTGGGATCGGCCGCCCGCCCGGTGATCGTCGCCGGCGACGCAGTGGCCCGCGAGGACGCCCTCGGCGCACTCGTCCGCACGGCGGAGGCCTGCGGAGCCGTGGTCCACCACCAGCCCATGGCGGACGCCCTCGACTTCCCCACCACACACCCCCTGTATGCGGGCATGCTCCCACCCCGCCACGACGCGGTCCGCGCGGCCCTCGCCCCCTACGACACCGTCCTGATCGCCGGCGCCCACGCCTTCACCCCCCACCACTACACACCGGGCCCCGCCCTGCCCCCCGGCGTCACCGTCCTCCAACTCGACTCCGACCCGGACGAGATCGGCCGCAACTTCCCCGCCGACACGGGCCTCGTCGGCGCCCTCGCCCCCTCCCTGCACCGCCTGGCGGACCTGCTCCGCGACCGCGTACCCGAACCCACCGCGAAGGCCCGCATCCTCCGCGCCGGCGAACACCACGCCACCGAACGCGAGCGCGCCGAGTCCGCGGCCCGCGCCGCCTACTCCCCGGCCCCACTGGCTCCCCGGGCCGCGGCCCACGCCGTGGCGAGCGGTCTGCCACCGGACGCCGTGGTCGTCGAGGAGGCCATCACCGTCGGCCTCCTGCTCCGCAGGCACGTACGACTGGAGAACCCCGGCAGCTACACCCACACCGTCGGTGGCGGCCTCGGCTGGGGCGTCGGCGCCGCCGTGGGCCGCTCCCTCGCCGAACCGAACCGCCCCGTCGTCGCCGTCCTGGGCGACGGCGGCACCCTCTTCGGCCTCCAGGGCCTGTGGAGCGCGGCCCACCAGAACACCCCCGTCCTGTTCGTCGTGATGAACAACGGCGTCTACCGCACGCTCCAGGACACCTACCGGGCGATGGGCATCCAAGGCACCTGCCCCGGCACCGAACTGGGCCCCCTCGACTTCACCCAGGCCGCCCGCTTCTTCGGCGTCGACGCGATCCGGGCCGACAGCGCCGACCACCTGAAGGAACTGGTGGCCGGAGCGAGCGACCTCACCGGGCCGCTGCTCGTCGACGTACCGCTGCGGCCGTAGCCGAAGTCCGCGCGCCCGTACCGGCCCGATCCGCAACGTGTCAGGAGCCTTTGCCCACCTCTGACGTCCACTCCCGCAGTTCCTCCTTGAGCGACCGCTGAAAGGTCGTCAACAGGGCCTGCACGACGAGGGGTTCCATGTGGGCGGACAGTGACTTCACGTCCTGTGCGTCGCGTTGGGCCACCTCGCTCCGGAACAGCTGCGACAACTCGTGCGCGGCGGCCCGGGAGTGCTCGATGAGCACCTTGCGCGAGGCCAGGATCGCCTCCAGCGACAGCGGGACGTCGAGCAGTCCGACACCGAGCCGGAGCAGGCCCAGGTCGACGCGGTACCCGTCGCCGTCCCGCCGTACGACGTCCATCGCGGCGAGCCGTTCCAGGTCGTCGTCGCTCAGCTCCCGTCCCGCCCGCCGCCGGAGCTCCTCGCGCGTCACCACCTCCACGGCGTCCGGGGCCCAGGAGGCCACCACCGCCCGGTGGATCGCGAGGTCGTGGGGGCTCAGGTCGGCCGGCAGCTGCTGCATGTAGCGTTCGATCGCCGCCAGGGTCATGCCCTGGTGCTGGAGCTCCTCGATCAGCGCGAGGCGGGCGAGGTGCTCGCGGCCGTAGTGACCGACCCGGCGCGGACCGATCACCGGCGGCGGCAGCAGCCCTCGCGTGCCGTAGAAACGCACCGTGCGGACCGTGACCCCCGCCCGCGCGGCCAGCTCGTCGACGGTGAGGGTCGGCTCCTCGGCGTCGGTTGAGGTGTCGGTCGTCATGTGGAGCAGTATCGCTGTCTCACCATTGCTGTGACACCTGTTGCTGTGACACCCCTCCCGACAACAGACGTCTGCCTCTGTGACGTCCGCCACCGTGTGCGGGGCGCCTTCCCGGGAAGGCGAGCCCTCGGCCTGTGCCCTTCACCGAAGCGGTACAGGCCGACGCACGTCCGGAAACCCGAGCGAGACCTGCCGGGGCGCACCAGAGAGTGGAACCACCTGTGAGCAAGGACGCCGTGCAATCGGCACAGGCCGCCGCCCGCACCGACGTGGCCCGGGTGCCCGCCGACGCGGGCGACGCCGGCTACAGCAAGGACCTCAAGGCCCGCCACGTCAACATGATCGCCATCGGCGGCGCGATCGGCACCGGCCTCTTCCTGGGCGCCGGAGGACGCCTCCACACCGCGGGCCCGGCGCTGGCGCTGGCCTACCTGGTCTGCGGCGTCTTCGCCTTCTTCGTCGTCCGTGCCCTGGGCGAGCTGGTCCTCTACCGCCCCTCCTCGGGGTCCTTCGTGTCGTACGCGCGCGAGTTCCTCGGCGAGAAGGGGGCCTACGTCGCCGGCTGGATGTACTTCCTGAACTGGTCGACGACCGGCATCGCCGACATCACCGCGATCGCGCTCTACACGCACTACTGGAGCCTGTTCACCGACGTCCCCCAGTGGACGCTGGCCCTGATCGCGCTGGCCGTGGTCCTCGCCGTGAACCTGATCTCGGTGAAGATCTTCGGCGAGATGGAGTTCTGGTTCGCGATCATCAAGGTCGCCACGCTCGTCGGGTTCATGTTGATCGGCATCTTCCTGCTGGCCACCCGGCACGAGGTGGGCGACGGGACACCAGGCCCGAGTGTCATCACCGACAACGGCGGCGTCCTCCCGCACGGCGCGATGCCGGTCGTCCTCGTCATGCAGGGCGTGATCTTCGCCTACGCCGCGCTGGAGCTGGTCGGGGTCGCGGCGGGGGAGACGGCGGAACCGGAGAAGGTGGTCCCGCGCGCGGTGAACTCGATCATGTGGCGGGTGGGCCTGTTCTACGTCGGCTCGGTCGTCCTCCTGGCCCTGCTCCTGCCGGGTTCGGTCTACTCGGCCGACGAGAGCCCTTTCGTCACGGTCCTGTCGAAGATCGGGCTCCCGGCTGCCGGTGACGTGATGAACCTGGTGGTCCTGACCGCGGCGATGTCCTCGCTGAACTCCGGCCTGTACTCCACCGGCCGCATCCTGCGCTCCATGGCGACGGCGGGCTCGGCCCCGAAGTTCACGGCCCGCATGAACCGCAGCCAGGTCCCCTACGGCGGCATCCTGCTCACCTGCGCGGTCTGCGTCCTCGGCGTCGGCCTGAACTACCTCGTGCCGAGCCAGGCCTTCGAGATCGTGCTGAACGTCGCCTCCCTCGGCGTCATCAGCACCTGGGTGATCATCATGATCTGTCACCTGGTCTTCGTCCGCCGTGCCCGCGCGGGCCTGGTCACCCGCCCCTCTTTCCGCCTGGCGTTCAGCCCGGCCACGGAGATCACCACGATCGCCTTCCTCCTGGCCTGCCTGGGCATGATGTGGAACGACCCCGAGGTCGGCCGCAGGACGCTCCTGCTGATCCCGGCGATCGCGGCACTCCTGGTGGGCGGCTGGTTCGGCATCCGCCGCAGGGTCGAACGGACGACGGACCGCGAACTGACCGACCTCACGGACTGACGAGGCCCCCTTGTCAGTGGCGCCCTCTACGGTGGCGTCATGGGGGAGATCACATACATCCGAGGCGACGCCACCGCTCCGTCGGTGAAGGGCACCAAGCTGATCGCGCACGTCTGCAATGACCTCGGGGGCTGGGGCAAGGGTTTCGTCGTCGCGGTGTCGCGCAGGTGGCCCGAGCCGGAGGCCGCCTACCGCGCCTGGCACCGGGGGCGCGCGGCGAACGACTTCGGGCTGGGCGCCGTGCAGTTCGTGCAGGTCGAGCGGTATGTCTGGGTGGCCAACATGGTCGGACAGCGGGGGATACGGCGCGGCAGCAAGGGCGTCCCGGTCCGATACGAGGCGATCGACCAGTCCCTTTGGCGGCTGGCCGACAAGGCCGTGGAACTCGGCGCCTCCGTGCACATGCCACGGATAGGGTGCGGACTGGCCGGCGGAAAGTGGTCCCGCGTGGAGCCGCTGATCAACGAGCGGCTGGTGAAGCGGGGTGTCGCCGTCACCGTCTACGACCACGGGGAGGGCTGAGATGAGCCGGGACATCGACGTGCTCGTGCTCGGCGGGGCCGGGGTGGACACCATCGTGTACGTTCCCGCGCTGCCCCTGCCCTACGCCGACAGTTACATGATCGACTCCGGTATCCGCGCCCGCGCCGGACAGACCGGGGACTTCGTCGCCGTGGGCCTCGGCGCCCTCGGACTGAACACCCACCACCTCGACTTCCTCGGCGACGACCCCGAGGGCGACCTCGTCCGCGCCCTCCACCGCGACCGCGGCATCGCCCTCACCGCCGTACCCCAGCCCGCCGGGACCAAGCGGGCGGTCAACCTCGTCGGCCCCGACGGCCGACGCCTGTCCCTGTACGACACCAGCCGCGCCCACCCCGACGACCGCATCCCGCCGGACACCCTGAGGCCCCTCGCCGAGGCGAGCCGCCATGTCCACGTCTCGATCACCCACCCCTGCGCCCACGCACTTCCCCTCCTCCGCGACACCGGGGCCACCCTCTCCACCGACCTCCACGACTGGGACGGCGAGAACCCGTACCACGAGCCGTTCGCCCTCGCCGCCGACGTGGTCTTCCTGTCCGCGGCCGCCCTCACCGACCCCGAGCACACCCTGCGCGACATCGCCGCGCGCGGCCGTGCCGAAGTGGTCGTCGCCACCGCGGGCGCCGAGGGCGCGTACCTCCTCACCGACGACGAGCTGACCCACATCCCGCCGGTCACACCCCCCGCCCCCGTGATCGACTCCAACGGCGTCGGGGACGCCTTCGCCGCCGCCTTCCTCTTCGGCCGCCTGACCGGCGAGCCCCCGCACCGCTGCGCCCTGTACGGCGCGGTGGCCGGCGCCCACGCCTGCACCGTGCCGTCGACGGAGACGGACGCGATCACCAGGGACGCACTTCTCGCCCGCGTGGCCGGTTCCTTGAATCGGGAGGAATCGGGTACCCGGTCCGCGTGAGAAACGCGCTCCGGATCGGCACGCTGACACTCCTGGTCCTGTTCGGACCGGCCCTCGCGGGCTGCGGAAGCGTCGGAGAACGCCGTTCGGACGCCGAGAGCGCGGCCGCCGGTTTCGAGCGGCTGCTGCGCGCCGACGACCCGAACGGCCTCTGCGAGGCGCTCGCACCGGAAACCCGCAGCGAACTGGAGGAGTCCGAGGAAGCGAGCTGCGAAAAGACGATCGCCTCCCAGAAGATCCCCGTCGGCGGCACCACCCACCGCGTGGACCTCTACGGCAGACAGGCCCGCATCGTCCTGGACACGGACACCCTCTTCCTCTCCCTCTTCCCCGACGGCTGGAAAGTCGTCGCCGCAGGCTGCACACCCCGCCCGGGCCGGCCGTACCAGTGCACGCTCCAGGGAGGCTGACGGCGTATGCGGACCATGTTCACGCTCTGTCTGGTCGTCGTCCTCAGCGGCCTCGTCTACTTCACCGTCATGGGGCTGATGCACCGATGACCACACGCACCCGCGGCTTCCTGCGCGACAACGGCCTCGGCCTGGCCTTCGGCATCGGATTCCTGCTGGCCCTCGCCGGACAGGCGATCGCGGGCTACGCGGAGTTCAACAACCAGCTCACCACAGAAGGACTCGCCCAGGTCGGGTTCGGCGAATACCTCATGTCCTCCGACTTCGCCGTCGACGTGACGGAGAACTGGCAGTCGGAGTATCTGCAGTTCTTCCTCTACATCACCGCGACCGTCTGGCTCCTTCAAAGGGGCTCTCCCGAGTCGAAGAAGATGCACAAGGCAGGACGGGAGTCCGACCAGGATCAGCAGGTCGGACAGTACGCCCACCGGAACTCCCCCCGATGGGCCGGTGCCGGCGGACTGCGCCAGGCGCTCTACTCCCACTCCCTCGGACTGGTCATGGGCACCATCTTCGTCCTGTCCTGGCTGGCCCAGTCGATCAGCGGCGTCGCCGCCTACAACGAGGAACAGCTCCGCCGGCTCCAGGCCCCCACGAGCTGGGGCAGTTATATAGGGTCCGCGGACTTCTGGAGCCGCACCCTTCAGAACTGGCAGTCCGAGCTCCTCGCGGTGGCCTCCATGGCCATCCTGTCCGTCTACCTCAGACAGCGCGGCTCGCCGGAGTCCAAGCCGGTCGGGGCGGCCCACACCTCGACGGGGGTCGAAGGATAGGACCGCCCCCAGGCAACGCCCAGGCCCTACTCGCCGTGCCCGTGCTCGTGCACGTCGTTCGTCGCCGCGATCTTCTTCCACGACTTCGGCTGTACGGAGGCGTCCGCGGCCTCCGCCGCCTTCGCGATCGACGCGCTCCGCGCCGCCGGTGCACCCGGCTTCGACGGCTGGAACAGCCACGTGTCGAACAGCGCCGCCAGCGGCTGCCCGGACACCTCCTCGGCGTACCTCTGGAAGTCGGCGACGGAGGCGTTGCCGTACGCGTACTTCTGCGGCCAGCCCTTCAGCACGGCGAAGAAGGCCTCGTCCCCGATCTCGTTCCGCAGCGCCTGCAGGGCCAGCGCACCCCGGTCGTAGACGGCGATGTCGAACTGGTTCTCCGGCCCGGGATCACCCGGCTTCACCGTCCAGAACGCGTCGTCGGCCGGATGCGAGGCGTACACGTAGTCGGCGAGCTCCTGCGCCGTCCCCTCGCCCTCGTGCTCGGACCACAGCCACTGCGCGTACCGGGCGAAGCCCTCGTTGACCCAGATGTCCTTCCATCCACGCACGGACACGAGGTCGCCGTACCACTGGTGGGCCAACTCGTGCACGACCACGGAGGTGTTGGATCCGTTCGCGAACTGCCGCGGGCTGTAGAACGGCCGGGTCTGCGTCTCCAGCGCGTACCCGGTGGTGGTGTTCGGCACATATCCGCCGAGTGCGTCGAAGGGATACGGCCCGAAGTACCCGCTCAGCCAGTCGGCGATCTCCCCGGTCCGCTCGACACTGGCCCGGGCCGCGCCGTAGTTGGCCCCGAGGTCCTTGCTGTAGGCGTTGACGACCGGAATCCCACCGTCGGTCGTCCCGGTCGTGACGTCGAACTTCCCGACGGCCAGGGTCGCGAGATAGGTGGCCTGCGGCTTGTCGGAGCGCCAGCTGTAGCGCGTCCAGCCGAGGCGTGAACTCGTCGACTGGAGCGTCCCGTTGGAGATGGCCTGGCTGCCGTCCGGCACCAGGACCGACACGTCGTAGGTGGCCTTGTCGAGCGGGTGGTCGTTGCTCGGGAACCACCACCAGGCCGCCTCGGGCTCGTTCGCCCCGACCCCGCCGTCGGGGGTGCGGTGCCAGCTGGTGAAGCCGTACGCCTGCTTCGACGACGGCACCCCGCTGTACCGGACCACCACGGTCACGGAAGTGCCCTTGACCAGTGGCGACTTGGGCGTGATCTCCAGCTCGTGCTCGCCGGAGGTCGTGAACGACGCTTTGGCGCCGTTGACCCGCACCTCGCTCACGTCGAGCAGAAAGTCCAGATCGAAGCGGGACAGATCCTGCGTGGTGCGCGCGAGAAGAGTCGCCGTACCCTCCAACTCGTCCGTGGCCGGCTGGTACTTCAGCCGCAGGTCGTAGTGGGAGACGTCGTATCCGCCGTTGCCGTAGGCCGGGTAGTAGGGGTCGCCGATGCCCGGTGCGCCAGGGGAGAAGCCCGCTGCCGACGCCGGGATCGCCAGCATCAGGGAGGCCGTCGCGAGTGCGCCCGGTGCGATGAGTCTGCGGTGCACGAAAGCTCCAAGTCGTAGGGGCACGAAGTCTGTCCGCAGCCTATTCACCACCTGTGAGCTGGAGGTGTCCATCGCCACCCGTGTCACACGATCGCCATTCGGCCGTCATGGTCTCAAGGTGCGCTCTTTTGCAGGGGAGTTGACCGCTGTACCGTCCGCGCATGTCGATACGCACGCGCTTCATGATCTGGAGACCGCTCGCGACAGCAGCCGCGGCCACCGCCGCCCTGCTGGCGACCTTCCTCGCGCCCGCGACCGCACAAGCACAGGCGCGGACGGCCCCACGAGAGAGCCGACCGGTCTACTCGTACGGCAACGCCGTCCGCGAGGCCGTCTGGGTGGACACCCGGCTCGACGGCGACGGCGACGGAAAGAGCGACCGCGTCGCCGTCGACATCGTCCGGCCCCGCGAACCCGCCCAGCAGGGTCGCAAGGTTCCGGTCATCATGGACGCCAGCCCCTACTACTCCTGCTGCGGACGCGGCAACGAGAGCCAGCTGAAGACGTACGACGCCCAGGGCGACGTCGTCCAGATGCCGCTGTTCTACGACAACTACTTCGTGCCCCGCGGCTACGCCTTCGTCGGTGTCGACCTCGCCGGCACCAACCGCTCCGACGGCTGTGTGGACGTCGGCGGCCGCTCCGACATCCAGTCCGCCAAGGCGGTGGTCGACTGGCTGAACGGCCGAGCCACCGCCTACACCAGTCGCACGGGCACAGCGAAGGCCAAGGCCACCTGGACCAACGGCAGGACCGGCATGATCGGCAAGAGCTGGGACGGCACCATCGCCAACGGCGTCGCCGCCACCGGGGTCGAGGGCCTGAAGACCATCGTCCCGATCAGCGCCATCTCCACCTGGTACGACTACTACTTCTCCCAGGGCGCCCCGCTCTACGACTCCGGCCCCGACTGGCTCTCCGACTACGTCGACAGCCCCGACGCCCGCGCCAAGTGCGCCGCCGTCCAGCAGAAGCTCGTCGACCAGGCGCCCCGCACCGGCGACCGGACGCCGCTGTGGACCGAGCGCGATTACGTGAAGGACGCCCGCAAGGTCAAGGCCAGCGTCTTCGCGATCCACGGCATGCAGGATCTCAACGTCCGCCTCCAGCACCTCGGTCCGTGGTGGGACGCCCTCGCGAAGAACGGCGTCGAGCGCAAGATCTGGCTCTCCCAGACCGGCCACGTCGACCCCTTCGACTTCCGCCGCGCGCCATGGGTCGACACCCTGCACCGCTGGTTCGATCACGAACTCCTCGGATACGACAACGGCATCGACCGCGAACCCATGGCCGCCATCGAACGCCACCCCGACCAGTGGGCCACCTCGAAGTCCTGGCCCCCGCGCGGTACGGCCGCCACGACCCTGCGCCCCGCGAAGGGTTCCCAAGCCGGCGTCGGCACCCTCGGCCTGACCAAGGCCAAGGGCACCGAGACCTTCACCGACGACCCCGCGCTGAGCGAGACCGACTGGGCCGCCCGGATCGACACGTCGACCCCCGACAAGGCGGGCTTCACCACCGGAACCCTCACCAAGGGCCTCCGCCTGTCCGGCTCCTCCAAGGTCACCGTGACGGCGAGCCCGACCACCACCACGGCCCACCTCTCCGCCGTACTCGTGGATCTCGGCCCCGACACCATCCGCGACTACGCGGCCGCGGGCGAAGGCATCACCACCCTCACCAACCGCACCTGCTGGGGTCTCAGCACATCCGGCGACAGCGCCTGCTTCAAGGAGACGCAGGCGAAGACCACCGCCGTCGACCACACGGTCGTCAGCCGTGGCTGGGCCGACCTCGGCAATTACGCCGACTCCGGAAAGGGCGTCCCGCTCACCCCGGGCAAGGCGTACACCATCACCCTGGACCTCGGTGCCACGGACCACGTCGTCCCGGCGGGCCACCGCCTCGCCCTGATCGTCGCGGGCACCGACAAGGACCTCATCGACCCGCCGTCCACCAAGCCCACCCTCACGATCGACCTGTCCCGCACCTCGGCCCGCGTCCCGCTGGTCGGCGGCGCCGCCGCCTTCGCCCGTGCCACGAAGGGCGCCGAGACCGCCGTACCGGAGACGGCAGGGGCCCTTGACGGAGTCCGGGCCCCGCGTACCACCCACCGCGTCCCGGAGGGAGGATGACGATCCGAACCGTCACCGTGAGCACGGCGGCCCTGGTCGCCTCCCTGGTCGCGATTCCCGCCGAAGCCACCGAGGCCCCACCCCGCACCGGCTTCGAACAGTCGAACGGCGCCCGCTGGACGAGCGAGTCCGAGGAGCGGGGCTTCCTCACCGAGGTCGACCGGGCGAGCAGCCGGGTCTCCCTCAGCCGCATCGGTACGACGAAACAGGGCCGCCCTCTTCACCTCGTCCAGGTCGGCGCCCGTCACGCCACCGACAAGGTCCTCCTCGTGTGCAGCCAGCACGGCGACGAGCCGTCCGGGCGCGAGGGCTGTCTCACCACGGTCCGCGACCTGGCGTACGCGAAGGACGCCGGCACCCGGCGTTTCCTCGAGCGCACCACCGTGCTGGTCGTGCCCACCGCCAACCCCGACGGCCGGGCCGCCGACACCCGTGGCAACAGTGACGGCGTCGACATCAACCGCGACCACCTCGCCCTCGCCACCGCCGAGGCCCGCGCCATGGCGAAGGTCGTCCGCGACCGGCAACCGGACGTGATCTACGACCTGCACGAGTACTCCGCCACACCGCCGTACTACGACAAGGACCTCTTCGACCTCTGGCCCCGCAACCTCAACACCGACCAGGCCGTCCACGACGAGGCCGAGACCCTGTCCCAGGCGTACGTACGTCCGGCCGCTGAAAAGGCCGGCCACACGACCGGCACCTACGGCATCTGGACCGACCCGGTCACCGGCGACCCCATCAAGCAGGTCGCCGGCGACGGCCAGGAACGCATCCTGCGCAACATGTCGGGCGTCAAGCACGCGATCGGCCTGCTGATCGAGAGCCGGGTCGAGCCCCTGACGGACACGGCCGAGGCGAGCAACAACCGACGCCGGGTGAACTCCCAACTGGCTGCACTGAAGGGCCTGTTCGATTTCGCCGACGAGCGTCGCCGGCAAGTCGAGAAGGCCACCACCGAGGCCCGCCACAAGCCCTCCACGGGCCCCGTCCACCTCGGCGGCGCCGACAACGACCCGCCCGAACCGGCCGAGGTGATCCAGGACCCGCCCTGCGGCTACCGGCTCACCGACGCCCAGTACCTGGAGTGGAAGGACGAACTCGCCCTGCACGGAGTGCGGACGAAGGGCACCTACGTCCCGGTTCGCCAACCCCTGCGCGCCCTCGTCCCGCTGCTTCTCGACGAACGCGCCCCGTATCACCTCACGGCCGGGGAGCCCGACAGCGGCTGCTGAATCGGTCGAGTTCTGCGGCACCTGTGGTAGGTCCTGGGGAACTGTGTGAAAGCCGGCGTATCCACCGCCCCAGGGGAAGGTGCCGCAGATGACTGAAGACCTGAAGAAGAGAGGTGGCCGGGGAGACCCCGCGGGGACTCTCGGCCACCAGACCGACCGGGTGGTGTTCGGAGTCACCGCCGCCATCACCCTGGCCTTCGTGATCTGGGGCTGGGCGGCGACGGACTCATTGGAGGACGTCTCCACCTCCATGCTCAACGGGCTGATCCACAACGGCGGCTGGGCCTTCATGCTGGCCGCCTCGTGTTTCGTGGTGTTCGCCCTGTGGCTCGCGATGAGCCGCTACGGCCGTATCCACCTGGGCGCCGAGGGCGAGGAGCCCGAGTTCAAGACGGTGTCGTGGGTCGCGATGATGTTCAGCGCCGGCATGGGCATCGGCCTGATGTTCTACGGCGTCAGCGAGCCGCTCTCGCACTACACGACCCCGCCTCCGGGTACGAGTCCCGCCAACTCCGGTGAACGCATGGAGACGGCGATGGCCACCACCCTCTTCCACTGGACCCTGCACCCCTGGGCGATCTACGCGGTGGTCGGTCTCGGCATCGCCTACAGCACCTTCCGCAAGCGCAGGCGCCAGACCATCAGCGCCGTCTTCACCCCGCTCATCGGGGAGAAGCACGCCAACGGCGGCGTGGGCCGGGTGATCGACATCCTCGCGATCATCGCCACCGTCTTCGGCTCCGCGGCCTCTCTCGGTCTCGGCGCCCTCCAGATCGGCTCCGGCTTCCAGGAGTTGGACTGGATGGACGACGTCAGCACCGGTCTGCTCGTCACGATCATCGCCGTGCTGACCCTGGCCTTCGTGCTCTCGGCCGTCTCCGGCATCGAGCGGGGCATCCAATGGCTGTCCAACACCAACATGGTGCTCGCCCTGATCCTCGCGGTCTTCGTGTTCATCGCCGGACCCACGATCATCGTGCTCGACCTGCTGCCCACCTCGGTCTTCTCCTACCTCGGCGACCTGCCCCAGCTCGCCGGACGTACCGAGGCCAGCGGCGGCAAGGGCGTCGCGGACTGGCTCGGCAGCTGGACCGTCTTCTACTGGGCCTGGTGGATCTCCTGGACGCCCTTCGTCGGCATGTTCATCGCCCGCATCAGCCGCGGCCGCACCATCCGGCAGTTCGTCGGCGGTGTCATCCTCGTGCCGAGCACGGTCAGCCTGGTCTGGTTCGCGATCTTCGGCGGTACGGCCATGAAGCTGAAGGAGGGCGGCGCGCTCGGCGGTGAGTCGACTCCGGAGGGTCAACTCTTCGGTGTGCTCCAGGAGTTTCCCATCGCCACCGCCACCAGCCTGCTCGTGATGATCCTGGTGGGCATCTTCTTCGTCTCGGGAGCCGACGCCGCGTCCATCGTGATGGGCACGCTCTCCCAGCGGGGCGCCCTCGAACCCGGCCGATTCGTCGTGGTGTTCTGGGGTGTGGTCACCGGCGCGGTCGCCGCCATCATGCTGCTCGTCGGCAGCGGTCAGGGCGACGCGCTCACCGGCCTGCAGAATCTCACGATCCTGGCCGCCGCGCCCTTCGTGCTCGTGATGATCGGCATGTGCGTCGCCCTCATGCGCGACCTGCGCCGGGACCCGTTGATCGTGCGCGGCGAGATGGGCTCCGAGGCCGTCGAACTCGCCGTGATCGAGGGCCACAGGAAGTACGACGGCGACTTCGGGATCCAGATCGGTCCGGGCCCCGGCACCGAGACGGAGGGCGACCCGCTGGGCCACGACCACAGCTGAGTCCTCCGCGCGCGACGGCACACCCCCTGCGACCTGTCCCTCTTCGACCAGGCGTACGCCGTTGACGCCGGGCCACGCCGCCAACTCCTCGTGCACGCCGAGGTGCACGTCGAGCGACCGCGCCGCCCGGCGTGAGCGGAATGACGCATGCCGTGCTCAGACCGGCCTCAAGCCGGGAATACTCACACCATGTCTGCCGCATACGCGACCTTCGGCCTGGCACCGGCGATGCGTGCCGGTGGAGTCCTCGCCAACGGTGACTTCGAGATACACCGGGACTTCGTGGACTTCATCGTCGACGGCCGCCCGCTCCTCTTCCAGCTCTCCGACCTCGATGCCGTCTCCCCACTCGCCTCCGACGTCCCACCCGCGATCTTCACCGCCCAGGTCCGCAGCTTCCTGGGCGAGACGGACGCTCCGCTTCCGAGTGGTCGTCACGTCATCTACGGCTGCCCCGAGTGCGAGGACCTCGCCTGCGGAGCCGTCACCGCGGTCATCGAGCGGGACGGCGACGACTTCATCTGGCGGGACTTCGCCTGGCAGACCGAGGAGGCCGTGGACCTCCGGCGCAACGGCTATCACGGCATCGGGCCGTTCCGCTTCCAGGGCGCCGAGTACCGCGCGGCGCTCGACTCCCTGCTCCAAGGCGCCGGCCCGGGGGGCGCCCGCCGCCGCGTCCTGCTCATCGGCGCCCGCGTGGCCCTCCTCGCCAAACTGGCCGCCGCCCTGCGCACCATCGGCATCGGCGCCGACATCACCCGTGAGGTGGGCGCCGTCCACGCCGACGAACTGCGCGGGTACGGCGCGGTCGCCTTCGGCCGCCCGGTCACCGAGGAGGAACGTACCGCCGTACGCGCCTCCTTCGACCGCGCGGGCGTCGACGTGACCTACGTCGACGGCCTCGCCCCGATCGTCCCGCTGCTCGTGGCCCAGATAGAGCACGCCCTGGACCGCAGCCCCGTCGAACGGCGCCGCTTGGCCCGCCTGGTCGCCGCCGACGGCGAGGCGGCCGTCGAGGTCACCTCACCGTGCCGGGTGCGCCTGACGGCGTACCGCCTCGACCGGCTGTACCGCACGCACGCTCACGAGGTCTTCGACGGCGTCCTGGAAGCGGGCCGGCACCGTATCGCCCTGGACGCCAAGGCGGTGAAGGGAGAAGCGTTCCTGGTGGCGCGGACCTCGGGAAGCGTCCTGGTGGAGGCGATGGCCCGCTGAGAAGCGAAGCGTCGGGCATCCGCCGCGGCCATTAGGATCGGCGGTCTGATGACTGCCACCCTTGTCGCCAAGAACCTCGCCGCCGGCCACGGCGACCGTTCCCTGTTCAGCGGGCTCGACCTCGTCGTCGCGCCCGGAGATGTGATCGGCCTGGTCGGGGCCAACGGCGCGGGCAAGTCCACGCTGCTCAGGATGCTCGCGGGCCTGGTCGCGCCGGAGGAGGGGGAGCTCAGGCTCTCCCCGCCTACGGCGTCCGTGGGGCACCTCCCGCAGGAGCCCGAGCGGCGCCCGGGCGAGACCGTGCGGGAGTTCCTCGCCCGCCGTACCGGAGTCGCCGAGGCCCAGCGCGTGATGGACGAGGCGACCCAGGCCCTGGTCGAGGGGGCGCCGGGAGCGGACGACGCGTACGCCACCAGCCTGGAGCGCTGGCTGGACCTCGGCGGCGCCGACCTCGACGAACGCGCCGAGGAGGTCGCCGGTGCGCTGGGCCTCGCGGTCGATCTGGACCAGCCGATGACGTCCCTGTCGGGCGGCCAGGCGGCACGAGCAGGCCTCGCCTCCCTCCTGCTCTCCCGCTACGACGTCTTCCTCCTCGACGAGCCGACCAACGACCTCGACCTGGACGGCCTGGAGCGCCTCGAGCGGTTCGTGAAGGGCCTGCGCGCCGGCACGGTGGTGGTCAGCCACGACCGCGAGTTCCTCACCCGCACCGTCACCAAGGTCCTCGAACTCGACCTGGCCCAGCAGCAGATCACCCTCTACGGCGGCGGCTACGAGGCCTACCTGGAGGAACGGGAGGTGGCCCGCCGGCACGCCCGGGACGACTACGAGGAGTACGCCGACAAGCGGGCCGCCCTCCAGGACCGGGCGCAGATGCAGCGCTCGTGGATGGACAAGGGCGTGAAGAACGCGCGCCGCAAGGCGAACAACGACAACGACAAGATCGGCCGTAAGTTCCGCAGCGAGGCCAGCGAGAAGCAGGCCGCGAAGGCCCGCCAGACCCAGCGGATGATCGAACGCCTCGACGCCGTCGACGAGCCGCGCAAGGAATGGGACCTGCGGATGGAGATCGCGTCGGCCCCGCGCTCGGGCGCGGTCGTCGCGACGCTGCGGGACGCCGAGGTCCGCCACGGCGACTTCGTCCTCGGCCCGGTGTCCCTCCAGATCGACTGGGCGGACCGGGTGGCGGTCACCGGCGCGAACGGCGCCGGCAAGTCGACGTTGCTCGGCGCCCTGCTGGGCCGGGTGCCGCTGACCGCCGGCCAGTCCTCCCTGGGCTCCGGCGTCCTGATCGGCGAGGTCGACCAGGCCCGCAAGCTCTTCCACGGCGAGGAGGCCCTGCTGGACGCCTTCGGCGCGGCGGTCCCCGACACGGAACCGGCGGAGGTCCGCACCCTGCTGGCCAAGTTCGGCCTGAAGTCCGACCACGTCCTGCGCTCGGCGGCGACGCTGTCGCCCGGCGAACGTACGAGGGCGGCCCTGGCGTTGCTCCAGGGCAGGGGCGTCAACCTCCTGGTCCTGGACGAGCCGACGAACCACCTGGACCTGCCGGCCATCGAACAGCTGGAGTCGGCGCTGGACGCCTACGAGGGCACCCTGCTGCTGGTCACCCATGACCGCCGAATGCTGGACGCGGTCCACGTGACCCGCCGCCTGGAGGTCTCATCGGGCAAGGTGACGGAAACCCGCTAGGGGCGCGGGGCTGTATCGATATGCGGCTCCGCCGCGTGGGCGCGGCCAGCCACAATCGGCCGGCAGTTCCCCGCAACCGCTACCGCCCCTTTTTCTTGGATTCGAGCAGCCCGGCCTTGCGCAGAGCATCGGCCATCGCACTGTTGGCCGGAGCAGGCGCCTGCCGCTGCGGTTGCTGCCGCTGCTGAGGCGGCCGCCCACCCCGCTGCGGCTGACGGCGCTCCCCACCGGACGGCTTCGCCTGCGCCTCGTCATCCAGCCGCAGCGTCAAGGAGATCCGCTTGCGCGGGATGTCGACCTCCAGCACCTTCACCTTGACGATGTCACCGGGCTTCACCACATCTCGCGGATCCTTGACGAACGTCTTCGACAGCGCGGAGACATGCGCCAGACCGTCCTGATGGACACCGACGTCGATGAACGCCCCGAAGGCCGCCACATTGGTGACCACGCCCTCCAGCACCATCCCGGAGACAAGGTCGGAGATCTTCTCGACGCCCTCCTTGAAGGTGGCGGTCTTGAAGGCGGGCCGAGGGTCACGCCCCGGCTTCTCCAGTTCCTTGAGGATGTCGGTCACGGTGGGCAGACCGAACGTCTCGTCCACGTAGTCCTGCGGCCGGAGCGAGCGCAGCACACCCGTGTTGCCGATGAGGGAACCGACCTCCTGCCCCGCGGTCTTCACCATGCGCCGCACCACCGGGTACGCCTCGGGGTGCACGCTGGAGGAGTCCAGCGGGTCGTCGCCGCCGCGGATCCGCAGGAAGCCCGCGCACTGCTCGTACGCCTTGGGACCCAGCCGGGCCACCTTCTTCAGCTCGGTGCGCGCCTTGAAAGGACCATTGGCGTCCCGGTGCGACACGATGTTCTCGGCGAGCCCGGAGGTGATTCCGGAGACCCGGGCGAGCAGCGGGGCGGACGCGGTGTTCACGTCGACCCCCACGCCGTTCACACAGTCCTCCACCACCGCGTCCAGCGAACGCGACAGCTTCACCTCGGACAGGTCGTGCTGGTACTGGCCGACGCCGATCGACTTCGGGTCGATCTTCACCAGCTCGGCCAGCGGGTCCTGGAGCCGGCGCGCGATGGAGACCGCGCCGCGCAGCGACACGTCCATGTCCGGCAGCTCCTGCGAGGCGAACGCGGACGCCGAGTACACCGAGGCGCCCGCCTCGGACACCATCACCTTGGTGAGCTTCAGCTCCGGGTGCTTGGTGATCAGTTCACCGGCGAGCTTGTCGGTCTCGCGGGACGCCGTGCCGTTGCCGATCGCGACGAGCTCGACCGCGTGCTCCTTGGCCAGCCGGGCCAGCTTGGCGATCGCCTCGTCCCACCGGTTGGCCGGGACATGCGGGTGGATGACGTCGGTGGCGACCACCTTGCCGGTCGCGTCGACCACGGCGACCTTCACACCCGTACGGAATCCGGGGTCCAGGCCCAGCGTCGCGCGCGTGCCGGCCGGGGCGGCGAGCAGCAGGTCGCGGAGGTTGGCCGCGAACACGTTGACCGCCTCGTCCTCGGCGGCCGTACGCAGCCGCAGTCTGAGGTCGATGCCGAGGTGCACGAGGATGCGGGTCCGCCAGGCCCAGCGGACCGTGTCCGTCAGCCACTTGTCGCCGGGACGGCCGCGGTCGGCGATCCCGAACCTGTGGGCCACGATGCCCTCGTAGGACGAAGGCCCCTCCGTGGCCTCCTCCGGCTCCAGGACGAGATCGAGGACCTCCTCCTTCTCGCCGCGCAGCATCGCCAGGATCCGGTGCGAGGGCAGGTCGGTGAAGGGCTGGGAGAAGTCGAAGTAGTCGGCGAACTTGGCGCCCGCCTCCTCCTTGCCCTCGCGCACCTTGGCAGCCAGACGGCCGCGCACCCACATGCGCTCGCGGAGTTCGCCGATCAGGTCGGCGTCCTCCGAGAAGCGCTCGGTCAGGATCGCGCGGGCGCCGTCGAGCGCGGCCTGCGCGTCGGGCACACCCTTGTCGGCGTCCACGAACGCGGCGGCCGCGGCGAGCGGAGCGATGCCCGGGTTCCCGAGCAGGCCCTCGGCGAGCGGCTCGAGGCCGGCCTCGCGCGCGATCTGCGCCTTGGTGCGGCGCTTCGGCTTGAACGGCAGGTAGATGTCCTCGAGGCGCGCCTTGGTCTCCGCGCCCCGGATCCGCGCCTCCAGCTCCTCGGTGAGCTTGCCCTGCTCGCGTACCGAGTCGAGGATCGCGGTCCGCCGCTCCTCCAGCTCCCGCAGATACCGCAACCGTTCCTCGAGCGTGCGCAGCTGCGCGTCGTCGAGCATCTCGGTCGCTTCCTTGCGGTAGCGGGCGATGAAGGGAACCGTGGAACCGCCGTCGAGCAGTTCCACGGCAGCCTTGACCTGCCGCTCCCGTACGCCGAGTTCCTCGGCGATCCTGCTTTCGATCGACCCTGCATTGGTGGACCCGCTGGACCCGGGTGTCGTCACGATCCCGTACCGCCTTCTCACTGAGGTTGCGCGGCAATTGTGGCAGGCGGCACCGACAGTCGGGGATCAGGGCGCGGTCATCCGACCGCGGTCATCAGGCCCTGCGGCTCCTCGTGGAGCTGGACGCACCGCCGAAGAGCCGGGCCAGCGCCCGGAACGGCAGCGTCACCACGGTGGCGATGGCGCCACCGATCTGGCGCAGTACGTCTGCGATCGCGCGGAACATGTGCATCCCCTTTCCTCTCCCGGCCACCACGACCGGGAGAAGAACGGGTACCTCCGTGACGGCCCGGCAATCTTCGATGCTGAGACTTGGGCCGTCATGGCTCAGCGCTTGCCGATCAGGTCCGCGGGATAGGCCCCCGCGGCCATCGCGGCACGCGCGAACCCGATCGCGAGCTCCGTCAGCCGCCGCACGTCCTCGGCCCCCAGGTGCTCGTACGGGGCCCGGTCCAGCCGGTCGGTCTCGGCCTCGATCTCCTCCCGCAGGGCCACACCCCGCTCCGTCAGCTCGCCGTCGGCGTCCAGCAGCCCGCGCTCCCGGAGCCGTCCGACGGCCGCGTCCCACTCCTGCCGGGTCCAGCCACGCGTGGTGGACACCCAGGACGGCGTCATGCCCCTGCCCGTCGCGGTGTGGGTCACCAGGGCTTCCAGGCCGTCGAGCCCCGAGGACATCAGGGCGGCGAGATGGCCGTCGCCCCGGTGCTCACGCAGCAGTGTCGCGGCGTGCCAGAACGCCAGGTGGGGCTCCTGGGGCACCGGCAGATCGGCGTGCGCGGAGTACAGCGGGCGCGCGACGCGCGAGCAGGCCTCGGTGGCACGCAGGGCGAGCCGCGCGGCCTCGGCCATCTCGGCGGATGCCACGGCCTCCTCACCCAGCAGGCGGCGCAGGGTCGTGTCGACGGCACGCACGCGTGCCGCCAGCACCTGTTCGGGCGCGGCGGTCCGCCACACCGCGGGCACGTGCTCGGCCACCAGCTCGTGCTTGTAGTTGTAGAACGCGGCCGTCACCGCCCCCGCTCCGACCGGCCCCAGTGCCGCGGCCCGCACCGCGAAGTTGACGGCCCTCGGGTGCGTGACGCCGATCGCGGCCAGCTCCCTGCCCAGGTCGGGAGAGAAGTAGTGCGTGGCGTGCAGGGAGTTGAGCGGGTTGTGACAGCGGCGGCCGGCGCGCGGTTCCAGGACGGCAGTAGTCATGGCGTGCAGGTTACCGACCGCTTGGTATCCCCTCTACGGGGGAGCTCCTGATGGCAGAAAAGGTGGGGAACTCGTCATTGCCGCCATCGTCGGCGCCCCCAAGAATCGGAGGCATGGCCCAGCGAACCGTTCTCTTCGTCCTCTTCGACGGCATGCAGAGCCTCGACGTCACCGGCCCGCTGGAGGTCTTCGCCGGGGCCGAGCAGCACACCCCGGGCACGTACCGCATCCGTACGGCCTCGCTGGACGGCGCTCCCGTTCGCACCTCCAGCGGCCTGAGCGTCGTACCGGACGAAACCCTCGCGCAGACCGATGCCCCGCACACCCTCCTGGTGCCCGGCGGCCAGGGCACCCGGCGCCCCGATGCGCGCCTCACCGACTGGCTGCGCGAGCACGGCCCCCGGGCCGAGCGTCTGGTCTCGGTGTGCACCGGCGCCATCCGGCTCGCCGAGGCGGGGCTCCTGGACGGGCGTCGCGTCACGACGCACTGGGCGTACAGCGACAAGCTCGCCCGCGACCACCCGGCCGTGGAGGTGGACCCCGACCCGATCTACGTGCGCGACGGGCAGGTGTCGACGTCCGCCGGCGTCACCTCGGGCATCGACCTCGCGCTGGCCCTGGTCGAGGAGGACCTGGGCCGGGACGCCGCCCTCACCATCGCCCGCCACCTGGTCGTCTTCCTGCGCAGGCCCGGCAACCAGGCCCAGTTCAGCGCCCAGCTCGCCGCCCAGACGGCCCGGCGCGAGCCGCTGCGCGAGGTCCAGCAGTGGATCACCGAGCACCCCGCCGACGACCTGAGCGTCGAGAACCTCGCCGCCCGGGCCCGTCTCTCGCCCCGCCACTTCGCCCGCGCCTTCCAGACCGAGACCGGCATGACGCCGGGCCGGTACGTCGACCGGGTCCGGCTGGAGCACGCCCGCCGCCTCCTGGAGGACACCTGCGACGGCATCGAGGAGATCTCCCGCGCCAGCGGCTACGGCACCCCCGAGGGGATGCGCCGCGCCTTCGTCAAAGCCCTCGGCACGGCCCCGTCCGAGTACCGCCGCCGCTTCCGTCCGACGCCCGCCCACTGAAAGGACTCCCGTGCAGATCGCCATCGTCCTCTACGACCGGTTCACCGCCCTGGACGCCGTAGGACCGTACGAGACCCTCGGTCGTCTCCCCGACTCCGAGGTCGTCTTCGTCGCCGAGGAGACAGGCCCCGTCCGCACCGACAGCGGGCACCTCGCGCTGATCGCCGACAGGACCCTGGCCGAGGTGCCCAACCCCGATGTGGTGGTCGTCCCGGGCGGCCCGGGGCAGACCCCGCAGATGACGAACGAGGCCCTCCTCGACTGGATCCGTGTCGCCGACACCACCAGCACCTGGACGACGTCCGTGTGCACCGGCTCCCTGCTGCTCGCGGCCGCCGGCCGCCTCGAAGGGCGTCGTGCGACCTCGCACTGGCTGGCGCTCGACGAACTGAGGAGGTTCGGGGTGGAGGCGACGGGGGAACGGGTCGTGACGGACGGCAAGTACGTCACCGCGGCCGGGGTCTCCTCCGGCATCGACATGGGGCTCGCCCTGCTCGGCCGGATCTCCGGCGACTTCGTGGCCCAGGCCGTACAACTGGGCATCGAGTACGACCCGCAACCGCCCTACGACGCCGGAGCCCCGCAGAAGGCGCCCGCGGACGTCGTCGAGCTGATCCGGTCGAGGAGCCGGTTCATCCTGGGCCAGGAACCGACCACGTGAACTGCGGCTGACGGCGTTCCAGGAACGCGGCGACCCCCTCCGCGGTGTCGCCGCTGTCCCGCGCCTGCCCGGCCCAATGGGCGTCCCGGTCCGTGCGGCCGTTCGCGAACTCCTTCGCGGCGGCCTGCGTCAGCCGCGAGCGGGACGCCAGGATCCGGGTGAACTCGCCGACCCGTTTGGCGAGTTCACCCTCGGGCAGCACCTCGTCGACCAGGCCCGTGCGCCGCGCACGCTCCGCGTCGATCAACTCGCCGGAGAACAGCAGGTACTTGGCGGCGGCCGGGCCGACCAGCGACACCAACCGCCGGGTGGAGGACGCCGGATACACGATCCCGAGCTTCGCCGGGGTCACCCCGAACAGCGAGCCCTGCTCGGCGAACCGCAGATCGCAGGCCGCCGCGAGCTGCGACCCGCCGCCCACACAGTGCCCGCGGATCGCCGCCAGCGTCGGCTTCGGGAACGCGGCCAGGGCCTCCTCGGCGCGCACCGCAAGCCCCTGCGCCTCCTCGGGCGACCGGCGCAGCGTGGAGATGTCGGCACCCGCGCAGAAGGTCCCGCCCTCCCCGGTCAGCACAAGAGCCCGTACGCCCGGATCGGCGGCCAGCGTGTCCAGCAGCGGCGGCAACGCCCGCCACATCGCGGCCGTCATGGCGTTGCGCTTGGCCGGATGGTGGACCACGACGGTAGCGACCGAGTCGGTGATGGTGTGCAGCAGCTGCGGCTCCGAGAGCTCCATGCGTCGGATGCTAGTCGTACGCCTCGACCGTTCGATCAAGAAGGGGCCGCAGCGCGAGGCCCCGCATGGCAGTGAACAAGGCGGAGACCCCGAGACAGCCAGACTGAGCCGCGGTTTCGGCCGGCTCGCGGCCGGCGTCGTCGTCATCGGGCGGCCGGAGGCGGCGGCCGCGGCCGCGGCCCTGACCATGTTCGCCGCGCTGCCTTCGGTCTGCGGCTCGGCATCCTGTCACCGAGCAGCATCAGGCCGCCGCCAAACCGCCACACCCCGAAAAGTTCTGCGCGGAATCGGTCAGGGGCACTCGATATCCGCTGACTTCTGTTCAGATATCCGGGGTGGAGTGACGCGCTGCCAACACTCGACATGTGGTGACAATCGAGCGCAAGGGTGGCGACCGAAGAATGGACGACCATGGGCGCGGGTCCGGCCCTCGCCCACCGGACGGCGGAGAAGACCCCCTCGACCCGGGCACACCGGATCCGCTGCCGTACGAGGGTGTGTGGCGGTTCACCGCACCCGCTGTCGACGCATCGGTCCCGCAGGCGCGACACGCCGTGCGGGACCTGCTGTACCGCCAGGGAGTGCCCGTCTCGGACGACCTCGTCCAAGGCCTCCTGCTGATCGTGTCCGAGCTCGTCACGAACGCCGTCCGGCACGCGGCCCTGCTCTCGCCGATGCTCGCCGTGGAGGTGGCCGTGGGCGCGGAGTGGGTGCGGGTGTCCGTGGAGGACAACCACCCCTACCGGCCGACCGCTCTGGAGGCCGCCCACAGCGAGACCGGGGGCCGGGGGCTGCTGCTGGTCCGTGAGGTCACCCGGGAGGCGGGCGGGGTCTGCGACGTCGAGCACACGTCCAGCGGCGGCAAGGTGATCTGGGCCGCCCTGCCGCTCAAGTCCGTGCGCGTGTCCTGAGGGCGGTCACCAGCCGGCGGAGGCGCCCGTCAGCTCCCTGGCCGCGGGGCGGGCCGCGTCCAGCACCGTCATGAACCAGGACGAGAAGGCGTCCTTCGCGTGCCGCTCCGCCAGCTCGTCCGGCGTCACGAACGCCGTCGCGCCGACCTCCTCCGGGTCCGGGGCGAGCGGGGACTGCACCATGCCGACGAACAGGTGGTTGTACTCCTGTTCGACCAGGCCCGAGTCGGGGTCCGGGTGGTTGTAGCGGACCGTGCCCGCCTCGGCGAGCAGCGACGGGGAGACGCCCAGCTCCTCGTACGTCCGCCGGGCCGCCGCCGCGAAGGGCGCCTCGCCCGGGTAGGGGTGGCCGCAGCAGGTGTTGGACCACACGCCGGGGGAGTGGTACTTGCCCAGGGCGCGCTGCTGGAGGAGCAGCCGGCCCCGCTCGTCGAAGAGGAACACCGAGAAGGCGCGGTGCAGCTGCCCCGGCGGCTGGTGGGCGGCGAGCTTCTCGGCGGTGCCGATCGTCACACCGTGCTCGTCGACCAGTTCCAGCAGGATCGCGTTCGCGGCGCCGTTCGACGGAGTGTGCGTCGTGGTGGCAGGTGTGGTCGGCATACCCATCCTTCACATCGGTCTTAGCGCCCCAAGTGTGCCGCACGCGTCCGGCACTCCCGGCAGTTGATCGTGCCCGGCGCGGCGGGCGGGGAACCGCTCGGGGAGGTGCTTTGGCGTGGAGGACGCAAAGGTGCGCCGGATCGCTGCATTCCGCCAGGACGGGCGTTTCATGCACCGTACACGTGTGTCAGTGGCACAGCCGCGCCTCGTGTTCCGCGTGCCCGCTCGGCTCCAGCTGGAAGGTGCAGTGCTCCACGTCGAAATGGTCGCCGAGGCAGTTCTGGAGTTCGTGCAGCATCTTCTCGTGACCGATCGCGCTGAGGACGTCGGAGCGCACGACGACATGCGCGGACAGCACCGGCATCCCTGAGGTGATCGTCCAGGCGTGCAGGTCGTGGACGTCCTCCACGCCGTCCAGGGCCAGGATGTGCGTCCGCACCTCCGTCATGTCGACGTCCTTGGGGGCCGACTCCAGCAGGACGTCGAGGGTTTCGCGCAGCAGCTTGACGGTGCGCGGCACGATCATCAGACCGATGACGAGGGACGCGATCGGATCGGCGGCCTGCCAGCCCGTGGTCAGGATCACCACGGCCGAGATCAGCACCGCGACCGAACCCAGCGCGTCCGCCGCGACCTCCAGGAACGCCCCCCGGACGTTCAGGCTCTCCTTCTGGCCGCGCATCAGCAGCGTCAGCGAGATCATGTTCGCGACCAGACCGATGGCGCCGAACACGATGGTCAGTCCGCCCTCGGTGCCGGCCGGCGTGACGAACCGCTGGATCGCCTCGTACAGGACGTAACCGCCGACGCCGAGCAGCAGCAGACAGTTCGCGAGGGCGGCGAGGATCTCGGCGCGGGCGTACCCGAAGGTGCGGTTGCCGGTCGCCGGGCGGTTCGCGAAATGGATCGCGAGGAGGGCCATGCCGAGGCCCACCGCGTCCGTCGCCATGTGCGCCGCGTCGGCGACCAGGGCGAGGGAGTCCGCGAGGATGCCGCCGACGACCTCGACCACCATGACGGTGAGCGTGATCGACAGCGCCCCCCGCAGCCTGCCGACGTACGCCGCGGTCGCCGTACCGCCGGCCGGGGCATGCGAGTGCCCGTGATCGTGCCCTGCCCCCATGGAAGCCGCCTCCTGCGCGTTTGTCCCGGAACAGCCCGTCCCGGATCACAGTGAACTACGGGCGGGGGGTATCGGGCAACGCGGCACTGAACACCGTTGTCATGTGCCCTGACCTGCGGAAACGAAGCGCAGGTCAGGGCACCCTCAGTGGTGGTGCAGCAGCCAGCCCCGCCAGGCGGAGTCGATCATCTCGCGCACCCCTCGCCGCGCGCTCCAGCCGAGCGTCTCGGCGGCCCGGGCGGCCGAGGCCACCGACACGGGCGCGTCTCCCGGGCGCCGGGGCTCCACGACGGCCGGCCGTCGGTCTCCGGTCACCTCACCGATCACCGTGACCATCTCGCGCACGGACACGCCCTCGCCGCGACCGATGTTGACCGTCAGATCGCCGCTCTGTCCGCTCAGGTGCCGGGCCGCCGCGAGATGGGCCTCGGCCAGGTCGGACACATGGATGTAGTCACGGACGCAGGTGCCGTCCGGCGTCGGGTAGTCGTCACCGAAGATCCGCGGGGCCTCGCCGCGCGTGAGCCGGTCGAAGACCATCGGGACGATGTTGAAGACCCCGGTGTCCGCGAGTTCCGGCGACGCGGCCCCGGCGACGTTGAAGTAGCGCAGACAGACGGTGGAGATCCCGTGCGCCTGCCCGGCCGCCCGCACCAGCCACTCCCCGGCGAGCTTGGTCTCGCCGTACGGGTTCACGGGGGCGCACGGCGTCTCCTCCGTGATCAGTTCCACATCGGGGTTGCCGTAGACGGCCGCCGACGAGGAGAACACGAAGCGCTCGACACCGGCTTCCGCGACCGCCTCCAGGAGGGTCGCGAGGCCGCCGAGGTTCTCCTGGTAGTAGCGGGTCGGCTGTGCCACCGACTCCGCGACCTGCTTGCGCGCCGCGAGATGCACCACACCCGTCACCGCGTGGTCGGCCAGCACCCGCTTGAGCAGGCCGCCGTCGAGGGAGGAGCCCCGCACCAGCGGCACGTCGGCGGGGAGCCGCGCGGGAACGCCCGCCGAGAGGTCGTCCAGGACGAGCGCCCGCTCCCCGGCCCCCGTCATGGCCCGCGCCACATGCGCCCCTATGTACCCGGCACCGCCGGTGATCAGCCACGTCATGGTCGCCCACCCTATGCCGACGCTCGGGGCTCCCAGCGATGTCCTGGATGTCCGCTCTGTGGGGCGCGGTTTGTGAGCGGGGGCCCGGATCACCGATGATGATCGCGGCAAAGGCCGGGGGAGGCGGCGTTGATCGGCCCGTTAACGGGCGGTGAACGCGGTCTTCTTGGCATCCGATAGCCTCTGCCGACATGCCGCCCGCCTGGTGCAGCCAAGGGGCGCCCCCATCGTGCACATGACCGGCGCCCGCGCGTCGGCACCCAGGGAGTGAGTTCGGTTGTCGACCGCCATCCTCACCGGTCAGCCGGTCCCCGGATCGTCGATCGAGGGTGATCTGCGGTCCCTCGGCTTCGACGTGCTGGTCGCCGTGGACGCCGCCGACGCCGAGCGGCTGGTCGCCGAGGCACCCTGCGAGCAGCGGGTCGCCCTCGTCGACGCCCGCTTCGTCGGCCATGTGCACGCCCTGCGCCTCGGCCTCACCGACCCCCGCTTCCCGCTCGCCGCCGTGCCCGGTGCCGTCACCGCCCAGCCCGCAGGGCGCGTGACGCTCACCCGGGCGCTGGCCCGCGAGAACTCCGCGGGCGGCGGCACGGCAGTGGCTGTCGACAGCCTCCCCGACCGCATCGTCACCGCGCTGGCCGACGACGGCGCCGACGTGTACCGACCCGAGCTCGGCAGCCTGGTCGCCGCCGTCCCCGCCGACCCGCAGGCCCGCAACGAGGCACGGCAGGCCGTCGCGGACGTCGACGACGAGGCCGTACGCCTGAAGTCGGCCGTGAAGTCCCGGGACGGCTTCTTCACCACACACTTCATCAGCCCCTACTCGCGCTACCTCGCCCGCTGGTGCGCCCGCCGCGGACTGACCCCGAACCAGGTCACCACGGCCTCCCTGATCACCGCGCTCATAGCGGCGGCCTGCGCGGCCACCGGTACCCGCGGCGGGTTCGTCGCCGCCGGCGTCCTGCTCATCGCGTCCTTCGTCCTGGACTGCACCGACGGCCAGCTCGCCCGCTACTCCCTCCAGTACTCCACGCTCGGCGCCTGGCTCGACGCCACCTTCGACCGGGCCAAGGAGTACGCCTACTACGCGGGCCTCGCGCTGGGAGCGGCCCGTGGCGGCGACGACGTATGGGCGCTGGCGCTGGGGGCGATGATCCTGCAGACCTGCCGCCACGTCGTCGACTTCTCCTTCAACGAGGCCAACCACGACGCGACCGCCAACACCAGCCCCACAGCGGCCCTTTCGGACAAGCTCGACAGCGTCGGCTGGACGGTGTGGGTACGGCGGATGATCGTCCTGCCGATCGGTGAGCGCTGGGCGATGATCGCGGTGCTCACGGCGGTCACGACACCGCGGATCACCTTCTACGTCCTTCTCGTCGGGTGCGCCTTCGCGGCGACCTACACGACGGCGGGCCGGGTCCTGCGCTCGCTGACCAGGAAGGCACAGCGGACGGACCGGGCGGCGCAGGCGCTGGCGGACCTCGCGGACAGCGGACCGCTGGCCGGACTGCTGGCGCGCATCCTGCCGGGCACGCCCCGTGGCACGGCGCCGCTGAGCGCCGCCGCCGGTGCGGTCGCGACGGCGCTGGCAGCCTGGGCGTGGGGCCCCGCCTGGATGGTCGTCCTGGTCGCCGGCCTGTACGTCCTGCTGTCCGCCGAAGCCGTTTCGCGGCCCCTCAAGGGTCCCCTCGACTGGCTGATCCCCCCGCTCTTCCGCGCCGCCGAATACGGCACCGTCCTGATCCTCGCGGCGAAAGCGGACGTGAACGGAGCCCTTCCCGCGGCTTTCGGCCTGGTGGCCGCCGTCGCCTACCATCACTACGACACGGTGTACCGCATCCGCGGCAACGCCGGAGCGCCCCCGGCCTGGCTGGTGCGCGCCATCGGGGGGCACGAGGGACGGACGCTGCTCGTCACCGTCCTGGCCGCGCTGCTCACCGCTTCGCAGTTCACGGTCGCGCTCACGGTCCTGGCCGTGGCGGTGGCCCTGCTGGTGCTCGTCGAGAGCATCCGCTTCTGGGTGTCCGCTGGGGCGCCCGCCGTACACGATGAAGGAGAACCCGCATGATCGGCCTCGTGCTGGCGGCCGGCGCCGGACGTCGTCTGCGCCCCTACACCGACAGCCTCCCCAAGGCTCTGGTGCCGGTGGGCCCCGCGGGCATAGAAGGCGAACCCACGGTTCTCGACCTGACCCTCGGCAACTTCGCCGAGATCGGACTGACCGAGGTCGCGGTCATCGTCGGCTACCGCAAGGAGGCCGTGTACGAGCGCAAGGCGGCGCTTGAGGCGAAGTACGGCCTCAAGCTCACCCTCATCGACAACGACAAGGCCGAGGAGTGGAACAACGCCTACTCCCTGTGGTGCGGCCGTGACGCCCTCAAGGACGGCGTGATCCTCGCCAACGGCGACACCGTGCACCCGGTCTCCGTCGAGAAGACGCTGCTCGCCGCCCGCGGCGAGGGCAAGCGGATCATCCTCGCCCTGGACACCGTGAAGTCCCTCGCCGACGAGGAGATGAAGGTCGTCGTCGACGCCGAGAAGGGCATGACGAGGATCACCAAGCTGATGGACCCGGCCGAGGCCACCGGCGAGTACATCGGTGTCACCCTCATCGAGGGCGACGCCGCCCCCGAACTGGCCGACGCCCTGAAGACGGTCTGGGAGACCGACCCGCAGCAGTTCTACGAGCACGGCTACCAGGAACTTGTGAACCGCGGCTTCCGCATCGACGTCGCGCCGATCGGCGACGTCCCGTGGGTGGAGATCGACAACCACGACGATCTCGCCCGTGGACGGGAGATCGCGTGCCGGTACTGACAAGGCTGATCCCCGCACCGCTCGTCGTGGACATCCGCCCGGGTGCCCTCGACGACCTGGCGTGCGTGCTCGCCGACGAGCGCATCTCGACCTCGGGTCGGCTCGCCGTCGCCGTCAGCGGCGGCTCGGGTGTCAGGCTGCGTGAGCGTCTGGAGCCGACTCTGCCCGGCGCCACCTGGTACGAGGTCGGCGGGGGCACCCTCGACGACGCGATCCGACTGGCCGGCGACATGAAGGCCGGCCACTACGACGCGGTCGTCGGACTCGGCGGCGGCAAGATCATCGACTGTGCCAAGTTCGCCGCGGCACGCATCGGTCTGCCCCTGGTCGCCGTACCGACGAACCTCGCCCACGACGGTCTGTGTTCGCCGGTCGCCACCCTGGACAACGACGCCGGACGCGGTTCCTACGGTGTGCCGAACCCGATCGCGGCCGTCATCGACCTCGATGTCATCCGCGAGGCTCCGGCACGGTTCGTGCGGGCCGGCATCGGCGACGCCATCTCCAACATCAACGCCGTCGCGGACTGGGAGCTGTCCCACCGCGTCACCGGCGAGAAGATCGACGGCCTCGCCGCCGCCATGGCCCGTCAGGCGGGTGAGGCGGTCCTGCGTCACCCCGGCGGCATCGGGGACAACGAATTCCTCCAGGTGCTCGCCGAGGCGCTGGTGCTCAGTGGCATCTCGATGTCCGTCTCCGGTGACTCCCGCCCCGCCTCCGGCTCCTGCCACGAGATCCACCACGCGTTCGACCTGCTCTACCCCAAGCGCGCCGCCGCCCATGGCGAGCAGTGCGGCCTGGGCGCGGCCTTCGCGATGTACCTGCGCGGAGCCCACGAGGAAGCGGCGTACATGGCCGGGGTGCTGCGCCGGCACGGACTGCCGGTGCTGCCGGAGGAGATCGGCTTCACGCCAGCGGAGTTCGTCCGCGTCGTGGAGTTCGCTCCCGAGACCCGTCCCGGCCGCTACACCATCCTCGAACACCTCGACCTCAAGACCGACCAGATCAAGGACATCTACACCGACTATGTCAAGGCCATCGGTAGCTGAACTCCGTCCGGTCGTCCACCCCGCAGGGGTCAAGGACCGGCGCAGCGGTGAGCACTGGATGGGACGCCTCTACATGCGTGAGGTGTCCCTGCGGGTGGACCGCTACCTGGTGAACACCAAGGTCACGCCCAACCAGCTCACGTACCTGATGACCGTCTTCGGTGTCCTCGCGGCCCCGGCCCTCCTGGTGCCGGGGATCCCGGGAGCCGTGCTCGGCGTGGTGTGCGTCCAGATGTATCTGCTCCTCGACTGCGTCGACGGCGAGATCGCGCGCTGGAAGAAGCAGTACTCGCTCAACGGGGTCTACCTGGACCGCGTCGGCGCCTACCTCACCGACGCCGCCGTCCTCGTCGGCTTCGGTCTGCGCGCCGCCGATGTGTTCGGCAGCGGCCGTATCGACTGGCTGTGGGCCTTCCTCGGCACCCTGGCCGCCCTCGGCGCCATCCTGATCAAGGCCGAGACCGACCTGGTCGGCGTCGCCCGCCACCAGGGCGGACTGCCCCCGGTCAAGGAGGCGGCCGCCGAGATGCGCTCCTCCGGCATGGCACTGGCCCGCCGGGCCGCCGCCGCGTTCAAGTTCCACCGGCTGATCCTCGGCATCGAGGCCTCCCTGCTGATCCTGGTCCTCGCGATAGCGGACCAGCTGCGCGACGACCTGTTCTTCTCGCGGCTCGGCGTCGCGGTGCTCGCCGGTATCGCCCTGCTCCAGACCCTGCTGCACCTCGTGTCGATCCTCGCCTCCAGCAGGCTGAAGTGAGCACCGGCATGAAGGTCGGCGCGGTCATCATCACCATGGGCAACCGCCCCGAGGAGCTGCGCGCCCTGCTCGACTCGGTCGCCAAGCAGGACGGCGACGCGGTCCAGGTGGTCGTCGTCGGCAACGGCTCGCCCGTCCCGGACGTCCCCGACGGCGTCCGCACGATCGAGCTGCCGGAGAACCTCGGTATCCCCGGCGGCCGCAACGTCGGCATCGAGGCCTTCGGTCCCAGCGGCCGCGACGTCGACATATTGCTCTTCCTCGACGACGACGGCCTCCTCCCGAACCACGACACCGCCGAACTGTGCCGCCAGGCCTTCGATGCCGACCCGAAGCTCGGCATCGTCAGCTTCCGCATCGCGGACCCCGACACCGGGGTCACCCAGCGCCGGCACGTCCCCCGGCTGCGGGCCGCCGACCCGATGCGCTCCTCCCGGGTCACCACCTTCCTCGGCGGCGCCAACGCCGTACGCACCCAGGTCTTCGCCGAAGTCGGCGGCCTCCCGGACGAGTTCTTCTACGCCCACGAGGAAACCGACCTCGCATGGCGGGCCCTCGACGCGGGCTGGATGATCGACTACCGGTCCGACATGGTGCTGTACCACCCGACGACCGCGCCCTCGCGGCATGCGGTCTACCACCGCATGGTCGCCCGCAACCGCGTCTGGCTCGCCCGCCGCAACCTGCCCGCGCCGCTGGTCCCGGTCTATCTCGGCGTATGGCTGCTCCTCACCCTGTTGCGCCGCCCCTCGCGGCCCGCCCTCAAGGCGTGGTTCGGCGGCTTCCGGGAGGGCTGGAGCACACCGTGCGGACCGCGCAGGCCGATGAAGTGGCGTACCGTCTGGCGCCTGACCCGACTGGGCCGGCCCCCGGTCATCTGACAAGCTCGTTCCTGAGAGCAACCGGGCCGCACCGCGGCCCCACGCTCATGCCCAGCCCCCACAGGCCGCGCATCCCGAAGAGGAAAGCTATCCATCAGTGAGTGAGACAACGCACGACGGCACGGTCGCGGTGAGCGCGCCCATGTCGCCCGACGAAGGCCTGACGGCGGCACAGCTCGCCGCCCGGAACGGCCTGACCGTGAGCGGCGCCAGGCCCTCACTCGTCGAGTACGTCCGCCAGCTCTGGGACCGGCGCCACTTCATCCTCGCGTTCTCGCGGGCGAAGCTGACCGCCCAGTACAGCCAGGCCAAGCTCGGCCAGCTGTGGCAGGTGGCGACGCCGCTGCTGAACGCGGGCGTGTACTTCTTCATCTTCGGCATCATCCTGAACGCCAGCCGGGGCATGTCGAAGGACGTGTACATCCCGTTCCTGGTCACGGGTGTCTTCGTGTTCACCTTCACGCAGAGCTCCGTCATGGCGGGCGTCCGCGCCATCTCCGGCAACCTCGGTCTGGTCCGCGCGCTGCACTTCCCGCGCGCCTCCCTGCCGATCTCCTTCGCGCTCCAGCAGCTCCAGCAGCTGCTGTTCTCGATGATCGTGCTGTTCGCCGTGGCGATCGGCTTCGGCCACTACCCGGACCTGTCCTGGGCGCTGATCGTCCCGGTGCTGATCCTTCAGTTCCTCTTCAACACCGGCCTGGCTCTGATCATGGCCCGCGCCGGTGCCAAGACCCCCGACCTGGCGCAGCTCATGCCGTTCGTGATGCGTACCTGGATGTACGCGTCCGGCGTGATGTTCTCGATCCCGATCATGCTGGCCGACAAGCCGCAGTGGCTCGCCACGGTGCTCCAGTGGAACCCGGCGGCCATCTACATGGACCTGATGCGCTTCGCCCTGATCGACGAGTACGGCGCCGAGAATCTGCCCGACCACGTCTGGGCGGCCGCGGGCGGCTGGGCCGTGCTCTTCGCGCTGGGCGGTTTCGTGTACTTCTGGAAGGCGGAGGAAAGGTACGGCCGTGGCTGAGGACATCAGGGACGAGCACACCCCCGCCGTCGCGGACGAGCACACCCCCACCGTCATCGCGGACGAGCTGCACATCGTCTACCGCGTCAACGGCGCCAAGACCGGAAAGGGCAGCGCGACCGCCGCGCTCAGCCGCATCCTCAAGCGAGGCTCCGACGAGGCGGCGCGGGGCGTGCGCAGGGTGCACGCCGTCAAGGGCGTCTCCTTCGTCGCCTACAAGGGCGAGGCGATCGGCCTGATCGGCTCCAACGGCTCCGGCAAGTCGACTCTCCTGCGCGCCATCGCGGGTCTGCTGCCCGCCGAGAGCGGCCGCGTCTACACCCACGGCCAGCCCTCCCTGCTCGGCGTCAACGCGGCCCTGATGAACGACCTCACCGGCGAGCGGAACGTCATTCTGGGCGGGCTCGCGATGGGCATGACCCGGGAGCAGATCAGGGAGCGCTACCAGGAGATCGTCGACTTCTCCGGGATCAACGAGAAGGGTGACTTCATCACCCTGCCGATGCGCACGTACTCCTCCGGCATGGCGGCCCGCCTGCGCTTCTCCATCGCCGCCGCCAAGGACCATGACGTACTCATGATCGACGAGGCCCTGGCCACCGGTGACCGCTCCTTCCAGAAGCGGTCCGAGGCCCGCATCCGCGAGCTGCGCGAGACCGCGGGCACGGTGTTTCTCGTCAGTCACAACAACAAGTCGATCCGTGACACCTGCAACCGCGTCCTGTGGCTGGAACGCGGCGAGCTGCGCATGGACGGCCCGACCGACGAGGTCATCAAGGAGTACGAGAAGTTCACGGGCAAGTAGTCCACCGCGCCGCGGACGAAGAGGACCGCTCCGCTCGACCGGGCCCCGCCGGAACTGTTCCGGCGGGGCCCCGCGTCTGCAAAGGAAACGTCAACTTCGGGCCCCCTTAGGAATCTTGGGGCCAATCGGTGTGTTGTTGTGATGTGCAGGACACCCCGACGATCCTTGCCGCGTTGTACAACGTAAGCTGTACGGGTGCTTAATCGCGGCAAGTGGGGCGATAATGCGCGACACCCGATGACTGGGGCGCTGCGCGGACGGCCGGGCGGCGTGTCCGAAATAGTCTGTATTGGGTATGCGGTGTAGAACGGGAGTTGTGACGGCAATGGCGACCGAAGATCCCCAGCTCCGCCCAGCCCGTGCCGTCCCTGCCCCGGGCAGTGAGCGGTGACGGCAACCGGTACGGCGCGCGCCGGCGATCCGGAGCGCGGCACGCTCGACAAGGCCGCGGGGGAGAACTTCCCCGTGGCTCCGTTCTTCCTGCCCAAGGACTGGCGCACCGATCTCATCGCGGTCTACGGTTTCGCCCGGCTCGTCGACGACATCGGCGACGGTGACCTGGCCCCCGGCGGAGCCGACGCCGGGCTGCTCGGCGTGTCGCCCGAGGAGGCCGAGGACCGGTTGCTCCTCCTGGACGCCTTCGAGGCCGACCTGGACCGGGTCTTCGACGGAACCCCGGGCCACCCCCTGCTGCGCCGCCTCCAGGCCACGGTCCGCCGCCGCTCGCTCACCCCCGAGCCCTTCCTCGGCCTGATCGCCGCCAACCGCCAGGACCAGCTCGTCACCCGCTACGAGACCTACGACGACCTGCTCGCCTACTGCGAGCTGTCCGCCAACCCCGTCGGCCGTCTCGTGCTCGCCGTCACCGGCACCTCGACCCCCGAGCGGATCCGCCTCTCGGACGCGATCTGCACGGCTCTCCAGATCGTCGAACACCTCCAGGACGTCGCCGAGGACCTCGGCCGCGACCGGATCTATCTGCCCGCCGAGGACATGAAGCGCTTTCACGTCCAGGAAGCGGATCTCGCCGCGAAAACCGCGGGCGCATCGGTGCGCGCTCTGGTTGCATACGAAGCACAACGCGCCCGCGAACTCCTGAATGAAGGCGCCCCCCTGGTGGGTAGCGTCCACGGCAGACTGAAACTGCTGCTCGCAGGGTTCGTGGCGGGGGGAAGGGCGGCGCTCAGCGCGATCGCCGCCGCAGAACACGACGTACTTCCCGGCCCGCCCAAGCCCGGCAAGCTCCAGCTGCTGCGCGAGGTGGGCGTCACTCTGCGAGGAGAGGGGTGATCCGGACCGTGGAGCCACCACCGCATGTGTCCGCACCGGTACTCGCCGCCTACAGCTACTGCGAGACCGTGACCGGGCAGCAGGCGCGCAACTTCGCGTACGGCATCAGGTTGCTGCCCACGTCCAAGCGGCGTGCGATGTCGGCGCTCTACGCGTTCTCGCGGCGCGTCGACGACATCGGCGACGGCCCGCTGGCGGCCGACGTGAAGACCGCGAGACTCGAGGACACCCGGGCCACGCTGACCCGGGTGCGGGAGGGCTCGGTCGACGAGGACGACACCGATCCGGTGGCCGTCGCCCTCGCGCATGCCGCAGAGACCTTCCCGATCCCGCTGGGCGGTCTGGACGAGCTGATCGACGGCGTCCTGATGGACGTACGCGGCGAGACCTACGAGACCTGGGACGACCTGAAGGTGTACTGCCGCTGTGTGGCGGGCGCCATCGGACGGCTCTCGCTCGGTGTGTTCGGCACCGAACCCGGGGCGCGCGCCGCCGAACGCGCGCCGGAGTATGCCGACACGCTCGGTCTTGCGCTCCAGCTCACCAACATCCTCAGAGACGTCCGCGAGGACGCCGAGGACGGACGCGTCTATCTGCCCGCGGACGACCTCGCGAAGTTCGGCTGCTCAGCCGGCTTCAAGGAGCCGAAACCACCGGAGGGCGCCGACTTCGCGGGCCTCGTGCACTTCGAAGTGCGACGGGCCCGCGCCCTTTTCGCCGAGGGCTACCGGCTGCTCCCCATGCTCGACCGGCGCAGCGGTGCCTGTGTCGCCGCCATGGCCGGCATCTACCGCCGCCTGCTCGACCGCATCGAGCGCGACCCCGAGGCGGTGCTGCGCGGCCGGGTCTCGCTGCCCGGACGTGAGAAGGCGTACGTCGCCGTCCGCGGCCTGTCCGGCCTGGACACACGGCATGTGATGCGGCAGGCCGTCAGGAGGCGCGCCTGATGGACAATTCGGTCCAAGGTGATGCCACCGGAGAAAAGCGGCACGCAACCCTCCGCTCGAGGACGGCGTCCCTGACTGCAACGGCCGGCCGTGCATCGTTCAAGCACCACGGCGTCCGCGCAGGGGAGGGTGGGCGATGACCGACGGGCAGCAGTCCGGGCGGGACGCCGTGGTGATCGGCGGTGGGCTCGCCGGTATCACCACCGCGCTCGCGCTCGCCGACGCCGGGGTGCGTGTCACCCTGCTCGAAGGCAGACCACGCCTGGGCGGACTCGCCTTCTCCTTCCAGCGCGGTGAACTGACCGTCGACAACGGACAGCACGTCTACCTGCGCTGCTGCACCGCCTACCGCTGGTTCCTCGACCGCATCGAGGGAACGGCGCTGGCGCCGCTGCAGGATCGGCTCGACGTGCCCGTACTCGACGTGGCCCGGCCCGCGGGCCGACGGCTCGGCAGACTGCGGCGCGACGCGCTGCCGGTGCCCCTGCATCTGGGGCGCAGCCTCGCGACCTATCCGCATCTCTCGCTCGCCGAGCGGGCCAGGGTGGGGCGCGCCGCGCTCGCGCTCAAGGGGCTCGACCTCGCCGATCCGAGCCTGGACGCACAGGACTTCGGCAGCTGGCTGACCGCGCACGGTCAGTCGGCGCGTGCCGTCGAGGCCCTGTGGGACCTGGTCGGGGTCGCCACCCTCAACGCGGTCGCGGGCGACGCCTCGCTGGGGCTCGCCGCGATGGTGTTCAAGACCGGTCTGCTGTCCGACCCGGGCGCGGCCGACATCGGCTGGGCGCATGTCCCGCTCGGTGAACTGCATGACCGGCTCGCCCGCAAGGCGCTCGACTCCGCGGGCGTGCGTACCGAGGTCCGTACACGCGTCACCTCCATCTCTACTGACGAGAACGGCACTTGGAGCGTTCAGGTTCCCGGGGAGACGCTCCGGGCGGACGCGGTCGTGCTCGCCGTCGCTCAGGGCGAGGCGTGTGACCTGCTGCCGGAGGACGCCCTCGACGCCCCGGAAAATCTTCGGGCGATCGGCACCGCGCCGATCCTCAACGTCCATGTCGTCTACGACCGCAAGGTCCTCGACAAGCCGTTCTTCGCGGCCCTCGGGACCCCGGTGCAGTGGGTCTTCGACCGCACCGACGCCTCCGGGTTGCGCGAGGGCCAGTACCTCGCCCTGTCCCAGTCGGCCGCGCACGACGAGATCGACGAGCCGGTGGCCGCACTGCGCGAGCGCTATCTGCCCGAGCTGGAGCGGCTGCTTCCGCTCGCGCGCGACGCCGAGGTGAAGGACTTCTTCGTGACCCGGGAGCGCACGGCGACATTCGCTCCGGCCCCCGGCGTCGGACGGCTGCGGCCCGGCGCCTGTACGAAAGCCCCCGGCCTCTACCTGGCTGGCGCGTGGACCGCCACAGGGTGGCCCGCGACCATGGAGAGTGCGGTCCGCAGCGGTGTGAGTGCGGCGGACGCCGCCCTCGCCGCCCTGGGCCGGCCCCGCCCCGCCCGTCTCTTCGAGTTCGAGGAGGCCGCGTGATGCTCGATCAGCACGGCGCGTCAGGCCCCAGCACCTCCGGTACCGCAACAAGAGGAGAGACAGTGCCCACTGTGCCCCCGGCAGAGACAGCCGCTGCGAGGACCGCGGTGGACGTGACCGCGCTCCTCGAGCGCGGCCGGACCCTGGCCACACCGGAGCTGAAGGCGGCCGTCGACCGCCTGGCACCCCCGATGGACACCGTTTCCGCCTACCACTTCGGCTGGATCGACGCCGAGGGCAACCCCGCGGACGGGGACGGTGGCAAGGCCGTGCGCCCCGCCCTCGCGGTGCTCTCGGCCGAGGTCACCGGCGCCCCGCCCGAGACCGGCATCCCCGGCGCCGTCGCCGTCGAACTGGTCCACAACTTCTCGCTGCTGCACGACGACCTGATGGACGGCGACGAGCAGCGCCGCCACCGCGACACCGTCTGGAAGGTGCACGGCCCCGCCCAGGCCATCCTGGTCGGGGACGCCCTGTTCGCCCTGGCCAACGAGGTCCTGCTCGAGCTCGGCACGGTCGAGGCCGGCCGCGCCACCCGCCGTCTGACCACCGCCACCCGCGCCCTGATCGACGGCCAGGCCCAGGACATCTCCTACGAGCACCGCGACCGCGTCAGCGTCGAGGAGTGCCTGGAGATGGAGGGCAACAAGACCGGCGCCCTGCTGGCCTGCGCCTCCTCCATCGGCGCGGTGCTCGGCGGCGCGGACGACCGCACCGCCGACACCCTGGAGAAGTACGGCTACCACCTCGGCCTCGCCTTCCAGGCCGTCGACGACCTCCTCGGCATCTGGGGCGACCCGGTCTCCACCGGCAAGCAGACCTGGAGCGATCTGCGTCAGCGCAAGAAGTCCCTGCCGGTCGTGGCCGCGCTCGCGGCGGGCGGTGCCGCCTCCGAGCGGCTCGGCGAGATCCTCGCCGCCGACGCCAAGAGCAGCGACTTCGAGAACTTCTCGGAGGAGGAGTTCGCGGCCCGCGCCGCCCTCATCGAGGAGGCCGGAGGCCGCGAGTGGACGGCGGCGGAGGCCCGCCGTCAGCACACCGTCGCCATCGAGGCCCTGAACGCCATCGACATGCCCGACCCGGTGCGGGACCGGTTCACGGCGCTCGCCGACTTCGTCGTCGTACGAAAGAGATGATCACTATCGGTCGAATAACCCTCGCGTAGTCGCCGGCCGGTGCTGCGAGGAAAGGAAAGGCACCGGCCGACGGCGGACCCACAGCAGAGCACCACATTGCACACTGCACGAAGGGGAAGCCATGACAGCGACGACCGACGGAAGCACCGGGGCCCTGCCGCCCCGCGCTGCCGCGGCCAGCGAAACCCACCTCGACACCCCCGTGGCGGCCGGGATACAAGAAGCCGCCGTACGTGCCGTCCAGCGCGCCACCGAGCACCTGCTTGCCCGGCAGGACGCCGAGGGCTGGTGGAAGGGCGACCTCGAGACGAACGTCACGATGGACGCCGAGGACCTGCTCCTCCGTCAGTTCCTGGGTATCCGCGACGAGTCGACCACCCGGGCCGCCGCCAAGTTCATCCGCGGCGAGCAGCGCGAGGACGGCACCTGGGCCAGCTTCTACGGCGGGCCCGGCGAACTCTCCACCACCATCGAGGCGTACGTCGCTCTGCGCCTGGACGGCGACGCGCCCGACGCCCCGCACATGGCGAAGGCCTCCGCCTGGATCCGCGCTCAGGGCGGTATCGCCGCCGCCCGGGTGTTCACCCGGATCTGGCTCGCCCTGTTCGGCTGGTGGAAGTGGGAGGACCTGCCCGAACTCCCGCCGGAGCTCATCTACTTCCCCCAGTGGATGCCGCTCAACATCTACGACTTCGGCTGCTGGGCCCGCCAGACCATCGTCCCGCTGACGATCGTCTCCGCGAAGCGCCCGGTTCGGCCCGCGCCCTTCCCGCTCGACGAGCTGCACCTCGACCCGGCCGACCCGAACCCGGCCAAGCCCCTCGCCCCGGTGGCTAGTTGGGACGGTGCCTTCCAGCGTCTCGACCGGGCGCTGCACCAGCTGCGCAAGGTCGCCCCGCGCCGACTGCGCAGAGCCGCGATGAACAGCGCGGCCCGCTGGATCATCGAGCGGCAGGAGAACGACGGCTGCTGGGGCGGCATCCAGCCCCCGGCCGTCTATTCGGTGATCGCGCTGCACCTGCTCGGCTACGATCTCGGACACCCGGTCATGCGGGCCGGGCTGGAGTCCCTGGACCGCTTCGCCATCTGGCGTGAGGACGGGTCCCGGATGATCGAGGCCTGCCAGTCGCCGGTGTGGGACACCTGCCTCGCGACCATCGCGCTCGCCGACGCGGGCGTGCCCGCCGATCACCCGCAGCTCGTCAAGGCCGCGGACTGGATGCTCGGCGAGGAGATCGTCCGGCCCGGTGACTGGGCGGTCAAGCGGCCCCAACTCCCGCCTGGCGGCTGGGCGTTCGAGTTCCACAACGACAACTACCCCGACATCGACGACACCGCCGAGGTCGTCCTCGCGCTGCGCCGGGTCAGGCACCACGACCCGGAGCGGGTGGAGAAGGCGATCGGGCGCGGGGTGCGCTGGAACCTCGGGATGCAGTCGAAGAACGGGGCGTGGGGGGCATTCGACGTCGACAACACCAGCCCGTTCCCCAACCGGCTGCCGTTCTGCGACTTCGGCGAGGTCATCGACCCGCCGTCCGCCGATGTCACCGCGCACGTGGTGGAGATGCTCGCGATCGAGGGGCTCTCCCACGACCCGCGTACCCGGCGCGGCATCGAGTGGCTGCTCGCCGAACAGGAGCCGGACGGCTCGTGGTTCGGGCGCTGGGGCGTCAACTACATCTACGGGACAGGGTCGGTGGTCCCCGCGCTGACCGCCGCCGGACTGCCCGCCTCGCACCCGGCGATCCGGCGGGCGGTGACCTGGCTGGAGAAGGTGCAGAACGACGACGGCGGCTGGGGTGAGGACCTGCGCTCCTACAAGTACGTCAAGGAGTGGAGCGGCCGCGGCGCCTCCACCGCCTCGCAGACGGCCTGGGCGCTGATGGCGCTGCTGGCCGCGGGGGAGAAGGACTCCAAGGCCGTCGAGCGCGGCATCGAGTGGCTCGCGAGCACCCAGCGCGAGGACGGCTCCTGGGACGAGCCCTACTTCACCGGCACCGGTTTCCCCTGGGACTTCTCCATCAACTACCACCTCTACCGGCAGGTCTTCCCGCTCACCGCCCTGGGCCGTTACGTCCACGGAGAACCGTTCTCCCGGACCGAGGCGGTCTGATGAGCAACCAGCCCGCCACCACCCCGCTGCTGATCGCCTGCGCTCTCGGCATCGAGCACCTCGCCCTGCGCACCGGCGACCGCGGCGGGGCCGGCGGGCCGGTCACCCTGCTCAGGACGGGCATGGGCCCCAAGGCGGCGGAACGGTCCGTCACCCGGCGCCTGGCCGACCCCGCGCTCGCCGGGGCCGCCGTCCTGGCCACCGGCTTCTGCGCGGGGCTCGCCCCAGGGATGCACCCCGGCGATCTGGTGGTCGCCGAGGAGACCCGGGATCCGGACGGAACCGTTCCCTGTGTGGAGACCGACCTACTGGTCAAGGAGCTGGTACGGGCCGTACCGGGACGTACCGTGCACACCGGACCGCTGACCGGCTCCGATCACGTCGTCCGCGGTCACGAGCGGTCGGATCTTCTCGCGACCGGTGCGATCGCGGTCGACATGGAGTCCGCGGCCACACTCCTGAGCGCCGTGCGCGCGGGCGGGCACCCTGTTGCGGCCGTCCGGGTGGTCGTGGATGCTCCACAATATGAACTCGTCCGGATCGGCACGGTACGCGGTGGAATATCAGCCTTCCGCGTCCTTCGTTCCGTTCTTCCAGCTTTCCATGAATGGCACCGTTCCTTGCTGCTCCCCAGGAGGTGAGCCAGATGGCCATGCCGCTGCGCCAGTCCATCAAGGTCGCTACATACTTGGCCGAACAAAAGCTCCGCAAGCGGGACAAGTTCCCCTTGATCGTGGAGCTGGAGCCTCTCTTCGCGTGCAACCTCAAATGCGAGGGCTGTGGCAAGATCCAGCATCCTGCGGGTGTTCTCAAGCAGCGCATGCCGGTGGCGCAGGCCGTCGGGGCGGTGTTGGAGTCGGGTGCGCCGATGGTGTCCATCGCCGGCGGTGAGCCGCTGATGCATCCTCAGATCGACGAGATCGTGCGGCAGTTGGTGGCCAAGAAGAAATACGTCTTCCTCTGCACCAACGCCATGCTGCTGCGCAAGAAGATGGACAAGTTCAAGCCTTCCCCCTACTTCGCCTTCGCGGTGCACATCGACGGGCTGCGTGAGCGGCACGACGAGTCCGTGGCGAAGGAGGGTGTGTTCGACGAGGCGGTGGAGGCGATCAAGGAGGCCAAGAAGCGCGGCTTCCGGGTCACCACCAACTCGACCTTCTTCAACACCGACACCCCGCAGACCATCATCGAGGTGCTCAACTTCCTCAACGACGACCTCAAGGTCGACGAGATGATGATCTCGCCCGCCTACGCCTACGAGAAGGCGCCCGACCAGGAGCACTTCCTGGGCGTTGAGCAGACCCGCGAGCTGTTCAAGAAGGCCTTCGCGGGCGGCAACCGAAAGAAGTGGCGGCTCAACCACTCCCCGCTCTTCCTGGACTTTTTGGAGGGCAAGGTCGACTTCCCGTGCACGGCCTGGGCGATCCCGAACTACTCCCTGTTCGGCTGGCAGCGGCCCTGCTACCTGATGAGCGACGGGTACGTGCCGACGTACCGCGAACTCATCGAGGAGACCGACTGGGACAAGTACGGCCGCGGCAAGGACCCGCGGTGCGCCAACTGCATGGCGCACTGCGGCTACGAGCCCACCGCCGTCCTCGCCACCATGGGCTCGCTCAAGGAGTCGCTGCGCGCCATGCGCGAGACGGTCTCCGGAAACCGCGAGTAGCGCCATGACCGCCATTTCCTTGGGCGTTCCCGAGGTACCGGTCCGGCCGATCGCCGAGCGGCGCCTGTCGCGGCAGATCCACGTCGGACCGGTGGCGGTCGGGGGCGGGGCCCCGGTGTCGGTGCAGTCGATGACGACCACGCGCACCTCGGACATCGGCGCCACGCTCCAGCAGATCGCCGAGCTCACCGCGTCCGGCTGCCAGATCGTCCGCGTCGCCTGTCCCACGCAGGACGACGCGGACGCCCTGGCCACCATCGCGCGCAAGTCGCAGATCCCGGTGATCGCGGACATCCACTTCCAGCCGAAGTACGTCTTCGCGGCGATCGAGGCCGGCTGTGCGGCCGTACGCGTCAATCCGGGCAACATCAAGCAGTTCGACGACAAGGTCAAGGAGATCGCGCGGGCCGCGAAGGACCACGGCACGCCGATCCGGATCGGCGTCAACGCCGGGTCGCTGGACCGCCGGCTGCTCCAGAAGTACGGCAGGGCGACCCCGGAGGCGCTGGTCGAATCGGCGTTGTGGGAAGCGTCGTTGTTCGAGGAGCACGGCTTCCGGGACATCAAGATCTCCGTCAAGCACAACGATCCCGTGGTGATGGTCAGCGCCTACACGCTGCTCGCCGAGCAGTGCGACTACCCGCTGCACCTGGGGGTCACGGAGGCCGGGCCCGCCTTCCAGGGGACGATCAAGTCGGCGGTGGCCTTCGGCGCCCTGCTCAGCAGGGGGATCGGCGACACCATCCGGGTGTCCCTGTCCGCGCCGCCCGCCGAGGAGGTCAAGGTCGGCATCCAGATCCTGGAGTCGCTGAACCTGCGGCAACGCCGGCTGGAGATCGTGTCGTGTCCCTCCTGCGGGCGCGCCCAGGTCGACGTCTACAAGCTGGCCGACGAGGTCACGGCGGGTCTCGAGGGCATGGAAGTGCCCCTGCGGGTCGCGGTGATGGGATGTGTGGTCAACGGTCCCGGCGAGGCGCGGGAGGCGGACCTCGGGGTCGCCTCCGGCAACGGCAAGGGGCAGATCTTCGTCAAGGGCGAGGTCATCAAGACCGTCCCCGAGTCGAAGATCGTGGAGACCCTCATCGAGGAGGCGATGAAGATCGCCGAACAGATGGAACAGGACGGCGTCGCGTCGGGGGAGCCGGCCGTCACCGTGAGTTGAACAGCACGGACCGAAGGGGGCCCGAGCGTGACCATTCTGGAGAACATCCGGGGACCACGCGACCTGAAGGCGCTGTCCGAGTCGGATCTTGGTGAACTGTCCGAGGAAATCAGGGAGTTCCTGGTGCACGCGGTCGCCAGGACCGGCGGACACCTCGGGCCCAACCTGGGGGTGGTGGAACTGTCCATCGCGCTCCACCGGGTCTTCGAGTCACCGGTCGACCGCATCGTGTGGGACACCGGCCATCAGAGCTATGTGCACAAGATCCTGACGGGACGGCAGGACTTCTCCAAACTGCGCGGCAAGGGCGGCCTGTCCGGCTACCCCTCGCGTGAGGAGTCCGAGCACGACATCGTCGAGAACAGTCACGCCTCCACCGCGCTCGGCTGGGCCGACGGGCTCGCCAAGGCCCGCCAGGTGCAGGGGGCGAAGGGACATGTCGTCGCGGTCATCGGCGACGGCGCGCTCACCGGCGGTATGGCCTGGGAGGCGCTGAACAACATCGCGGCCGCCAAGGACCGGCCGCTGATCATCGTCGTCAACGACAACGAGCGGTCGTACTCGCCGACCATCGGCGGGCTCGCCAACCACCTGGCCACCCTGCGCACGACCGACGGCTACGAGAAGGTGCTGGCCTGGGGGAAGGACGTACTCCTCAGAACCCCGCTGGTCGGCAACACCGTCTACGAGTCCCTGCACGGCGCGAAGAAGGGCTTCAAGGACGCCTTCGCACCGCAGGGCATGTTCGAGGACCTCGGGCTGAAGTACGTCGGCCCGATCGACGGACACGACATCGGGGCCGTGGAGTCGGCGCTGAGGCGCGCGAAGCGCTTCCACGGGCCGGTGCTCATCCACTGCCTGACGGAGAAGGGGCGCGGTTACGAGCCCGCCCTGGCCCATGAAGAGGACCACTTCCACACCGTCGGTGTGATGGACCCCCTCACCTGTGAGCCGCTCGCGCCGTCCAACGGCCCCTCCTGGACCTCGGTGTTCGGCGACGAGATAGTCGCGATCGGCCAGGAGCGGGAGGACGTCGTGGCGATCACGGCGGCCATGCTGCACCCGGTGGGGCTGGGCAAGTTCGCGGCGCGTTTCCCGGACCGGGTGTGGGACGTCGGTATCGCCGAGCAGCACGCGGCGGTCTCCGCCGCAGGTCTCGCCACGGGTGGGCTGCACCCGGTCGTCGCCGTGTACGCGACCTTCCTGAACCGGGCCTTCGACCAGCTCCTGATGGACGTCGCCCTGCACCGCTGCGGGGTCACGTTCGTTCTGGACCGGGCCGGGGTCACGGGCGTCGACGGGGCCTCCCACAACGGTATGTGGGACATGTCGATCCTCCAGGTCGTCCCCGGACTGAGGATCGCCGCTCCTCGGGACGCCGACCAGCTGCGGGCGCAGCTGCGGGAGGCGGTCGCCGTGGACGACGCGCCGACCCTGGTGCGGTTCCCGAAGGAGTCGGTGGGGCCTTCGGTGCCGGCGGTCGACCGGGTCGGTGGCCTGGACGTGCTGCATCGCGGTGAGCGGCCGGAGGTGCTGCTGGTCGCCGTCGGTGTGATGGCACCGGTGTGCCTCCAGGCCGCCGAGCTGCTGGAAGCGCGGGGCATCAACTGCACGGTTGTGGACCCCCGTTGGGTCAAGCCCGTCGACCCCTCGCTGCCGGGCCTCGCCGCGGAACACCGGCTGGTCGCCGTCGTCGAGGACAACAGCCGGGCCGCCGGAGTGGGCGCCGCCGTCGCGTTGGCGCTCGGTGACGCCGAAGTCGACGTACCCGTACGGCGGTTCGGGATCCCGGAACAGTTCCTCGCGCACGCCAAGCGGGGCGAGGTGCTCGCCGACATCGGTCTGACGCCGGTCGAGGTGGCGGGGCGGATCAGCGCGAGTCTGGCCGTGAAGGCACAGACCGAAGTCAGGGAGAAGGCTGAATGACCACGGAGTTCGACCTCGGCAGACTCCTGGCCGAGCGCGGAGCCGAGCGCTACGAGCTGCACGGCAAGTACCTGAACCACCAGCTCCCGCGCATGCTGCACACCATCGGCTTCGACAAGGTCTACGAGCGCGGCGAGGGCGCCTACTTCTGGGACGCGGACGGCAACGACTACCTGGACATGCTCGCCGGGTTCGGAGTCATGGGCCTGGGGCGCCACCACCCCGTGGTCCGCAAGGCACTGCACGACGTCCTCGACGCCCAGCTCGCCGACCTCACCCGCTTCGACTGCCAGCCGCTGCCCGGGCTGCTGGCCGAGAAGCTCCTCGCCCACAGCCCGCACCTGGACCGGGTGTTCTTCGGCAACAGCGGCACAGAGGCGGTGGAGACCGCGCTGAAGTTCGCCCGGTACGCCACCGGGAAGCCCCGGGTCCTGTACTGCGACCACGCCTTCCACGGACTGACCACCGGGTCGCTGTCGGTCAACGGCGAGTCGGGCTTCCGGGACGGATTCGCGCCCCTGCTGCCCGACACGGCCGTACCTCTCGGCGATCTCGAGGCTTTGGCGAGGGAGTTGAAGAAGGGCGACGTAGCCGCCCTGGTCGTCGAGCCGATCCAGGGCAAGGGGGTGCACGAGGCCCCGCCCGGCTATCTGCGGGCCGCGCAGGAGCTGCTGCGCACACACAAGGCGCTGCTCATCGCCGACGAGGTGCAGACCGGGCTCGGCCGTACCGGGGACTTCTACGCCTACCAGCACGAGGACGGGGTCGAGCCCGACCTGGTGTGCGTGGCCAAGGCGCTCTCCGGCGGCTATGTACCGGTCGGCGCCACCCTCGGCAAGGACTGGATCTTCAAGAAGGTCTACTCGTCGATGGACCGGGTGCTCGTGCACTCGGCGAGCTTCGGATCCAACGCCCAGGCGATGGCGGCCGGGCTCGCGGTCCTGTCCGTCATGGAGAACGAGCAGATCGTCGCGAACGCCCGCGTCACGGGCGACCTGCTGAGGTCCCGGCTCACCGCACTGATCGACAAGTACGAGTTGCTCGCCGACGTCCGCGGCCGCGGCCTGATGATCGGCATCGAGTTCGGCCGGCCGAAGTCGCTGAAGCTGCGCAGCCGCTGGACCATGCTCCAGGCCGCGCGCAAGGGCCTGTTCGCGCAGATGGTGGTCGTCCCCCTTCTGCAGCGGCACCGGATCCTCACCCAGGTCTCCGGCGACCATCTGGAGGTCATCAAGCTGATCCCGCCGCTCGTCGTCGGGGAGAAAGGAGGTGGACCGGTTCGTCGACGCCTTCACCGACGTCATGGACGACGCGCACAGCGGCAGCGGCCTGATGTGGGACTTCAGCAAGACCCTGGTGAAGCAGGCGGTGGCCAACCGGTAGCGGCCCGACCTGATGTTTTGCCTCTGAGGCAAGAGATTTGCCGCAGAGGCAAGACTCGGGCCCAATGGAGGTATGAGCCCTCCGGAAGCCTTCACGGAGCTGCCCTCGGTGGCTCCTCAGCTTCGCGCCCTGCGCCGCCGCGCCTCCCTCACCCTGGAGGCCGCGGCCGGTGCCGCGGGGCTGTCGCCCGCCCATCTCTCCCGGCTGGAGACCGGTCAGCGCCAGCCGTCGCTGCCGATGCTGCTCGCGCTGGCCCGCATCTACGGTACGACGGTCTCGGAACTGCTCGGCGAGACGGTCGCGGAGCGGGACTCCGTCGTGCGCGTGGCCGACATGGAAGCGACCGAGGCGGGCGGCTGGACGTACTTCCAGGCCGGCGCGCCCGGCCGCGGGATGCAGGCCCTGCGGGTGCAGGTGCCGCACGGCTCGCAGGGCGACATCGTGCGGGTGCATCCCGGCGAGGAATGGCTCTACGTCCTCAAGGGGCGGCTCAGGCTGCGCCTCGGTGACACCACGCATCGGCTCGGCCCGGGTGACAGCGCGCACTTCGACTCGCTGACCCCGCACCGCATCGCCGCCCAGGATCCCGACGGAGTCGAGCTCCTGTTCGTCCACACCCTGTTGCAGAGTCCCACGGCCACGCTGTGCCTGGGCCCCACCCCTGGAGAGACGCCATGAAAGACATGGAGGAGAAGTTCCCCCGCGCCCTGTGGGTGCGCCTCATCGTCTACATCGCGGTCGGCCACGTCTTCGCGGCCTTCATCTACTTCCTCTTCGAGGTGGGAGCCCGACATTGACGCCCTCACCTGCGTGAACGCAGGTGATTCCGGTCAGCTCCTCCCCCAGTTCTCGGCTTCGCTCGAACCGGGGGGACCCCCATCGCGGTGCTCCCTTGGGTTCCTGCTTCACGGGCCCCTGCCACCCGGAGGGGTCTTACAGGGCCTCCACAGGCCTGACTTCCCGCCCGTCCGGCGGTAGGTCCGCCAACTACGTTGTCGGACAAGGCGACTTCAGCAGTGGCGCTGCGCCCCTACGGGGCGCCGGGGCGAGAATGCCCTACACCCCCACCCTGAAGGGTGGAGCACTGGGTAAGTGTTCGGTAGCGGCCGTACGGCTCAGTCGAGCAGCCGCTCCCGCAGCCGCTCGCGGATCTCGGGAGTCAGGCCGAGTCCCTCCTCCAGATACACCTCGACGCTGCCCCATGTCTCCTCGATGGTCTCGAAGGCCGCCGACAGATACTCGGCGCGCGCCTCGAACAGGGGACTGAGCAGCTCCATGACCTCGGGGGAGTAGGCGTCGGCGGACGTGCTGGTGCGGCGCACCTTGTAGCGGCGGTGCTTGGCGTTCGACTCCAGGTAGTCGGCGACGATCGCCTCGCGCTCCACGCCCAGGGCGAGCAGGGTCACGGCGACGGCCAGACCCGCGCGGTCCTTGCCGGCCGCGCAGTGCATGAGGGCGGGCACGCTGTCCTCGGCGAGGGAGCGCAGCACGCGGGAGTGCTCGACGGTGCGCTCCTTGATCATCGTGCGGTAGGAATTGGTCATGCGCTCCGCGGCCTTGCCGTCGCCGAGGAGCTCGCGCAGCTGCTCTATGTCCCCGTCGCGGACCATCTTCCAGAACCAGGTGCCCTCCGCCGGGTCGCTCAGCGGCAGGTTCACATTGGCGACGCCCGGCAGCTCGACGTCCGGGCCCTCCAGCTTCTGGTCCGCCGCGTTGCGGAAGTCGAAGATCGTGTGCAGACCCAGGGAGGCCAGGAAGGCCGCGTCGTCCTCCGTCGCGTGTGCGAGGTGACCGCTGCGGAAGAGCACGCCGTACCGCACCCGCCGTCCGTCTGCCGTCGGCAGCCCGCCCACGTCACGGAAGTTGCGGACACCTGCCAGTTCCGGTTCGGTCGACGGGATCTGCTGCGTCACGGGGGCTCCTCCCAGCCGGGCCCCGTCGGCGCGGCTCGTCGACGGGGCACGCTCTCGACGATACGACATGGATTCCTGGGGCAATGAGTTGTCCACAGGGCCGGGCAATGACTTGTCCACAGCCGTTGCGACCAGGGCTGTCGGCCCCTGATGATGTTGGGGCCTGAGCGCACCTGTTGGCACCTGTTCGAATCTGTGAGGGGCACCATGCTGGAGATCGCTGAGAACGGCCGTACGTGGATTCTGTCCGGGCCGGCCAGCAGTTACGCCCTGCACCTCACCGCCGAGGACGAGCTGCTCCATCTGCACTGGGGTCCGAGGATCGCCCTGGCCGACGCCGAGGCCCTCGCCGTACGTCCGCTGCCCGAGTACTGGCCCTTCGAGTCCCCGCTCGACGGACGCGAAGAGTACCCCGTCGAGGGCGGCCCCCGCTTCACACGCCCGGCCCTGTCCGTGCGCACCGACGAGCGGCGCGGCACCGAGTGGAGCTTCGAGGCGTACGAGACCGAGGGCGACGAGCTGCGGCTGCGGTTCCGCGACGGCGGGCTGACCGTCACGCTGCACTACCGGATGCGTCACGACGTCCTGGAGCGCTGGGTGACCCTGGACAACCAGGGGCCGGCCCCCGTCGAGCTGCTGCGCGCCGACTCCGCCACCTGGACCCTGCCCGATCGTGAGGACGGCTGGCGGCTGTCCCAGCTGCACGGCCGCTGGGCTGCCGAGTCCCTGCTCACGCAGACCCCCCTCACCTACGGCGAGAAGATCATCGGCAGCCGTCGCGGCCACACCGGGCACCAGCACCTGCCCTGGGTCGCCCTCGACACCGACGCCACCGAGGAGCGCGGCGAGGTCTACGGTGTCGCCCTCGGCTGGTCGGGGTCCTGGCGGATCGCCGTCGCGCAACTCCCCGACGCGCGCGTGCAGATCACCGGAGGTGCCGGATACGACGACTCGGGTCTGCTCCGGCTGGCGGCCGGGGAGTCGTTCACGACCCCTGTCTTCGCCGGTCTCTGGAACGACGGCGGGTTCGGCGGGGCGAGCCGTGCCTGGCACGCCTACCAGCGGGCGTACGTCATCCCGGGCGCGGACGAGGACCGTCCCGTGCTGTTCAACTCCTGGGAGGCCACGAACTTCGACATCTCCGAGGAGCAGCAGGGCACCCTCGCCCGGCGGGCCGCGGCGATGGGCGTCGAGCTGTTCGTGGTCGACGACGGCTGGTTCGGTGCCCGCACCAGTGACCGGGCCGGGCTCGGTGACTGGGCGCCCAACCCCGACCGCTTCCCGAACGGCCTCAAGCCGCTCGGTGAGTACGTGCACGGGCTCGGCATGCAGTTCGGCATCTGGGTCGAGCCGGAGATGATCAACCCGGACAGCGAGCTCTACCGTGCCCACCCGGACTGGGTGCAGTACCAAGCCGGACGAAAGCGGACGGAGTTCCGCAATCAGCTCGTGCTGAACCTCGCGCGCGAGGACGTCCAGGAGTACCTGTGGGGGCAGCTCGACACCCTGCTCTCCTCGGCCCCGATCGACTATGTGAAGTGGGACTTCAACCGCTGCTTCACGGATGCGGGCTGGCCCGGCGACCCCTATCCGCAGCGTCTGTGGGTCGACCATGTACGCGGCTTCTATGCCCTTTTGGACCGCTTGCGGGAAGCCCACCCGGGCGTCGCCTTCGAGTCCTGCTCGGGTGGCGGCGGCCGGATCGACCTCGGGGTGCTCAGCCGCACCGACCAGGTGTGGACCTCGGACAACACCGACCCGCTCGACCGCCTCGCCATTCAGTACGGCTTCAGTCAGATCCACCCCGCGCGCGTGATGGCCGCCTGGGTCACCGACAGCCCCAACACTCAGCTCAACGACCGGGTGAGCTCGCTGCGGTTCCGGTTCGTGAGTGCGATGGCCGGAGTGCTCGGGGTCGGCGGGGACCTCGCGGAGTGGACCGAGGAGGAGCTCGCCGAAGCGGGGCGGTGGGTGGCTCTCTACAAGGAGATCCGGCCCTTGGTGCAGCGTGGCGACCTCCACCGGCTGCGGCCTCCGCGGGGCGGGCTGAGCGCGGTGCAGTACGTCCTCGGGGACGAGACCGTCGTCCTCGCCTGGCTCCAGGCGCAGCAGCACGGCGAGCCCGCCCCGGCGCTGCGGCTGCGCGGACTCGACCCGACAGCATCGTACGAATGCCCCGAAACGGGCGAAGTGCACCGAGGAGCCGTGTTGCTCCATCACGGACTTCGTACCGGTTTGCGCGGTGACCTCGATGCGATGGTTATCCGGCTGCGCCGCATCTAGGGCTTCTGTCCGAATTGACAGCTTCCTTCCAACTCCTTCCGAAATCAGGGTTCCTGTGAATTCGTGACGTGAGGAGCGTCATATCCGTGACGGTGTGTCGCCCGTCATGTTCACGTAATGTGCAGGCTTTTCAAGGGGATTCGGGCCGGGTAACGGGCGTCCGATTCACGCAGGGTGACCGGTAATTCTCTTAAGGGATCAACAGGAACGCACACACGGGGAACCTCTCACTTGTCCCTTTGCGTCTTGTTCGCTTACGTTCGCCACCGATCCGGTCGGACGCCCAATCCTGCCGCCGAACGGATTCCGCTCACTCACTCACCCGTGCACGGCAGGAGCGGGGGACCCACAGGTAGTTCCGCCTGTTCCGGTCTCCGGAACGGCTTGGGGTTAAGTCGCGTCTCGACGCGGCCGGGCATCTCCAGCTCGCACCCGACAGCTCACCTCGCAGGCGCCGGAGAGGAATTCACCATGCCCGCGAAGGGTAAGCACCGCCGTCCGAAGTCCCAGCGCTTCGCCCGCTCGATAGCCATCGCCGGAACCGGAGGCGCCGCTCTCGCCCTCCCGTTCATGGGGGCAACCGGCGCTCACGCCGCCACCCCCCAGTCCGTGTCGGAAAAGGCCGTTCAGTCGCTCCCGGTCTCGCAGAAGTCCGCCGAAAAGACGGCCGCGAAGAAGGACGCCGCGAAGACCTCCACGGTGCGTGTCTATTCGGTGCGCGCCGACGACTATCTTTCGAAGATCGCCGATGAGCAGAATGTCAGCGGTGGCTGGAAGAAGCTGTACGCCGACAACCGCTCGGCCATCGGGGACGACCCGTCACTGATCCACCCCGGTCTGAAGCTCTCGATCGGCAAGAAGGCCAGGACGAGCACCACGAAGACCGAGTCCTCCGCTTCCTCCTCCTCGAAGGCGAAGAAGACGGAGAAGGCGGAGTCCAAGTCCTCCTCGAAGTCGACCGCCGCCACCCAGAGCTCGGCCACCACCAGCTCCAGCGGTTACACCCTGCCGGTCACTGGTGCCACGATCGGCACCGGTTACCGCGTGGCGGGCAGCATGTGGTCCAGTGGTTACCACACCGGCGTCGACTTCGTCGTCCCGACCGGCACCTCGCTCAAGGCCGTGGCCGCGGGCACGGTCGTCTCCGCGGGCTGGGGCGGTGCCTACGGCAACCAGGTCGTCATCAAGCTGAACGACGGCTACTACGCGCAGTACGCCCACCTGTCCCAGCTCTCCGTCTCGGCCGGCCAGACCGTGACCGAGGGTCAGCAGATCGGCCTGTCCGGCGCGACCGGCAATGTCACCGGCCCGCACCTGCACTTCGAGATCCGCACCACGCCGGACTACGGCTCCGACGTGGACCCGGTCGCCTACCTCCGCTCGAAGGGCGTCGCCGTCGGCTGACAACACCCCTGCGCCACTGAAGGCCGGACCCCGATCCCCGGGTCCGGCCTTCGGTGTTCCCGGCCCTGAGCCGGTCCGCGCCTTCGTGATCACTTCATTGCGTTCTTGTGGCAGGCGAGCTCGGAGCGTCGACAGGCGGGGGAGGGTGGGGACAGAGTGAACCCCGTAGTTGTGCAAGCGCTTTCACGAGGGGTGGCCTGAGCAGCGGTTCGCGCCGGCCACCTTCGGCGGCGACGAGGTGCAGGGGGTGATCCAGACGGGCGATGAGGGAGTGCCCGCCGCGTACGGCGCGTATGGCGGGGACTGTGCCGGTTCCAGGGCGGGTTCGGATCGCCGGGCCGATGTGATCGTGGTGAACCAGGGCACCCACGCCGAGGCCGCCCCGCTCGGCGGGTTCGTCTCCGCTCCCGCCGACCACACCACCGAGTCGCCCGGACCGTGCGCGGCTCTTCCGCAATCCACGTACACCGACTGCCGCCTGGGCTCCGAGCCCCTTCGTGTGCCCGGGCCCTCCCTGGAAGGAGCCGTCTCTCATGACGACCACACGTAGAGGCTTCGGAACCCTCGCTGCCGGCGCCGCCCTGGCCGCCCTCGCCCCCGCGGCCGCCGCGAGTGCCTCGCCCCGCCACCGTCGCCTCGTCGCCCACGACGACTTCCGCCACGGCCTCGGCCGCTGGGCCGTCGAACTGGAGCAGGGCGGCACGGTCACCGCGCAGCGCGGAGTACTGGAGGTCGACGTGCCCGCCGGCGCGACGATCTGGTTCAGGCAGCCGCTCGAAGACCGTACGTCCTGGAGTACACCGCCACGCCCGTCTCCGAGGGCGGTGCCAACGACCGGGTGTCCGACCTGAACAACTTCTGGAACGCGGCCGACGTCCGGTCCCCCGACGACCTCTTCGCCACCCGGCGGGGCGGGGCGCTCGCGGAGTACGACTACCTGAAGACGTACTACTCGGGCTACGGCGCCAACTACAACACCACGACACGGCTGCGCCGATATGTCGGAGAGTCCGGTGTGCGGCCGCTGATCTACGACTACACCGAGCCGCTGCTCATCGCGAACGAGCCGAACCGGGTGCGGATCGTCTCCGACGGCTCCAAGGTGCAGTGGTGGGACAACGGGCGGCTCGTCTTCGACTACACCGACCCGGAGCCTTACACGAGGGGGCACTTCGCGTTCCGGACCACCTGGAGCCACTTCCGGATACGCGACTTCAGGGTGTGGCGGTCGCAGCGTCAACATTCCCGATGAGAGACCTATTCCTCGTTTGGCGAACACTTTAGGAGTGGCTTATCTCACCGCCCGTCAAGCCCTTCCTACGGTCGCGTAAGTCACATTCGAAGGTGAATCATGAACGGTTGTGGCAGACGATTCGAAGAATGACAGCAGCTCAGTGATCGGGTCGTACGTGGCGGTGGGGGACAGCTTCACCGAGGGCGTCGGCGACCCCGGCCCCGACGGGGCGTTCGTCGGCTGGGCCGATCGGTTCGCGGTACTTCTCGCGGACCGGCGGCCCGAGGGCGACTTCAGGTACAGCAATCTCGCCGTACGCGGGAAGCTGCTCGACCAGATCGTCGAGGACCAGCTTCCGCAGGCCGTCGAACTGGCACCGGACCTGGTGTCGTTCTGCGCCGGCGGCAACGACATCATCCGCCCCGGTACCGACCCCGACGAGGTCGCCGAGCGCTTCGAGCGGGCGATCGCCCGGCTCACCGAGGCGTGCGGCACGGTCATGGTGACGACCGGTTTCGACACACGTGGTGTTCCCGTGCTCAAGCATCTGCGCGGCAAGATCGCCACGTACAACGGACATGTGCGGGCCGTCGCCGACCGGTACGGATGTCCGGTGCTCGACCTGTGGTCCCTGAAGACCATTCAGGACCGGCGCGCCTGGGACGGCGACCGGCTGCACCTCTCCCCGGAGGGGCACACGCGTGTGGCGCTCCGCGCGGGCCAGGTCCTCGGCCTTGAGGTCCCGGCCGACCCGGACCAGCCGTGGCCGCCGCTTCCGCCGCGCGGTCCGCTGGACGTGCGACGGGACGACGTCCACTGGGCTCGGGAGTATCTGGTGCCGTGGATCGGGCGCAGGCTGCGGGGGGAGTCCTCCGGGGACCACGTGACGGCCAAGGGTGTGCTGTCGCCGGACGACATCAAGACGCGGATCGCTTCGGTGGCTTGAGCTGTGGCCGGGGCCGGGCGGGTTTCACTCCTCCGCCGCTATGCGGACCCCCGTGCCGTCCAGCCCGAGTTCCCGGCCCAGGGCCTCGTCCACCCACGTCTGGGCCCGGGACCTGGGCACCGCGCCCGCGTAGGACGTCAGTTGGACGGCCAGGCCGTCCAGGAGGGCCGTGAGGCGCAGGGCTGTGGCTTGCGGGTCCGGGCAGTGGAACTCGCCCGCGGCCACGCCCTCGGCGATCACTTCCGCGAGTGCCGCCTTCCATTGCCTGTCGAGGTCGCGGGTGACCTCCTGGAGCGCCGGCTCGCGCAGAGCCACCGCCCAGCCCTCGATCCACAGCCGCCAGCCCTTGGCCTGGCCCGTCGGCGCGTACCAGCGAACGGCCGCCCGCAGCCGACGCAGGGCGCTGGTACGGCGGCCGAGGAGCTTGCGCAGATGGGCCAGATCGTCCTCGGCGGCGTAGGTGAACGCGGCGGCGACCAGCTTCTCCTTCGTGGCGAAGTGGTAGAGCACCAGGGCGTTGCTGACTCCGAGCGCCGAGGCCACGTCGGCGATCCTGACGGCCGCCACGCCCCGCGCCTCGATCTGCTCGATGGCGGCCCGCAGCAGCTCCTCGCGCCGCTCGGCCACTGTCAACCGCACTCTCGCCACGGGATCACCCTAAGCCGTCGCTCGGTGGGGCGCCGCCCCGAGGCGCCAGGTCAGCGGTACCAGCCGAACCGGTCCCCGATCACCGGCAGCCGGTCCGCGACCAGCGCGTGGGCAGCGGCGCGCGGCGAGATCCCGTCCGCCTCCGCGCGGGCCAGCAACTGCTCGACGAGGGCACGCATGGAACGCCGTATGTGCGCGAAGGCCTCGTCCGAGTCCGCGCCGATGTCACCGAACAGGGTCCACCACCACCAGGCGTTGGTCCCGGAGTTGACCACGACGTCCGGCAGTACGGTGATCCCGCGCGCGGCCAGCAGCGCCTCCGCCGCGGGCAGGACCGGCATGTTGGCCGCCTCGACGATCCAACGGGCCCTGATCCGCTCCTGGTTGGCGACGTCGATCGTGTAGGACACCGCCGCGGGCACAAGTACCTCCGCGTCGAGCGACAGCCAGGCGTCGCCGGGCAGTTCGCGGTCGGCGGGGCGCAGGGCGGAGCGGTCCACGGTGCCGTAGGTGTCCCTGGCGGCCAGCAACGCCTCGACGTCGAGCCCCTCGGGGTTGAAGACCGTGCCCTTGATGTCGGCGACGGCCACCACGGTGAGCCCCGCGCGCGTGAGGAAGCGGGCGGTGGCCCCGCCCATGGTGCCGAGGCCCTGCACCGCCACGCGCGTGCCCGCGTGCGGCACTCCCGCCAGGTCCAGGGCCGCCAGGACCGACTCGGCGACCCCGCAGCCGCCCACCAGTTCATCGAGTCCGATGCCGTCGACCTCGACGGCGAAAGCGTCCGCGAGCCGCCGCCGGGCCGTGGCCTCGTCGTCGAGCAGCGGATAGACCGCCTGGATCGAGGAGACCAGGCCGGCCTCCACGGCCGCCCGGTCCACCAGGTCCTGGCTGAGACCGAGGTCCTCGCCGGTCGTCCAGAGGCTCTCGATGTACGGCCGCATGGCGCGCAGGTAGCGCACGAGGAGGCCGTACGCCGCCGGGTCCCGGGGGTCGCAGTCGATGCCGCCCTTGGCGCCGCCCAGCGGGATGTACCGCGCCTCGGGGTCGTAGTGCAGGGCCTCTTTCATGGTCATGCCGCGGGCGAGCCCGGTGACCTCGTCCAGCGTGCAGCCGGGGCGCATCCGCAGGCCGCCGCTGGCGACACCCCGTACCAGCCGGTCGACGACCAGGAAGCCCTGGTGGCCGGTGAGGTGGTCGGTCCAGGTGAGCGACAGCAAGGGGGTGGTCACACGGGCTCCGGTACGGGCGGACGGCTACTGAACGGGGGGTCAGTATTGGCATCCGGCCGCGCTCTGTCAACGTGATCCGCTCCGACGGCGTCCTTACCCGTGTGACCGGACAGACGCCGGCACTGTCAGAGGGGCGGACCATAATGGATGCCTCAGCGACTCCACTGGAGGTACCGTGACCGGCTTCCGTCCCCTGAGTTCCGGGCTCCGCGCGCTGCAGCCCGCGGCCTTCGGTGCGGACCCGAGCGGTGAGCGCATGGCGCGTATCCGGAGATCCCCCCACTTCAAAGACGGTGTCTTCCAGAACCCCGGCGGAACCGCGCGGACCCGGCCCGACGGGCCGGCGATGGAGTTCGCCAAGGCCTACTTCGACAGCGACGCCCGGCAGCAGCGTGCTCCGCAAGGCCGGATCCCGGTACATGCCACGACGCTCGCCGACCTCTCCAAGCCGCCCGCCACCGGACTGCGGCTGACCTGGATGGGGCACTCCAGCGTGCTCGCCGAGATCGACGGACGGCGGGTGCTGTTCGATCCCGTATGGGGCGAGCGGTGCTCTCCGTTCCCCTTCGCCGGGCCCAAGCGGCTGCATCCCGTGCCCTTGCCGCTCGCCGCGCTCGGTCCGGTCGACGTGATCGTCATCTCCCACGATCACTACGACCACCTGGACCTGCCCACGATCAAGCAACTGGCCGGGACGGACACCGTCTTCGCCGTGCCGCTCGGTGTGGGCGCGCATCTCGAGCACTGGGGGGTGTCCGCCGACCGGCTGCGTGAGCTGGACTGGCACGAGTCGACCCAGGTCGCCGGGCTGACGCTGACGGCCACCCCGGCTCGGCACTTCTGCGGGCGGGGGCTGCGGAACACCCAGCACACGCTGTGGGCGTCCTGGGTCGTCTCCAGTGGGGAACACCGGGTCTACCACAGCGGTGACACCGGGTACTTCGAGGGGTTCAAGGACATCGGGGCGTCGTTCGGGCCCTTCGACGCGACGATGATCCAGCTCGGCGCCTATTCGGAGTTCTGGCCGGAGATTCACATGACGCCTGAAGAGGCGGTGCAGTCTCATCTGGATCTGCAGGGCGGGGATGCGGCGGAGGGCGTGCTGCTGCCGATCCACTGGGGCACGTTCAACCTCGCGCACCATCCTTGGGCGGAACCCGCGGATCGGACGATGCTGCTGACCCACAAGGCGGGCATCGCGATGGCCACGCCTCGGCCGGGGGAGCCGTTCGAGCCCGGGGCCGTCCCGGCGGTCGATCCTTGGTGGCGGGGGGTGGCGAAGGCGCCGGCCGGAGGATGGGCGGCCTTGCCGACCGTGGCGGAGGAGCTCGTACCTGTGGCAGAGGTCTGATCCGCGGTCGCGGATCTGCCTCACCGTGCTGTGGGGCGGCTGCGGGCCGGTGGTGGCTGGACGCGGGGTTCCCCGTGCCCCTGGGTGGGTGCGGCCCCGTCACCTGAAGGGCGCGGGGGATCGGGTGGCGCCCCGGTGGCCGGTGGCCGGGGTGCGTCACCGCGGTGGACGCAGGGGCTTCGCGCCGCCGCTGGCGGGCTCGGCACCCTGCCCCGCAAGTGGTGGTTCTCCGTGTGTGGACGCGGGTGACGTGGTGTGGAGGCGGCCCGTGCGGTCGGGGCCGACCGGTGCGGGCAGGTGCGGGAAGGGGCAGGGCGACGTCAGTGACCGTCCGGGCCAGGGGGTCCTTCGCCGCTATGTGACCGCGGGCCTTGTGGGACAGAACGGGAGGCGGCCGTAGACCCGCGACGGTGTTGACGGACGCCGTATTGCGGGTCAGCGGGTTGTGCTCCGGCCGTGCGCGGTACGTCGGGTTCGTCACCGGCGAGCGGCAGTTGCCGGTCCTGACCGCGTTCCCGGACGAGGGCACCCCGCACGGCTTCGTCACGGGCTCACCCTGCCGTGGCCGGCGACTGAGGTGGGTCGGCGCTGAGGCGGACCGACACGGTCAGTGACAATCGGGAAGGCTCGGGCCAATGCTCCGAAGGGGTGTCGGTGGTTCTCTCGCACTCGGGGAAACGGCTGACGCGATGGCCGGGGTGCGCGTACGCCCTGGAGCCTCGCCGGACGCATGTGACTGCTTCTGACCAGGACTGATCGGTATTCACCCGTTCGGGGATTCCCGGCTGGTCCCCTTGTCGGTCTGTCGTACGAAACCTCATACCAGAGCGGGACGCTCCGCGGGGGACTTTGTCAACTGCCGCTCGCGCCTGAAGCCTTGGCGACTACTGTGAGTGTCCGCCGGGCGATGAGGGGCTGAAGTCTTCGTTCTCTCGACCGGTACGCCATGACGCATGCCCACGGCGAACAGCCGCGGTGCGGGGAGGAGGGAGGCGACGCGCCGGTGACCGACGACCATGCCGCCGCGCGCCCCGCTCGGCACCCCGCCCAGCAGCCCACAGGGGCACACGCCGGAGCCCGCCGAACCGGGCCGGCCGGCCCGGGACCCTCCGGCCAACAGGACCGACGGACCACTACAAGGACACCGATGTCTCACCTCCGTGCCCCGGCCGCACGCGCAGACCGCCGTGAGGGCGGGCGGCACGGGCGGCCGGTCGCCCGCCCCGCCCCCTCGCTGTCGGAGACGCACATACGGCCGCAACTGCTGCGGCTGGCCGTGCTCCCACCGATCGCGGTCGCCCTCAGCGGATGTGCGGCTGTCCTGTTCACCGTCCGCTCCACCGGGGCACAACCCAGCCTCATTCTGTGGGGAGTCCTGGGCGGAGCCGTCTCGGTGACCCTCGCGGCCATCCTCATCGCCGCCGTGGCGGCCGACCGCGCCGCCAAGACGGTGAGCGACCGCGTCGGCGCGTTGCGCCGCAGCAGCGCGCGCCGCGAGGCCGACCTGCGGGTGCTGGTGGAGGGGCTGCGTCGCGGGGAGATTCCGCCGGGGCGCGGCCCGAGCAGCGGTCCACCCGACGACGCCGACGACTTCGAACTGCTCGCCGCCGACCTGGCCCGCGCCCACGACGGGGCCGTCACCGCTGTCGTCCAGGCCGCCCAGCTCTCCAGCCAGGCCGGCAGTGAACAGAAGCTGGAGGTCTTCGTCAACCTGGCGAGGCGGCTTCAGTCGCTGGTGCACCGCGAGATCTCCATCCTCGACGAGCTGGAGAACGAGATCGAGGACCCCGACCTGCTCAAGGGGCTCTTCCACGTCGACCACCTCGCCACCCGGATCCGTCGGCACGCCGAGAACCTCGCCGTCCTCGGCGGTGCCGTCTCGCGTCGGCAGTGGAGCAACCCCGTCTCCATGACCGAGGTGCTGCGCTCCGCCATCGCCGAGGTCGAGCAGTACTCACGGGTCAAACTCGTGCCGCCGATCGACGGCACGCTGCGTGGGCACGCCGTCGCTGACGTCATCCATCTGCTGGCCGAACTCGTCGAGAACGCCACGGTGTTCTCGGCGCCGCACACTCAAGTGCTGCTGCGCGCCAACCTCGTGACCTCCGGGCTCGCCGTCGAAGTGGAGGACCGCGGGCTCGGCATGCCCGTCACCGAACAGCACCGGATGAACGCCCTGCTGGCGGATCCCGACCAGGTCAACGTCGCGAGCCTGCTGGCCGACGGGCGCATCGGGCTGTTCGTGGTGTCACAGCTCGCGAAGCGGCACGGGATCCATGTCCGGCTCCAGACCAACATCTACGGCGGCGTCCAGGCCGTCCTCGTGGTGCCGCAGGCGCTGCTGGGTTCGGCGCCGGCGGCGATCGGTGCGCAGTCGCCGGAAACCGCGGGTACGACCGTGTCCGCGCAGCGCCCGGCCCATCCGCGACCCGGGCATGAGGCACGGCACCGGGGCGCGCCCGCCGAGCCGCGTCCCGGTGTCGACCCGCGCCGGGGGGAGCTCCGGGGCACGGAGTCCGGACTCAACGGCAGTGCGGCACCGACGACGAAGAGCGGCGGAGCGGTGCCGCAGGGCGCCCGGGTCGTGCGAAACGGCAGCGGGCCGGTACGGAACGGCAGTGGTCGCCCGCCGAGCGACGGCGACCGCGCGTCGAGTGGCGGCGGACCCATGGCCGACGGTGCCGGGTCGCTGACGCACGGCGGCGGAGGCGTACCGGCCGACGAGGGGGCTGCGCCGGATGCTGGCCTGGATGGTGGCGGGGCTGCGTCGAGTGGTGGGAGGAGTGGGCCTGGTGGCAGCGATCCGCTGGCGAGCGGCGGTGGGTCCTTCCTGAACGGCGGCTCGGAGGCACCGAGTGGCGGAGGCAGCGTTCCGAGTGCCGGCGGCCGCCTGTCGGGTGGCGGGTTTTCGCCGGATGGCGGCGGGGACGTGTCGGATGCCCGGGGGCAGGTGCCTGGCGGCATCGACTTTCCGTCGAGTGGTGGTGGGTCCTTCCTGGATGGTGGCTCGGGGGTACCGGGTGGCGGGGGGCGGGTGCCTGGCGGCAGTGACTCATCGGCGAGTGGCGGTGGGTCCTTCCTGGGCGGTGGCTCGGAGGCACCGGCTGGGGGTGAGGCCTGGTCCGGTGGGAGCGGGTCCTTGGACGGTGGCGTGACCGGTCGGAAGCCCGGTGGTGGAAACGGGTCGAAGGGGGGTGGAGCGCACTCGGGGCGGCCTGCGCCGCTGCCGGTGCGTGGGGCCCGTGCGGAGCGGCCGACCCCCGCCGAGGCCGTGCCCGGGATCAGGCCCCACGACCGGCGGCTGGTCGCGGAGCATGTGACCGCGCCGCCCACCCCGCGTACCGGGACCGTGCGCGGCACCATGGGCAAGCCACAACTGCCCCGGCGCCGCGCCCAGGAGCACATCGCACCCCAGCTGCGCGGCGGCCCGACGCCACGGCAGGACCCCGAGTACCCGGCCGGCCACGACCCGGGACTGATGGCGGCCTTCCAGCGCGGTATCAGCCTCGCCGAGGCCCAACAGCACCTGGAGCCGGCCCCCGGCGAATCGACCACGACGCTGCCGTCGCCGCGTATGGGGGCCGACCCCATGGACCCGGCACACACGGTGTCCGCACACATGGACCCCACCCCTATGACCTCTCCCCCCGTGAGTTCCACCCCCAAGAGCCCTGCCCCTATGGACTCCTTGCACATGGACCCCGCCCACATGGGTTCGGCCCAGCCCGACAGGGCGACAACGGGCCGCGCACATACGGACACCTCTTACACAGATGCGGCCCTCACGGACACAGGCTCCGCGGCATCCGCCCCTCTGGAGCCCCGCCCCAGCCCGCCCCCCGCCCCGTCCGCCTCCTTCGACTTCGGCTTCGACCTCGACGCGAGCCACACGGACGCCGCCCCCATGACCGGCGCCGCCCCCATTGACGTAACTCCCATGGAGCGGCCCCACATATCCGACGCGCACGGTCTCGATCTCGACCGCACCACCCCCCGGCACGACGGGAGCGCACCCGCCGGATGACCACACCCGCGTCCACCCCACCCCCCAGCGTTCCCGCAGACCTTCGTACCTCAAGGAGTCGATCCACCATGGCGAGCGAAGCGCCGACCGGCCATGTATCCGATCTCGACTGGCTGATGAGCGGCCTCGTGCAGCGCGTACCGCACACCAACAGCGCGGTTTTGCTGTCCTGCGACGGGCTCGTGAAGTCGGTCCACGGACTCGACGGGGACAGCGCCGACCACATGGCGGCCCTGGCCTCCGGCCTCTACTCCCTCGGCCGCAGCGCGGGTGTCCGCTTCGGCGACGGCGGAGACGTCCGCCAGGTCGTCGTCGAACTCGACTCGACGCTGCTGTTCGTGACCACCGCGGGCTCCGGCACCTGTCTCGCCGTACTCGCCGGCCGCGAGGCCGACGCGGCGGTGCTCGGCTACGAGATGGCGATGCTCGTCAAGAGCGTGCGTCCCTACCTGGTGACCGCGCCCCGGCAGCACGCCGTCGAATCCCCGGCGATGAGGCCTTGAGCGTGGCGGCGGCCGGCGACGGGCCCTGGCTCGACGACGCGGCCGGTCGGCTGGTGCGGCCCTTCACGGTCAGCAACGGCCGCACCCGGCCGTCCATCGCGTTCGACCTGCTGTCGCACGTGAGGGCCACCGGTGCCACCCCCATCGGCTACCTCGGCCCCGAGCACGCGCAGGCCCTCGATCTGTGCCGCGCGCCCGTCTCGGTCGCCGAGGTCGCCGCCCATCTCAAGCTGCCGGCGGTGGTCACCAAGGTGCTGCTGTCCGACCTCGTCGACTGCGGGGCGCTGACCACCAAGCCCCCCGAGTTCACCCACAACCCGACTGACCGGGCTCTTCTGGAGGCAGTGCTCGATGGACTACGACGACAGCTCTGACCCCTTCCCCACCGCACTGAAGATCCTGGTGGCGGGGGGGTTCGGGGTAGGCAAGACGACCTTCGTGGGCGCGGTCAGCGAGATCGCTCCCCTCAGCACGGAGGAACTGCTCACCACGGTCAGCGCGGCGACCGACAGTCTCGAGGGTATCGAGAACAAGGTCGAGACGACGGTGGCCATGGACTTCGGAAGGATCACGCTCGACCCGGAACACGTCCTGTACCTGTTCGGCACGCCCGGGCAGGAGCGGTTCTGGTTCATGTGGGACGAACTGTCCGAGGGCGCGCTCGGCGCGGTGATCCTCGCCGACACCCGCAGACTGGAGGACTGCTTCGCGGCCGTGGACTTCTTCGAGCAGCGCGGCCTCGGATTCATCGTCGCGATCAACGAGTTCGACGGGGGGTACCGCTACGACCCCGAGGAGGTCCGCGCCGCCATCGACCTCCCGCAGGAGATCCCGATCGTGCGCTGCGACGCACGGATCTCCAGTTCCGGTGTGCAGACCCTGCTCACCCTCGTACGGCATCTCATCGCCCACAGCCCGGCGCCCGCGCCGAGCCATGGCGCCCACATGTGAACCCCGCACACACCGCCACGGAGCCGCATATGACCGACGTCCACAGCGACGGAACCCGCCCATGAGCTACGACCCACCACGCCCGGCCGGTCGTCTGCTGCTCACCCCGGAGGACAAGGAGGCCCCGGACCGGGCGCGACGGCTGCGCCTGCTGGGCCTCGGGGAGCGCCCGGAGCCCGCTCTGGACGCCTTCGCCGAGCGGCTCGCCGAGTGCACGGGGGCGCCGTACGCCATGGTCAACTTCATCGGCGAGAACCGGCAGTTCTTCGCCGGTCTCAGGATTCCCGTGGCCCGGCCCCCGGCGGACGGCGACGAGGCCAAGCCGGCAGTGGGCCGCTATATGGCGCGCGACCATGGGTTCTGCCCCCATGTGATCGCCCGCCGCAAGGCGCTGGTCCTGGAGGACGTGCGTGACTACCCACGGTTCGCGGGCAACCCGGTTGTCGACGAGTTCGGCATCCGTTCCTATCTGGGCGCGCCGCTCATCGACTCCGCGGGGATGGTGCTGGGCACGGTGTGCGCAGCGGACGTGCAGCCCCGGACCTGGGGGAAGTCCGGTCTGGAGATCATCAAGTTGTCGGCGTCGGAACTGGCCGCGCGTCTGGAGCGACGGGAGGCCGACGGGCTCCCGGTGCTGTGACGGGCGGAACGGTCACACTGCCAGCCGACCGGTCCACTACCCTCGTGGACTTGCTGTGGGGACGTACCAGTGACGCCAGGCAGAAGAGCCTCGGTGCCGCGCGCTCGCTCATCGAGGGGCGCGGCTACTCGGCGCTGAGGGTGGCCGAGATCTGCAAGGCGGCCGGGGTGCCGAAGGGCGGTTTCTCCTACTTCTTCGAGTCCAAGGAGGCCCTCGCGCTCGCCGTCGTCGACAAGCACTGGGCAGCCCAACGGTGGGAGTGGGAAACCGTGTTGGGCACAGACGCGGACCCCCTGCGGCGGCTGCGCGGGCTCTTCGAGCAGACCGAGGCCGGCCAGCGTGCCGTCCAGGAGGGCTGCGGCACGGTCTCGGGCTGTCTGTTCGGGAACCTCGCTCTGGAGCTGAGCAACCACGCCGAGCCCCTGCGCGGACGGCTGCAGGAGATCTTCGACGCGCAGGTCGACATCGTCGAGGCGGTCGTCGCCGAGGCCCGGGACCGCGGCGACGCCACCGTGTCCCACCCACGGGAGGCGGCACGGGCGGTGGTGGCCCAACTGGAGGGCCAGGTGATGTTCGCCAAGCTTCTACAACAGCCCCCAGCGCCTGAGCCCCCTGTGGGACAACTGCCGATCCCTGCTCGGCGTCGCAGGCTCCTAGTAACCGCGCCAGACGTTGTCGAACGCGGCGTCCTCGATGACCTTCCGCTGGCGTACGGCCTCCAGTTCCATCACCGCGTCCCCGACCGCGGCCAGTACGGTGGCCGCGTCGTCGGCGAGTTCCCCGGCCGGTTCGTCACCGATCCCGGCGGCGGACACCAGAGCGGCGAGGACGGGTTCGCCCGCCGCCCGGCGCTCCTCGGCCTGCCGCCTGGCCGCCGAGTCGACCAGCTCCGTCCGCCCGGTCCGCAGCGGGATCCGCCGGCCCCGTGAGCGGGCCGTCAGCCCGACCCGCTCCAGGTCGTCGACGTAGGCCGCGGACAACCCGCGGCCCCGGCGCCACAGCCAGTCCTCGACCGACTCGTAGGGCTCCTGGCGTACGAGCGCCTCGGCGGCCTCGTCCAACAGACGGTCGCCCGTGGGGGACGGGGCCAGGGGCAGGATGCGGTCGCCGTCCAGGGCGAGGGCGTGGGCCTCGAGGAGGTCGAGCACCTCGGCTCCCGCGAGAACGAGCGACAGATCGCCCTGCTCCACCGGCTTGTCGGCGGCCACATCGAGGACGACGATCGCGAGGTCCCGTGCGGTGGTCATCAGCGGCTCCATGTCAGTCGGCCGGGTGCGGCGGTGAGTGCTCAGGGGCCGGCCGCGGTGGGCCGGGCGCCCTCGGTCGATTCTCGCTGCTGATCGGGGACTGTGTGCGCCATTACGACCATGTGGTGCGGAAAACCGATCCGCAGCACGGTGCCGCCGCGGCTGCGACCAGGGCCACGAGGGCGGCCAGGAGGAGGGCCCGACGGTAGCCGTGGTGCAGCATCGGAGCGGCGGCCGACGGGCCCAGGATCCGTCCGACCGAGTACCCGGCGGTCAGCAGAGCGACCGAGCGAGGGAACCGCAGGTGCGTTCCGACGGCCAGGGCGAGCGAGCTGACGCCGATGAACGTGGCGCCGAACAGCACCGCCGAGCCGAGCGCCGCGGCCGTACCGCCGACCAGGGCGGGCAGCGCGATTGGCGCCGCCGCCCGGGCGGTATGACTCCAGGGGGACGAGGCGCTCACTTCGCGCCGGGGTCGTTGGGATGCGAGACGAGCGGGGTGACGGTGAGGGTCATCCACGGGCGCAGCGGCAGGGTGCCGAGCACCTTCTCGTGGAGCTCCTCCTCGTCGGCGGCCCGCCACACCCCGATGCTGCGCAACTCGCCCACGGGGCGCCACAGTCGGGCGAGATTGCCGGTGGCGGTCAGTTCCTTCGCGCGGACGGCCTCGGCGGCCCGCCGCCGGTCGACCTCCTCCTGTGCGGTGCCCTCGGGAACGGTGGTGGTGATCTCGACCAGGAACTCTCGCATGACGCGCTCCGCTCGTCGTTGGTGAGCCCATCGTGCGCGCGTCACCTGCGCCGATGCCACGACCGGCTTCCTCGCTGCTGATAGGCGCAGCCTCCCAGCGGGCGTACGATGGCGCCCGTGGAACTGCGCCAGCTGCGGTACTTCGTCGCGGTAGCCGAAGAGCTGAACTTCGGTCGGGCCGCCGAGCGGTTGCTCATCGCGGGCCCCTCGCTCTCCCAGCAGATCAAGGCCCTCGAACGGGACCTGGGCGTCCGGCTGTTCGACCGCGACCGCCGCAAGGTCTCCCTCACCCAGGCCGGTGCCGCCCTCCTCCCGCACACCCGCGCCCTGCTCGACCGCGCCGACGACCTCAAACGCCGGGCCGGCAGCCTGACCGGCTCGCAGTCGGTGCGGCTCGGATACGTCAACTGGCTTCCCCCGGACCTGATGTCGCGTACGTCAGCGGTGGCCCAGGTGCACCTCGACGCCTGGGTCGCCCCCTCCCACACCCAGGCCGCGCGCGTCGCCGACGGCAGCCTGGACCTCGCCGTCTGCTGGGTGCGCACCGAGGACCTCCGCAGGCAAGGGCTGCGGGCCCGGCTGATCGGCGCCGACCGGCTCTACGCCGTCGCGAGGGGCGGCGACACCAGCGACGTACCCGACGTGGCGGCCCGGGACGTCCATGTACTCATCGACGACGATCTCACCGCCTGGGCCGCCTGGAACGTGTACGCCGAGGAGCTCGCGCAGGCGACCGGCGCCCGTCCGGTACGCATCTCCGACGGCGCGATCACCGGCCCCGCGTTCTTCGACCACGTGCGCCGCTGCACCCGCCCCGTCGTCAACTCGCCCAAGGGGCAGACCAGTCCGCTCCCGCCCGACCTCGTCCGCCGCGAGATCGTCGGGCCGAAGGTCTACTGGACCTGGTCCCTGGTGTGGCGCGAGAAGGAGGAGCGCGCCGGTGTCCTGGCCGTCGTCGACGCGCTGTGCGAGGGCGTCGGCGACCTCGGTCTCCACGCCCCGGACGCCTGGCTGCCCGCCGGCGATCCGTACGCGACCCCCGGCTGACCTGCGCTGGGAGGCAGTGCCTCCCAGGCCGTAGGAAGCCCGTCCTTCCGTCTCCCGGTGGACGGGCCTACCTTCGAATAGTCGACCGGTCGGCTAGTACCGGTCCCCGACTCGAAGAAGGTCACCATGAGCACGCAGAGCCAGAAGGTCGCGATCATCACCGGCGCCTCGCAGGGCATCGGCGCCGCCCTCGTCGAGGGCTACCGCAAGCTCGGATACGCCGTCGTCGCCACCTCGCGCACCATCGCACCCGTCGACGACGTGGACGTCCTCACCGTCCAGGGCGACATCGCCGACCCGGCCACCGCGGGGCGCGTCGTCGAGGCCGCCGTGGAGCGGTTCGGCCGCATCGACACCGTGGTGAACAACGCGGGCGTCTTCGTCGCCAAGCCGTTCACCGAGTACACCGCCGAGGACTACGCCACCGTGACGGGCATCAACGTCGCCGGCGTCTTCCATCTCACCCAGGAGGCCGTCCCGCACCTGCTCGCCCAGGGCGGCGGTCACATCGTCAACGTCACCACCAGCCTGGTCGACAACGCGGACTCCCAGGTTCCCTCCGTGCTGGCCTCGTTGACCAAGGGCGGAGTGCAGTCCGCCACCAAGTCCCTCGCCATCGAGTACGCCACCCGCGGCATCCGTGTCAACGCCGTGTCGCCCGGCACCATCAAGACCCCCATGCACGCGGAAGAGACCCACGAGTTCCTCGCCGCCCTGCACCCGGTCGGACGGATGGGCGAAATGAGCGACATCGTGGACGCCGTGCTCTTCCTGGAGACGGCGCCGTTCGTCACCGGCGAGATCCTGCACGTCGACGGCGGCATGAGCGCCGGACACTGACGACCCGTCAATTCATCGACCAAGGAGCGGACATGACCAGTTCGACGGACGACAAGGGGATCCTGAGCGGGGTCCTCGACCGGTGGAAGGCCGCTGTCGACGCCCACCAACCGGAGCGCGTGGCCGCCCTCTTCACCGAGGACGCCCTCTTCCAGGGACTGCATCCCTACAGCGTCGGACGGCAGGGCGTCGCCGAGTACTACGACTCCCAGCCGCTCGGCCTGAAGGCGGAGTACCGCATCCTCGAGACGCGGCGCCCCGCCGACGGCCTCGTCCTGGGCTACCTGGACGTCGACTTCACGTTCACCGACCGGCCCACCCTCGCGGTCAAGCTCGCGGTTCTCCTGACCCGGGCGGGCGACGACTGGTACATCAGCCACTACCAGGTCTCCCGCCTCGACGAGGGCCCGCAGCGGGCGTGAAGCCCAGCTGTGGCGACGCTTAAGAAATCCTCGATGGACCACGGGGGCGTCGTACGGCAGATTGCTGAGCGATTCCACCCCTCACCCTGGTCGCGGGCATGCCTCGGCATGACCGCGACCACGGATCGCACCCACAGGAGCCAAGCCGTGAAGGCGCTGGTCAAGGAGAAGGCGGAGCCCGGACTGTGGCTCGCGGACGTCCCGGAGCCGGCCGTCGGCCCCGGGGACGTACTGATCAAGGTGCTGCGCACCGGCATCTGCGGCACCGATCTGCACATCCGGTCCTGGGACGGCTGGGCACAGCAGGCGATCCGCACGCCCCTCGTCCTGGGGCACGAGTTCGTCGGCGAGGTCGTGGAGACCGGACGCGATGTCTCGGAGATCACCATCGGCGACCGGGTGAGCGGCGAGGGGCACCTCGTCTGCGGCAAGTGCCGCAACTGCCTCGCCGGACGGCGGCACCTGTGCCGGGCCACGGTCGGGCTCGGCGTCGGCCGGGACGGGGCCTTCGCGGAGTACGTCGCCCTGCCCGTCGCCAATGTGTGGGTGCACCGCGTCCCCGTTGAACTCGACGTGGCCGCGATCTTCGACCCGTTCGGCAACGCCGTGCACACCGCGCTGTCGTTCCCGCTGGTCGGCGAGGACGTGCTGATCACCGGCGCGGGCCCGATCGGACTGATGGCGGCGGCGGTCGCCCGGCACGCGGGTGCGCGCAACGTCGTCGTCACCGACGTCAGCGAAGAGCGCCTGGACCTGGCCCGCAAGATCGGGGTGAGCCTCGCGCTGAATGTGTCGGAGGCGCGGATCGCCGACGGGCAGCGGGAGTTGGGGCTGCGCGAGGGTTTCGACATCGGCCTGGAGATGTCCGGTCGGCCGGAGGCCCTGCGCGACATGATCGCCAACATGACGCACGGCGGCCGGATCGCGATGCTGGGACTGCCGGCCGCGGAGTTCCCGGTCGACTGGGCCCGGATCGTCACCTCGATGATCACCATCAAGGGCATCTACGGCCGGGAGATGTTCGAGACCTGGTACGCGATGTCGGTCCTCCTGGAGGGCGGCCTCGACCTCGCCCCCGTGATCACCGGCCGGTACGGCTACCGCGACTTCGAGGCCGCGTTCGCCGACGCGGCGAGCGGCCGCGGCGGCAAGGTCATCCTCGACTGGACCAACTGACGTAGGGATTGATGATGTTCGACTCCGTGCGCGACGACCTGCGCGCCACCCTCGACGAGATCCGCGCGGCCGGCCTGCACAAGCCGGAGCGGGTGATCGACACCCCGCAGTCCGCGACGGTGAACGTCTCCGCGGGCGGCCGCCCCGGCGAGGTACTCAACTTCTGCGCCAACAACTACCTCGGCCTCGCCGACCACCCCGAGGTCGTCGCCGCCGCCCACGCCGCCCTGGACCGCTGGGGCTACGGCATGGCCTCGGTCCGCTTCATCTGCGGCACGCAGGAGGTCCACAAGGAGCTGGAGGCGCGGCTGTCCGCCTTCCTCGGCCAGGAGGACACGATCCTGTATTCCTCCTGCTTCGACGCCAACGGCGGTGTCTTCGAGACGCTGCTGGGTTCGGAGGACGCGGTGATCTCCGACGCCCTGAACCACGCGTCCATCATCGACGGCATCCGGCTGTCCAAGGCCCGCCGCTTCCGGTATGCCAACCGTGATCTGGCGGATCTGGAACGGCAGTTGAAGGAGGCCGCGGGCGCCCGGCGCAGGCTGATCGTCACCGACGGCGTCTTCTCCATGGACGGTTACGTCGCCCCGCTGAAGGACATCTGCGACCTCGCCGACCGGTACGACGCCATGGTCATGGTCGACGACTCGCACGCCGTCGGCTTCGTCGGCCCCGGCGGCCGCGGCACCCCCGAGCTGCACGGCGTCATGGACCGCGTCGACATCGTCACCGGCACCCTCGGCAAGGCGCTCGGCGGCGCCTCCGGCGGTTACGTCGCCGCCCGTGCCGAGATCGTCGCGCTCCTGCGCCAGCGCTCACGGCCGTACCTCTTCTCGAACACGCTCGCCCCGGTGATCGCCGCGGCCTCCCTGAAGGTCCTCGACCTGCTGGAGTCGGCGGACGACCTGCGGGTGCGGCTGCGGGAGAACACCGCGCTGTTCCGGCGCCGGATGACGGAGGAGGGTTTCGACGTCCTGCCCGGTGATCACCCCATCGCGCCCGTGATGATCGGGGACGCGACGAAGGCGGGACGCCTCGCGGAGCTGCTCCTGGCGCGGGGCGTGTACGTGATCGGCTTCTCGTACCCGGTGGTGCCTCAGGGGCAGGCGCGCATCCGGGTGCAGCTCTCGGCGGCCCACTCCACCGAGGACGTGAACCGCGCGGTCGATGCCTTCGTCGCGGCCAGGGCCGAGCTGGCGGCCTAGTCCGGACGAATTGCGATAATCGATCCCATGATCGAAGCGCGGCGGCTCCACATCCTCCGTGCGGTGGCCGACCACCGCACGGTCACGGCGGCTGCCGCCGCGCTGTATCTCACCCCCTCCGCGGTCTCGCAGCAGCTCACGGCCCTGGAGCAGGAGACCGGCCACCGGCTCGTCGAGCGCGGTGCGAAGGGCGTACGGCTGACTGCGGCCGGCGAGATCCTGCTCAGCCACACCAACGCGGTCCTGGCCCAGCTGGAGCGGGCGGAGGCCGAGCTGGCCGCCTACAGCTCGGGCGCGGCCGGCACGGTCACGGTCGCCTCCTTCGCGACCGGGATCGTCCTGGTCGTGGCACCCGCGGTGGCCCGCCTCGCCTCGACGGCCCCCGGCATCCACCTCCGCGTCCAGGACGCCGAGGGCGACGCCAGCCTGCCGATGGTCCTCGACCGGCAGGTCGATGTGGCGGTCGCCGTGGAGTACCGCGGGGCCCCGCCCGCCGACGATCCCCGCCTGGCCCACGTGCCCCTGTACGCCGAGCCCTTCGACGCGGTCGTCCCGGTGAGCCACCGGCTGGCCGACGCGGGCGAGGTGCCGCTGGCCGAGCTCGCCAAGGACCCGTGGATCGGCCCCTACCCGGGCAACCCCTGCCATGACGTGGTGGTCCTGGCCTGCGAGAACGCCGGGTTCCAGCCGCGTCTGGAGCACTCGTCGGACGATTTCCGTGCGGTGGTGGCACTGGCGTCGGCGGACGCGGGGGTGGCGTTGGTACCGCGTTCGGCGCTGATCGGGATGGACCTCACCGGGGTGGTCGTACGGCCGGTGGACGGGGTCGCCCCGACGCGCCGGGTCTTCGCGGCCGTGCGGCGGGGAGCGGAGGAGCACCCCCTCATCCGTCCTGTGCTCGACGCGCTCGGAGCCGTTGCCGGGGGGTAGGGAGACGGCCACGGCTAGCGGGCTTTCTCGCGTATGGGATATCGTCCCGAATATGAAACGCGATGAACCCGGGCCCGACCCCGTCGACACCCGCCTCGGCGTCCGACTCGCCGCCCTGCGGGCCGAACGGGGCTGGTCTCTGGGTGAGTTGGCCGAGCGCAGCGGCGTCAGCAAGTCCACCCTCTCCCGCGCCGAGCGGGCCGAGATCAGCCCCACCGCCTCGCTGCTGAACCGGCTGTGCGGGGTGTACGGGCGGACCATGTCCCAGTTGCTCAGCGAGGTCGAGGCCGAGCCCGCGCTGCTGATTCGCGGCGCCGACCAGACGGTGTGGGAGGACCGGGCCACCGGGTTCGTACGGCGGTCCGTGTCGCCGCCGCACTCCGGGCTGCGCGGCGAACTCGTCGAGGGACGGCTCGCCGCCGGTTCCGACATCGCCTACGACCGGCCGCCCGTGCCGGGCCTGGAGCAGCACATCTGGGTTCTGGAGGGTGCGCTCGGCGTCACCGCCCAGGACGAAGAGCACCACCTCGGCACCGGGGACTGTCTGCGGCTGCGGGTGTGGGGACCGACACGGTTCCGGTGCGCGGGTCCCGACCCGGTGCGGTACGTGCTGGCGGTGGTCCTGCCGTGATCGTCACCCGCCTGGACGAGGTCCGACTGCCGGCCCGCGTGGACGGGTTGGCCGATCTGCTGGTCGACACGGTGGACGGCGGCGCCTCCATCGGGTTCCTCGCACCGATGGACCGGGCGGCGGCCGTCGCCTGGTGGAAGGAGCGTGCGGACGCGGTGGCCGCGGGGTGTCTGGCGGTGTGGGCGGCGGACGACGGTCACCGCGCGGTCGGTACCGTCAGCCTGGCCTTCCCCGACAAGCCCAACTCCCGCCACCGGGCGGAGCTTGTCAAACTGATGGTGCACCGGGACGCGCGCGGGCACGGTCTCGGGCGGCGGCTCCTCGGCATCGCGGAGGAGGCCGCCCGCACGGCCGGAATCACCCTGCTCCACCTGGACACCGAGACCGACAGCCCCGCCGAGCGCCTCTACGGCAGTGCCGGCTGGACCCGCGCCGGTGTCATCCCCGACTACGCGGCCGATCCCGCCGGGGTGTTGCGGCCGACGACGCTGTACTACAAGCGGCTCGGGGCGCCCGCTCCGACCAGGTGATTGTCAGTGGCAGCCGCTACGGTGCCTGTCATGCCGGACGCCGAAGACGTACGCCGTATCGCCCTGTCCCTGCCGGACACGACGGAGAAGATCGCCTGGAGCATGCCCACGTTCCGGGTCGCGGGGAAGATGTTCGCCACGCTGCCCGAGGACGAGACCTCCCTCGCCGTGCGCTGTCCGAAGGAGGAGCGCGACGAGCTGGTGCTGGCCGAGCCGGGGAAGTTCTGGATCGCCGATCACGAGGCACAGTTCGCGTGGGTGCGCGCCCGACTCGCCGCGATCGAGGACGACGGCGAACTGCGGGACATCCTCGCCGACTCCTGGCGGCAGGCGGCGCCGTCCGGGCTGCTCGACGCGTATCCGGGGCTGGGGCTGCCCGATCCGCCCAGGGGGTGAGGAGGGCGAAAGGGGTGCGCGACCACCGACCCGAGTGCGGTATGGTTTCTCTGCACGTTCGGCCAGGGGAAACCCCAGGTCAGGCGGGCACCGGGACGTGGCGCAGCTTGGTAGCGCACTTGACTGGGGGTCAAGGGGTCGCAGGTTCAAATCCTGTCGTCCCGACCAGCTTCACGCAGGTCGGAGGCCGTTTTCTCAGGGATGAGAAAACGGCCTTTTCCGTATTCCGTGGGGCGCCCGTCAGGCGACCCGCGGCCCGCCGTACTCGCTCATCGCGTCGATGAGCCAGCGGGCCAGATAGTCGGCGAACGAGGACCGCGGGAGCAGGCGGTACGTCGGACCGTCGTCGAGCTGCCAGAGCAGCACCGCGATGGGGCCCACGGTGGTCGACACCGCGCGGCCGGGACCGAAGACGCGGGGGTGCAGGTCCAGCGGGCAGCCCTTCTCCAGCACCTCCCGGGCGGCAGGTCCGCTCAGCTCCAGTGTGGTGCGGTTCGCCGAGACGTCCACGACCGAGCCGGGAGCGCCGTCGAGGGCCTGCCGTACCTGGGCGGTCACGGTACCCGCGTCGGCCCGGGACAGCACGAGCCACTCGTCGGGGCCGAGCCACAGGATCGTATGGAGGCCCGAGGTGGCGGTGTCGCCGCACCGGCGGGGGAGCGGCGTCCCCAGGGTCCTGCCGATCCGGTGGGCCGCCTCGGACGCGGGGGCGACCCGCACGTTCACCATCGTGACGAACGGCAGCTCGGCCAGGGTGACGCCCCGGGCGCCGCCGACGCCGGCTGCGCGCATCCGCTCCTGAAGGTGGGACAGGGGGCTCGTGCGCAGGGCCACCGGTCCCTCCGTGATCGGTTCAGCCATCTCGCCGGGTCCCTTCGGGGTCGTAGAGGACGAAGTCGGTCACCTCGACCGGCACCAGGGCCTCGCCCACCGGGGCGAGCAGGGTCTGGCCCTTCCTCGCCTGTCCGTCGGCGACGAGGGCGAGGGCGAAGGGGCGGCCCAGGGCCGGGCTGTGGTAGCTGGAGGTGACGTGGCCGAGCATCGGCACGGGCACGGTCTCCAAGGAGACGTCCGCCGCGACGAGTTGGGTGCCCTCGGGCAGCCGGGTCGTACGGTCGGCCGGGAGCAGGCCGACCAGTTGCTTGCGGTCGGTGCGGGCGGTGTCGGCGCGGGCGAAGGACCGTTTGCCGATGAAGTCCTTCTGCTTCGACACCACCCAGGACATGCCCGCGTCCTGCGGGGTGACCGTGCCGTCGGTGTCCTGGCCGACGATGATGTAGCCCTTCTCGGCCCGCAGGACGTGCATCGTCTCGGTGCCGTACGGGGTGATGCCGTAGGGCCGGCCGATCGCGTCCACCTCCTCCCAGACCGCGAGGCCGTACCACGCCGAGACGTTGACCTCGTAGGCGAGTTCGCCGGAGAAGGAGATCCGGCAGATCCGGGCCGGGACGCCGGAGGCCAGGGTCGTCTCGCGGAAGGCCATGAAGGGGAAAGCCTCGGTGGACAGATCGACATCAGGGGCCAGACTCGCGACCACCTCGCGCGACCGCGGACCGACGACGGCGATCGTCGCCCACTGCTCGGTCACCGAGGTGCAGTGCACGTCGAGCTCGGGCCACTCGGTCTGCGACCACTCCTCCAGCCAGTCCAGGACGCCCGCGGCGCCGCCGGTCGTGGTGGTCATGAAGTAGCGGTTGTCGTCGAGGCGCAGGGTCACACCGTCGTCGAAGATCATGCCGTCGGGCTTGCACATGACGCCGTAGCGGGCCGTGCCGGGCTTGAGCTTCTTGAAGGCGTTCGTGTAGATCCGGTTGAGGAACTCACCCGCGTCCGCGCCCCAGATCTCGATCTTGCCGAGGGTGGAGGCGTCCATGAACGCCACCCCCTCCCGGGCCGCCCGGCACTCGCGCGCCACGGCCGCGTCCATGTCCTCACCGGTCTGCGGGTAGTACCGGGGGCGCTTCCACTGCCCGACGTCCTCGAACTCCGCGCCGTGCGCCACATGCCAGCTGTGCAGGGACGTGGTCCGCTCCGGATCGAACAACTCGCCGCGCTCACGCCCGGCCAGGGCGGCGAAGGCGATCGGCGTGTACGGCGCCCGGTAGGCCGTGGTGCCGATCTCTCCGAGCGAACCACCCAGGGCCTCGGCGATCACTCCGATCGCGTTGACGCCGGACGTCTTGCCCTGGTCGTTCGCCGTGCCGAGCGAGGTGTACCGCTTGACGTGCTCGACCCCGCGCATTCCCGCGCCGGTGGAGCGCCAGACGTCGGCGACGGTGACATCGCGCTGGAGGTCGACGAAGTGGCTGTCCCAGGTGCCGGGCTCGCCGTCGGGGGCGGGCACCAGCCACAGGGCGCGCGTCGGGCCGGGTGCGCGCCGCGCGACCTCGGCCGGTACGGGGACCGGGAACCCTGCCGCTGTCGCGGCCAGTGCTCCGGCCCGCCCCCCCTCGGCCAGACAGTCGTCGGGGTCGTACGTCCCCCGTGCCGCCCCCACGACCTGCTGATCCCGTACGACCCCCTCCGGCACGAACGCGGCGAGCCCGGAGTCCCAGCGCAGCCGCCCCTGGCGCTGGCTGTGCAGATGCACCACCGGACTCCAGCCGCCCGACACGGCGAGCAGATCGCAGGTGAACGACTCGGGTTCACCAGTGAGTTGGCCCTCGCCGTCGAGGGCGCGCACGGTGACGCCGGTGAGCCGGTGCTCGCCCGCCGTACCGACCACCGCGCTGCCCGTCAGCACCCGTACCCCGGTCGCCGCGGCCACCTCGGCGGCCCGGTCGGACAGTTCGGGGCGCGCGTCCACGACGACGGCGACGGGGATCCCGGCCGCACACAGGTCGGCGACCGTGTCATAGGCGCTGTCGTTGGTCGTGCTCACCACGGCCCGCGAACCCGGTGCCACGGCATACCGGTTGAGATAGGTGCGCACGGCCCCGGCGAGCATCACGCCGGGCCGGTCGTTGCCCGCGAAGACCAGCGGACGCTCGTGCGCACCGGTCGCGAGGACCACCTGGCGGGCCCGTATGTGCCACAGCCGCTGCCGGGAGACGCCTTCGGGAGCGGCCGCGCCGAGGTGGTCGGTGCGCCGCTGCAGCGCCAGCACGTAGTTGTCGTCGTACGACCCGAAGGCCGTGGTCCGATGCAGTACGACGGCCTCGGGCGCGGCGTCGAGCGCGGCGCGCAGCTCGTCGGCACGCTCCCCGTCGGCGGGCTCGGGCCGCTCGTCGACGAGGAGCACGCGGGCGCCGGAGGCGGCGGCAGCGGCGGCGGCTGCGAGACCGGCCGGCCCGGCGCCGACGACCAGGACGTCGGTGTGGACGTACTTCTTGTCGTAGACGGCGGGATCCGGAGTGAGGTCCAGGCGGCCCATCCCGGAGAGCGTGGTGGCGGACAGGCCGTCGTACAGCTCGACGGTCGTGGCCGGGAGCATGCCCTCCGAGCACGAACCGCCCAGCTGGACCAGGGCGTTCGGCTCCTCGACACCCGCGGCGACGATGCCGCGCGGGCGGCCGCGGTAGAGCGAGGGGGCGACCTCGACGAGCCCGTTCGCCAGCATCGCGGAGGCGAGGGTGTCGCCGGGGTGACCGGTCAACTCCCGTCCGTCGACGGTGAATCGCAGCAAGGTGCCGCGGTCGACACGGCCGCCTCGCGGCAGCCGGAAGCGCTGGTCGGTCATCGGTTCCCTCCCGGGCGTGGCTCGTCGAGCCGGTACGAGGTCAGCACCTCGTGGGTGGCGGTGTCGCGCAGGACGTTGAACCAGCGGCGGCAGCCGATGCTGTGCATCCACCGTTCCGCGAAGGGGCCCTTGGGGTTGTCGCGGTAGAAGACGTACTCGGCCCACTGCTCGTCGGTGAGGTCGGCGGGGGACTCGGGGTGGGGGACATGGGCCTGACCGCCGTAGTGGTACTCGGTCTCGTTCCGCGGTCCGCACCATGGGCAGGTGATCAGCAGCACGGCGTTCTCCTCAATGCCTCAGTGGGCCACGGCCGCGGCGCCGTGTTCGTCGATCAGCGCACCGGTCGTGAAACGGTCGAGGGCGAAGGGGGCGTTCAGCGGATGCGGTTCGCCGGTGGCGATGGTGTGCGCGAAGGTCCAGCCGGCCGCCGGAGTGGCCTTGAAACCGCCGGTTCCCCACCCGCAGTTGACGTACAGGTTCTCGACCGGCGTGCTGCCGATGATCGGCGAGGCGTCCGGAGTGACGTCGACGATGCCGCCCCAGGTGCGCAGCACATGCGCCCTCGCGAAGATCGGGAACAGCTCGACGGCGGCGGCCATCTGCTGCTCGATCACATGGAACGAGCCGCGTTGTCCGTAGCCGTTGTACGAGTCGACGCCCGCGCCCATCACCAGCTCGCCCTTGTGGGCCTGGGAGACGTAGACGTGCACGTGGTTCGACATGACGACGGTCGGATGCACCGGCTCGTGCAGCTCGGAGACCAGGGCCTGCAGGGGGTGGGACTGCACCGGCAGCCGTACGCCCGCCCGCTCGGCCAGCACGCTGCTGTGCCCGGCGGCCGCGAGACCGACCCGGCCGGCGTGGATGCGGCCGCGGTTGGTGTCGACGCCCACGACCCGGTCGCCGTCCCTGAGGAAGCCGGTGACCTCGCAGCCCTGGATCAGGTCCACGCCCAGCTCGTCGGCGCGGCGGGCCAGCGCCCAGGCGACGTGGTCGTGCTTGGCGATGCCGGCGCGCGGCTGGAAGGTGGCGCCGAGCACCGGATACCGGGTGCGGGACGAGACGTTGAGGATGGGGCAGACCTTGGCGACCTCGTCCGGCTCCAGCCACTCGGCGTCGACCCCGTTGAGACGGTTGGCGTTGACACGGCGCACGCCCTCGCGGACGTCCTGCGGGGTGTGCGCGAGGTTGAGGACACCGCGCTGGCTGAACAGGAAGTCGTATTCCAGCTCCTCCGGGAGCCGCTCCCACAGCTTCAGCGCGTGCTCGTAGATCGCCGCGCTCTCGTCCCACAGGTAGTTGGAGCGGATGATCGTGGTGTTGCGGGCCATGTTGCCGCCCGCGAGCCAGCCTTTCTCCAGGACGGCCACATTGGTGATGCCGTGGTTCTTGGCGAGGTAGTAGGCGGTGGCCAGACCGTGCCCGCCCGCGCCGACGATGACGACGTCGTACGAGGGGCGCGGGTCGGGGTTGCGCCAGAGGAAGTCCGGGTGTTCCGGCAGCGGTTCGGCGGTCATGCCGGGCCTCCGTCGAGGTGGGGGTAGAGCGGGAAGGCGGCGGCGAGCTTCTCGACCCGGGCGCGCAGTTCGTCGTCGGGCCGTTCGCCCTTCAGGGCCTCGGCGATGATGTCGGCGACCTCGCGGAACTCCGTCTCGCCGAAGCCGCGGGTGGCCAGGGCGGGCGTACCGATCCGCAGGCCCGACGAGACCATCGGCGGGCGCGGGTCGAAGGGCACGGCGTTGCGGTTGACGGTGATGCCGATCTGGTGCAGCCGGTCCTCGGCCTGCTTCCCGTCGAGCTCGGAGTTCCTCAGGTCCACCAGGACCAGGTGGACCTCGGTGCCGCCGGTCAGCACCGTGATCCCGGCCTCGGCGACGTCGTCGGCGAGCAGCCGTCCGGCGAGGATCTTCGCTCCCCGCAGCGTGCGCCGCTGTCGCTCCTTGAACTCCTCGCCCGCCGCCACCTTGAAGGCCACCGCCTTCGCCGCGATCACGTGCTCCAGCGGGCCGCCCTGCTGGCCGGGGAAGACCGCCGAGTTGATCTTCTTGGCCAGGTCGGCGCGGCTGAGGATGACACCGCCGCGCGGGCCCCCGAGGGTCTTGTGGGTGGTGGTCGTGACGACGTCGGCGTACGGCACCGGGCTCGGGTGGAGTCCTGCGGCCACCAGACCGGCGAAGTGGGCCATGTCCACCATCAGATACGCGCCCACCGCGTCGGCGATCCGGCGGAACGCGGCGAAGTCCAGCTGCCGGGGGTAGGCCGACCAGCCCGCGACGATCATCTTGGGCCGGTGGGCGAGGGCGAGCTGTTCGACCTCGTCCATGTCGACGCGCAGGTCGGACTCGCGTACGTGGTACGGGACGACGTTGTAGAGCTTGCCCGAGTAGTTGAGGCGCATGCCGTGGGTCAGGTGCCCGCCGTGCGCCAGGTCGAGGCCGAGGATCGTGTCGCCGGGCTCGAGCAGGGCGAACATCGCGGCCGCGTTGGCCTGCGCGCCCGAGTGCGGCTGGACGTTCGCGGCCTCGGCGCCGAAGAGCTCCTTGACCCTGGCGATGGCCAACCGCTCGATGACGTCGACGTGTTCGCAGCCGCCGTAGTAGCGGCGGCCCGGGTAGCCCTCGGCGTACTTGTTGGTCAGGACCGAGCCCTGCGCCTCCATCACGGCGGCCGGGGCGAAGTTCTCCGAGGCGATCATCTCGAGTGTGGACTGCTGGCGGTGCAGTTCGGCGGCCACGGCGGTGGCGACGTCCGGGTCGAGCTCGCTGAGGGGCAGGGAGAGGGGTGAGGTGGGCGTGGTGAGCGACGTACTCGTTGCCATCTGTGCACCATCCTGAGAGCCAGCTAATGAGCAACTGATATATCAGCCTCTGCGGTAAGGTATGGGAGCTCGCCGCACAGGTCAAGGGGGCATCCATGCAGCAGGTCGCGACCCAGCTCGAGGAGCTGTCGCTCGCGGAGCGCGCCTACCGCGCCATCCGGGACCGGCTCGTCATGCTCGAGATCCGCCCCGGCGCGCCGATCAACGAGGAGCAGCTGGGGCAGTCCCTCGGCGTCGGACGCACGCCCGTGCGCGAGGCGCTCAAACGGCTCCAGTACGAACGCCTGATCACGACCTACCCCCGTCGCGGCACCTTCGCCACCGAGGTGAACATCACCGACCTGGCGCACATCTCCGAGGTGCGCCAGGAACTGGAACCCCTGGCCGCGGCGCAGGCCGCGCGGCGCGCCACGGCCGCCGACCGGGCCGACCTGACGGCCCTGCGGCGGGAACTCGAAACCGCCGGGACTCCCGGGCGGGACTCCGGCCAGCTCATGCACCTGGACCTCCAGGTCCACCGCGCCATCTACACCGCCACGCACAACCCCTACCTGGAGGACACCCTCGTCCGCCACGACAATCTGGCCACCCGCATCTGGTGCCTGTTCGTGGACCGGCTCGCCGACATGGCCGGCCATGTCGAGGAGCACGGACCGCTGATCGAGGCGATCGTCTCCGGCGACGCCGACACGGCGGCGCGGCTCGCCCGCAGCCACGTCGCGGGTTTCGAACAGGCGATCCGCGAGGCGATCTGAGACCGGCGGGCCGGGGCCCCTCCGGGGCTGATCAGGTGCGCGGCCGATTCCGGGTGCGGGCACGTCAGGTTGGGGGCGTACGTTGTCATCCGGCGTCTGTGGGCGGTCAGTTGAGAGGACGACGGAAGTGACGGGAAGTCTGTCTCGTAGGGCGGTGCTGGGCGGTATGGCCGGTGGCGCCGCCCTGTTGGCGGCGGGAGCCGGGTCGGCCGCGGCCGCCGGACCGGTCCGGGAGCCGTATGTCCCGCTGACCGTGGGCGACGGGGGCGGCCCGGTGGGGACGGACCGCGTCCATGTGCTGAAGGTCGGCCCCGACACGGCCCGTACGGTGCTGGTGATGGTTCCGGGGATGTTCGGGGCGGCGAACGACTTCCGGTGGGCGGCCCGGGACCTGGTCGCGGCCGTGCCGGGAGTGCAGGTGTGGGCGTTCGACCGGCGGGAGGAGAACCTCGCCGATCGTTCGGGCTTCCGCACCGCCGACCCGGCCGCGTACTACCTGGACGGTCACTACCGTGCGCAGGACCCCGCGGCCTCCGCCTTCGCCGCCGGGTGGGGCCTGTCCCGCACGCTGGAGGATCTGCGCGCGGTCGTACGGGCCGCCGCCCGGGGCGGTCGGCGGGTGGTGCTCGGAGGCCACTCATGGGGAGCGACCACCGCCATGGCCTACGCCGCCTGGGACTTCGACGGCTGCCCCGGGTACCGGGACGTGGCTGCCCTGGTGCTGGTCGACGGCGGAGTGCGTGGTGCGTTCGACGGGACGGGAGAGCCGGTCGCCGACTCGCCGGAGCAGGTGAAGGAGCGGCTGGCGGCCATCGAGGACGGCGCGGTCTTCGACATGACCCTGAGCGCCGTGGGACTGGGTGACCGGGCGGAGAGCACCCAGATCTGGTACCAGCTCGCGGGCTGGTACGCCCATCGCGACCCGGACGGCCCCTCGGTCCTGCAGCCCCGTATGCCCGACGCCCTGCGGCCGCCGGTCCCGGTCACCAACGCGGGCCTGCTGGGCACCCTGGTGGACGCCGGCGCCGGCTGGCCGAACGACATCAGCGTGCACTCGGGACATCTGGCCGACAGCGGTGAACCGCGCGGCTGGGTCGACGACGGCATCACCCCCATCGGCCGGGTCGCCACCGCGTACGCGGGCGGCCCCGAACCGGCCGTATGGGAGTGGTACTGGCCGGCCCGGCTGTCGGTCGACCTCGATGTCACCGACCCCTACGCCGACACCGACACGGCCCGCTCTCTGGGCCTGCGGCTGAAGCACGCCGGAGGCCTGGACGTCCCGCTGTACGCCTTCCAGACGAGCTACGCCAGGGGAACGATCGTCTCGGCGGCCCGTGAGGTCGTGGCCGACTCGCGCATCCCGTACGCGACGTACGAGACGGACAACGGGATGAACCATCTCGACCCGTTGTTCGCCGCCCCGCAGCACAACACGTTCACCCGCACCCTCGCACTTTTCCTCACCGGACTACTCCCCTGAGGGCGCGGTCAGTGTGACCCCGAGCGCCACCGGGGTGCCGAAGTTCGGAGTGCCGTCGGCGTTCCAGGTGAACTTCTGCGCCCGGGTGGTGCGGTTCATGTCGCAGCCGCCGCTCGCGGAGTTGTTGGCGTGGTAGACGATCCAGTCCTCGGTGCCGTCGGGCGACGTGAAGAAGCCGTTGTGGCCGGGGCCGTACACACCGTTAGCGTTGGACCGCTGGAAGACCGGGTCCGGCGACTTGACCCACGAGGAGGAGCTGAGCGGATCACCGCCGTTGTAGGTGAGCATCCCCAGCTTGTAGTCGGGCGTGGAGCAGTGGCTGGCCGAGTAGACGATGAACGTCCTGCCGCCCCGCTGGAGCACCTCGGCCCCCTCGTTGACCGCGCCGCCCACCGTCTCCCAGCTGTAGGTGGGCGTGGACAGCACACGCCGGGTGCCGCTCGCGGTCCAGGGGTTGGACAGCGGCCGGATGAACATCGGCTGCGAACCGTTGTAGAAGGTGCCCAACAGATAGAGCTTCCCGTCGAGTTGGAGGATGCTCGGGTCCAGTTCCCAGGTGTTGTCCTGGGTGGGGTCGAGCAGGTCGGCCTTGAAGCTGTAGGGGCCCATGGGGTCCAGCCCGGCGCTCTCCAGCACATGGATGCGCTGGGTGCCGAGGTCGTACGGCTCGCGCCCGGCCGTGTAGTAGAAGTACCACCGCTTCCCGTTGGGTCCGTCGAGCAGGTGGAACTCCGGAGCCCACATCGTGCCCGCCCCGTTGGGCCGGGTCAGGTTGAAGATCACCTGGTCGGAGGCGGTGGCGAGCCCGGCGAGGGTGCTCGCCCTGCGCATGGTGACCGTGGAGTTCCAGGTCGTGGTGGCGAGGTAGTAGGAACCGTCGTAGTACGTCAGCCAGGGGTCGGGCCCGTGCTGGGAGAGCGGGTTGGTGAAGGTGCCCGGGGCGGTGCCGCCGCCGGTGAAGGCGGGCAGTCGCCACACCCGGCCGCCGCTTGTGGCGCACGGCAGTTGGACCAGGTTGGTGTTCGAGGCCGACGAACCACCGCTCGGCGCGACGCACTTGCCGGAGTCGACGGACACCAGGTTGAAGGTCTTGTCGGTACCCGCGACCGTCACCGGGACGAGCCGCCACTGCTGGTTCGTCCCGCCGTGGCAGGGCCACTGGATGATCGCCGCATTGTCCGACGTGGAGGCGCCGTTGACGTCGACGCACTGCCCGGAGCGGGTGGTGATCGTGTACGTGTCGCTCGTACCGGAGACGGGTGTGTAGACGAGGTTCTGGTCGGCGCCCGACGAGCAGGTGAACGCCCGGAGTTGAGCACCCGCCGTCGTCGAACCCCCGGGTAGATCCAGGCAGTTGCCGCCGCTCTGGTTCACCCCTGTCGAGGTGAAGGTGGTGGCGGCGGACGCGGGCGGTGCGACGAGCAGGGCCGTTGCCAGAACGAGCAGGGCCAGGAGGATTCTGGATCTGGTCACGGGCCGTACACCTTCGCTTCGAGGAGGCCGACGGAGTTCGTGCCGTTGCTCGTGAGCAGCACGCGTAGCCGGGTGGTGTCGGTGGGGGTGAAGGTGACGCTGTTGTACTGGTTCTTGGCCAGCGGATAGCCGCTCGCCCCGGGCACGTCGACGTAGGCGCTGCCGTTCCAGTACTGGAGCTTCCAGGCGGCGGGCATGTCGATGCCCTGGTCGTCGTCGAAGAAGTACACCTCAGCCCTCTTCAGGGTCTTCGCTGTCGGCCAGGTCAGCTCGGCCCACTGCTGGCCCGTCTCCGGCCAGGTGCCCCAGCGCGGGTTGACGGTGTCATTGGACGAGGGCGGATCGATGCCGTCGTTGACCGCGGCGACACTCTCCCAGGAGGAGGTGTACGAGGCCGAAGCCGTCGCCGAGGGTGCCTGGTTGGCAGGTGGCTGGGCCCCGCCCCGGTTGAACACCTTGACCTCGGTCAGGCCCGTCCTGGCACCGGACGCGTTGGTGGCCAGGATGCGGACCCGCTGGGCGTTGATCGCCGGGAACCTCACCAGGTTGTAGTTGGCGCGCGGTGCCGCCGGACTCTTCGTCTGGCTCGGGGCGTCCACCCATGAAATGCCGTTGTAGTACTGGACGGTGTACGCCGACGGTGCTCGGTAGGCCGTACTCGCCGGGCGGCTGTCCTTGAAGTACAGGCGCACCTCGTTGAGCGTGCGGGCCGTGCCGAAATTGAGCTCGTACCAGTCCTGGGCGGCCGATCCGCCGGCGCCCCAGAACGGTTCGTTGGTGGGGTAGCCGTCGACCGCTCCGCCCACCGTGCTGCCGGAGCCGGTGGAGGAGGCGGACACGGTCGCCTCGGCGGCGAGGTCGGTCAGGTCGGCGGTGAGGTCGACGCCGGCCTTGGCGAGCATGTCGACCATGCGCGGGCTGTCCTGCACGACCTGGTTCGGCGCCTTGAGCCCGGCGACGGCCGTGTGGTGGGTGACCGTGCCGCTCGTGGTGACGTCGCCGGTGGCCGGATCCCAGGTGAAGGGCACCAGCGAGCCGACCGTGGCGACCCGGTTGCCGTTGACGTAGATCGAGTAGCCCTCCGGGATGCCCGGGTAGCGCACCACACCGTCGGCCGGGTCGTCCCAGACGATCGACAGGTCGGCGCCCCGGTAACGGAGGTTGTTGACCGTGAAGTGGTCCCAGCCGATGTCGATGGGGGAGAGCTCCACCTTGGCGTCGTTGCGCGGCCGCAGCCCCGCCACGTCCTCGATCACGGTCCAGTTGCTGCTGCCGAGGATGTTGTGGTGGATCCAGGAACGGTAGGTGATCGCGCTGCCGTTCCAGTCCGCCCAGAACTCGTTGGCGTCGGGCCACCGGGTGTCGCCGCCGACGTACTGGGCCCAGGCGTTCCAGTAGAGGAGCTTCTTGTAGTCCGTCGCCTTCGTCCAGGAGTTGGGATAGTTGCGCAGCACCGAGGAGTAGAGCCGGAACTGGACGGTGGAGTTGATCGTCGAGAAGTTGTTGGAGCCGGGCTCGCCCGCGTCGGCGGCCGCCTTCTTGTCGACCTGGTTGGCCGTGTAGAAGGGAAAGACCGGGTACTGGGCGGGGTCGTCGTAGAGGCGCAACGCCTGCTTGTAGGTGGCGGTGTCGGGGACCGCCCCGACCGAGAACGGGTAGTAGTTGTTGATCTCCTTCCAGGGCACCCACTCGTTGGTCGACTTCAACCGGTGCTCGAACAGCTGCCGGTCGGGGTTCCAGAGCACGTTGACGATGGCGTCCTTGATCTGGTTCGCCAGCGTGCGCATCTCCGTCGCCTTGGCCGTGTTGCCGGTCGCCTGGTAGGCCTGCGCGGCGGCGAGAGCCCCGCTGTACTGGTAGGCGGACTCGGCGCGGTCCATGTTTCCGGGCTTCCAGTGGAAGGAGACCGCGTCGGCGTCGTTGCCGGTCAGGGCGCCCCAGTCGTACTCGATCAGCTTGTTGTTGTCGTGGTCGTAGTAGGCGAGCTGTCCCTTCACGTCGTCCTCGGCGTAATGGGCGAGCTGACCTGCGATCGCCGGCTGGCCGCCGTGGATCTGGTAGCTCTTCCAGGCCGCCTCCGCTATGTACTGGGTGTAGCTGTTCGACCAGTTCGCCGGATCGCCCGGGTTGTCGAGGAAGCGCCCGCCCTTGGACACCTGGCCGACGCTCAGCCAGTCCCCGTACGCATAGGCCGGGTTGCGCAGGTACTTGAGGTCGTCGATGTGCATCGGCTGGGTCAGCGCGATCGCGTTGTTGTAGCCGAGGACACCCTCGGTGGAGGTCGGGAACTGGAACGTCTGCCCGGGGATGTCGGCGTCGAGGTTGTTGAAGCGCATCAGCCACCAGCGGTAGTAGATGTTCTTCTTGATCGCCGGCTCGGGTACGTCGATGTAGGGCACGTTCTGCGCCCACCACAGGTTGTAGGCCCGGACGTGGGTCGCGAAGGCGGTCGCGGGGGAGTAGCCCGCGTAGGCCTGGTACTCGCTGAGCGACTCGGGAATCTCGTCGGTGACGAAGCCCATGACCACCTTGGCGGTCACCGTGGCCCCGGCCGCGATCGTCACCGACCGGTTGAGGCCGCCGCCGGACGCGCTGAAACCGTCGCCGGTGAGCCGGGGCCGGACGGTGGTGAGGTTGTTGTAGGCGTTGACCTGGCCGGTCAGTTCGCTGCCGGTGCCCGTGGTGGCGTACGGCGAAGTCGCCCGCAACTGCAGGGTGGTCGAGCTGCTGCCGTTGTTCTTGATCGACAGGTTCGTCACGGCGACGTTGTTGTCGGTGATGAACTTGGTCTGCTCGACCGAGACCGAGCCGCTGGTGTGGACGCTCTTCCAGTGGCTGGGTGTCTGACGGCGCTGGGAGACCTGTTCGGTGAAGGTGCCCGGAGTGATCGCGACCGTGTAGGCGCTGTTGTCGTTGATGCTCTCCCAGTAGGCGACCTTGCCGGCGAACCCGAGCCGGGCGGGGTCGTGCTCCTTCATGAAGAGGGCCCGTCCGCGGCTCATCAGCCAGGGTCCCGCCGGGTCGTCGCCGGTGCGGGCCAGCAGCCGGTCCATCCAGAAGTCGGTGCCCGAGCTCTCCGCGTCGTAGATGGCCCGCATCATGTCGCCGGTGGTCTGGGCGACGGGCGGGGCCGGGATCGCGGGCCCGGTGAAGGTGGGGAACCCGATGGTCTGCGCGGCATGGGCGGGTGCCGTGAGGGAGAGGGAACACAGGAGGAGCGCCAGGATCACGAGGAGGCGCTGGGGGACGGTCCCGGTTCGCCTTCGCGGCGGAGTTCGTCTTCGCATCGGATGCTCCCCTTTGCTGAAACGACCTAAAAGGTTTTCGCAACGTAGGAGCGAGCTGATGGAGTGTCAAGAGAGGTCGCTGATGACCGAGTTCGGCAACCGCATGGTTCAGGACAGGTGAGCCGTGGACCCCCGGATCACGACCCGGCACGGCAGCGTCTCCACCCCCGAGCGGGGAATGCCGTCGATCGCCCCGAACAGTGCCTGCGCGGCCGCCCGTCCGACCTGCTCCAGATTCATGTCGACGCTCGTCAGCGGCGGCCGGGAGGCCGAGGTCAGAACCTGCCAGTTGTCGAAGCCCATGACCGCCACGTCCTCCGGCACCCGGTGGCCGCGCTCCCGCAGGATCTCGATGACCCCGCGAGCGATCTGGTCGCTGCCGCACAGCACCGCGTCCACGTCGGCGTGCCGCTCCAGCAGCATCGCGGTGGCCGCCCGCCCCCACCCCTCCGACCACTCCGCGAAGCGCGGTTCCCCGACGAAGTCGAGCCCCGCGCCCGCGAGCGCCTCCCGGGCACCGTCCGCCCGGTCCCGCGCGGCGAGATAGCCCGGGTCGCCGGTGATGTGCGCGATCCGGGTGCGCCCGCAGGCCAGCAGGTGCTCCACCGCGATCCGGCCCGCATCCACGTTGTCGGGCACGATCGACAGATCCGCCGGGTCGTCGGAGGGGGCGTACGCGTACACGACGGGAACGGGCAGGTCACGGCCCAGGGAGGGGCGTGGATCGGTCCGGCTGCCCACCACGATCAGCCCGTCGACCCGGCGCCCGAGCAGCGCGCGCACATGGTGCTGCTCACGGATCGCGTCACCGCGCGCGTCGCACAGGAATACCGCGACCTCGCCCGCGCCGAACGCGTCCTCGGCGCCCATGAGGATCGGGATGCTGAACCTGCCCTCCAGGTCGCTGGTGAGCAGTCCGACGGTGCCGGTCCGCCCGGCGAGCAGTCCCCGGGCCAGCTGGTTGGGCCGGAACGACAGCCGCTCGGCCGCCTCGATCACCCGCTGCCGGGTCTCGGCGCGCACCTGGCTGCGGCCGTTGAGGGCCTTGGACGCCGTGGCCACCGAGACGCCGGCGAGCCTGGCGACGTCGGTGAGGGTGGCGGTGTGCGAACGAGCGGGGCCGGGGGCGGGTGTCATGCGGGGTCTCCTGTCTCGCGTCGCGCACTCTCAACCGTACGCGAGAATTTTCGCTCGCCCACCTGAACTCGTTGTTCTGCGCGGGGGATTGACGGGCAGTGAGCTCGGTTCTAGCTTGACGAAAGCCTTTTCGGCTCGTTTCTTCCGGGTGCTCGTCACGTAGGGGGATCGTCATGGGGAGCCCGTTCGGATCGCGTGGACCCGTCCGCCGACTCGTCACCGCCGCAGTCGCCCTGGTCGCCACGGTCGGCCTGGCCACGGCCTGCGGATCGGGGGACGACGACTCGGGCGGCGGGGGAGGGGGTACAGCGGACGCGAAGGGGGTCGACGACGGCGCCACGCTGACCATGTGGACCCGCGCGGCGACCCGCCCGCAGAGCGAGGCCCTGGTCAAGGCGTACAACGCCCATCACAAGAACAAGGTCGAACTGACCGTCGTCCCCACCGACGACTACCAGGCCAAGGTCGGCGCGGCCGCCGGTTCCAAGGACCTCCCCGACCTGTTCGCCTCCGACGTGGTGTTCGTCCCGAACTACACCTCCAGCGGGCTCTTCGCCGACCTCACCGACCACATCGACGCCCTGCCCTTCGCGGACGACCTCGCCCAGTCGCACATCAAGGCCGGCACGTACGACGGCAAGAAGTACGTCGTCCCGCACACCCTCGACCTCTCGGTGCTCTTCTACAACAAGGACCTCTACCGCCGGGCGAAGCTCGACCCGGACAAGCCGCCCACCACGCTGGCCGAATGGGACCAACAGGCGCGGGCCGTCGACAAGTTGGGCGGTGGCGTCAGCGGCACCTTCTTCGGCGGCAACTGCGGCGGCTGCGGTGTCTTCACGTGGTGGCCGTCGATCTGGGCCGCCGGCGAGGACGTGATGAACGAGGAGGGCACCGAGGCCCTCCTGGCCTCCGACACCGCCGAGAAGGTCTACGACACCTACCGCGGCTGGGTCCAGGACGACATCGTGGCCCCCGGCGCCCGCGACGAGACCGGTGTGACCTGGACCGGTGTCTTCCCGAAGGGCAAGGTCGGCGTGATGCCCATGCCGTCGACGACCCTGGGCCTGATGCCCAAGGACCTCGACCTCGGTGTCGCCCCCATCCCCGGGCCCGACGGCGGCCAGTCCACCTTCGTCGGCGGGGACGCCATCGGCATCTCCGCCACCAGCGACAAGACCGACCAGGCCTGGAACTTCCTCGCCTGGTCCGTGGGCGACGAGGCACAGGTCGACGTGGTCGCCGCGCACAAGGACGTGGTGGCCCGCACCGACCTCGCGTCCAACAAGTACTCCAAGGCCGACCCGCGCCTGGTCACCATCAACCAGCTGGTGGCGGACGGCCGTACCCCGTACGCCCTGAAGTTCGGCCAGACCTTCAACGACCCCAACGGCCCCTGGCTGACGCTGATGCGCGACGCCGTCTTCGGTGACGCGGCGAAGGTCGAGAAGGACAACGAGGCCGTCACCGCCTCACTGACCGACTGAGCATGCCGCAGGGGCTACGGCTGAGGAGAGACATGCAGGTGAAGGCACCGGACCGGGCGGCAACCGCCGAGCACCCGGTCCGGACGGCCGCCCCACACCGGCGCCGCAGGATCCTCCGGCACTCCCGCACCCTCCAAGGCCTCGGATACGCCACCCCGACAGCCGTGTTCGTCGCCGTCCTCTTCGTCCTGCCCCTCCTCCTCGTCGGCCAGATGTCGCTCCACGACTGGCCGTTGCTCGCCGGCGACCGGGGCGGCAACACTCCCGAGAACTACACGGACGTCACCGACAGCACCCTGTTCTGGCCAGCGGTCCGCTTCACACTCCTCTACACGGGGATCGTCACCGTCGTCCTCCTCGGTCTCGCGCTCCTCCTCGCGCTGCTGGTGCAGGAGTCCCGCTCCGGCACCGGCTTCTTCCGCACGGTCTACTTCCTGCCGGGCGCCCTCGGGCTCGCCTCCGCCTCCCTGCTGTTCTGGGGGATGTACAGCCCGACCACCGGCCCCCTCAGCCGCCCCCTGGAGAAGCTCGGCCTGGTCGACGGCCCGGTGTCCTTTCTCGGCACACCGACCTCCGCCCTATTGTCGACGGTGTTCCTCGTCGTCTGGAAGTTCGCCGGCTTCTACATGCTGATCCTGCTCGTCGGCCTCCAGCGCATCCCGCACGAGCTGTACGAGGCGGCGCGCATGGACGGCGCCGGCCGCGGCCAGATCTTCCGCTCCATCACCCTGCCACTGCTGCGGCCCTCTCTCGCCCTGTCCCTGCTGCTGTGCGTGACCGGATCGCTGCTCGCCTTCGACCAGTTCTTCGTCCTGACCAAGGGCGGCCCGGACAACAGCACGGTGACAGTGGTGCAGTTGATCTACCGGGAGGCGTTCCAGCGGCTCGACCTCGGTACCGCGGCGGCCCTTTCGATCATCGTGCTGGCCGCTCTGCTCCTCCTCAACGCCTCGCAGTTCCGCGGTCTGCGGCACGCCGACGAATCATGAAGGGAGACCGCGCCGTGCGCACCCGGGCTCTCGGACAGACTCCGTACTACGTCGTCGCCTCCGGCCTTGCCGTCATCTTCCTCTTCCCGCTGCTCTGGAACACCTGGGCCTCCGTCAGCGCCCAGCCCGGCACCGCCCAGGAGTCCGGTTACGGCTTCGGCAACTACCGCACCCTCCTCGACTACGACGCCGGACTGTGGCGCTACCTCCTCAACTCGACCGTCGTCTCGGCCCTCACGGTCGCGCTCACCGTCGGTGTGTCGCTCCTCGGCGGCTACGCCTTCGCACGGTTCAGCTTCCCCGGCAAGAACCTGCTGTTCCTGCTGACCCTGGCCATCCTCATGGTCCCGTACGCCACCCTCCTGATCCCCCTCTACGTCCTCCTCGGCCGGCTGCACCTCCAGAACTCCCTGATCGGGCTGAGCCTGGTGCTGGCCATGTTCCAACTCCCGTTCGCCACCTTCATGATCGCGGATCTCCTTCGAGGCGGTCCCCCGCGAACTGGAGGAGTCGGCCCTGGTCGACGGCTGCGGCACGGCGGGCGCCCTGCGCCGGGTGCTGCTCCCGGCGGTGCGGCCGGGACTGATCACGGTGGGCCTCTTCGCCTTTCTCGCGGCCTGGAACGACTTCATCGCCCCGCTGATCCTCATCTCCGACAGCGAGAAGGCGCCCCTGCCGCTGGCCGTCGCGAATCTGCGCCAACAGAGCATGGGGGCCGTCGACTACGGCGCCACCGAGGCGGGCGTGGTGGTGCTCGCCGTGCCCTGTCTCCTCGCTTTCCTGCTTCTGCAACGGCACTACGTGCGCGGGTTCATGTCGGGTGCCCTGAAGGGATGACGCGTTGAAGTCGACGTCGAAGACGAACACGGACCGTGTCGTACCGGTCGCACCGAGTCGCGGTCGCCTCCGGCCGCTCGGCCTCGACGAGGTACGGATCACCGGCGGCTTCTGGGCCCGGCGCAGGGAGGCCAACGCCACCGCCACCCTCGACCACTGCCGCGACTGGATGGAACGCGTCGGCTGGACCGCCAACTTCGGCGCACCCGTGGAGCAGCGGCGGGGACGGGAGTTCGCCGACTCCGACGTCTACAAGCTGCTCGAAGCGATGGCCTGGGCAGGCACCGGCTCCGACACGATCACCGAGACGATCGCCACCGCCCAGGAACCCGACGGCTACCTCAACACCGCCTTCGGCCGCCCCGGCCAGCAGCCCCGCTACAGCGACCTCGAATGGGGCCACGAGCTGTACTGCTACGGGCACTTGATCCAGGCGGGCGTGGCGGAGATCCGCACCCGTGGCGAGGGCGAGCTGGCGAAGATCGCCCAGCGGGCCGCCGATCACGTGTGCGCCACCTTCGGCCCCGGCGGCATCGACGGCGTGTGCGGACATCCCGAGATCGAGACCGCCCTGGTCGAACTGGCCCGAGCGACCGGCGAACAGCGCTACCTCGACCAGGCGGCACTGTTCATCGACCGCCGAGGCCGAGGCAGTCTCGCCGACGGCGAGTTCGGCCGCGCCTACTACCAGGACGACCTGCCCGTCCGGCAGGCCCCTGTCCTGCGCGGCCACGCCGTCCGGGCCCTCTACCTCGCGGCCGGCGCTGTAGACGTCGCCGTGGAGACGGGGGACGAGGACCTCCTGGCGGCCGTCGTACGGCAGTGGGAGACCACGGTCGCCCGACGCACCTACCTGACCGGCGGCATGGGCTCCCACCACCGCGACGAGTCCTTCGGCGACGACTTCGTCCTCCCACCCGACCGCGCCTACTCGGAGACATGCGCCGCCGTCGCCTCCGTGATGCTCAGCTGGCGACTCCTCCTCGCCACCGGCGAACCCCGCTTCGCCGACCTCGCCGAACGGACCCTGTTCAACGTCGTGGCGACCTCACCCTCCGAGGACGGCCGCTCCTTCTTCTACGCCAACACCCTGCACCGCCGCCGACGCGGCACCGTCCCGGCGGCGGACGCCGTGAGCCCACGTGCCGAATCGAGCCTGCGTGCCCCCTGGTTCGCGGTGTCCTGCTGCCCGACCAACGTGGCCCGCACCCTGGCCCTGCTGCCCGCGTATCTGGCTTCCGTCGACGACCACGGCATCCAGCTCCACCAGTACGCGGACGCCGAGATCTCCGTCGACCACGTCGCCCTGCGCGTCCGCACCGACTACCCGTCCGACGGGACCGTGACCGTACGGATCACCCGGTCCCCGGACCGTCCATGGACCCTGTCCCTGCGCGTCCCGGCGTGGACGGAGGGGGCCACGGCCCGGCTGGTCGACGCGGACGGAACCCGTCGCACCGTCGTCCCGGGCACGGCGACGGTCACCCGCGTCTTCCGCCCGGGCGACGAGATCCGGCTCGAACTGCCCGTCGCCCCGCGCTGGATCGGGCCGGACCCCCGCATCGACGCGGTGCGCGGCACGGTCGCCGTCCAGCGCGGCCCCCTGGTGTACTGCGCCGAGTCGGTGGACCTGCCGGACGGACGGGAGGTCGACGCCGTGCGGGTGGACATCGCCGCCGAGCCGGTGGACGGTCCGGACGACACGGTCGTGGCGCCGGGTGAACTCGCCGAGCCGCACGACGAGGTGTGGCCGTACCGGCCACCGGACCGGGCCGAGGCGCCCGCCGCCCGGCGGCAGGGGATCGTGCTGGTGCCGTACCACTCCTGGGCGAACCGCGGCCCGTCGACGATGCGTGTGTGGCTGCCGACTACCCGGCGCTGACAAGGACCGGCACGGACGAGGACCGGCACGGACGAGGACCGGCACGGACGAGGACCAGCAGAGACGAGGACCGGCACAGACGAGGACCGGCACAGACGAGGACCGGCACGGACGAGGACCGGCAGAGACGAGGACCGGCACAGACGAGGACCCCCACAGACGACGACCCCCACAGACGAGACCGACGATCGGAGAACCGGCATGTCCCAGCCCCCCACCCGCAGACGCGTGTTGGGCCTGGCCGCTGCGACAGCGGCCGCCGTGCCCCTCGCGCAGATCGCCACCCCGTCCTACGCCGCTGCGGCGCCCGACTGGCCGGTGCAGCCCTTCCCGCTCGGCCAAGTGACCCTCGGCGAGGGCGTGTTCCGCCGCAAGCGCGACCTCATGCTCGACTACGCCCGCTCCTACCCCGCCGACCGCATCCTGGCCGTCTTCCGCGCCAACGCGGGCCTCGACAGCCGGGGCGCCCGGCCGCCCGGCGGCTGGGAGACCGCCGACGGCAACCTGCGCGGCCACTACGGCGGCCACTTCCTGACCCTCGTCGCCCAGGCGTACGCCGGTACCCAGGAGACCGCCCTCAAGGCCAAGCTGGACTACCTGGTCACCGCGCTGGACGAGTGCCGGCAGGCCTTCGCGGAGCACGGCTCACCGAAACCGAGTCATCCGGGCTATCTGGCGGCGTACCCGGAGACGCAGTTCATCCTGCTGGAGAGCTACACGACGTACCCCACGATCTGGGCGCCGTACTACACCTGTCACAAGATCATGCGAGGCCTGCTCGACGCGCACACCCTGGGCGGCAGCCAGCAAGCGCTGCGGATGGCCTCAGCGATGGGCGACTGGGTGCACAGCCGCCTGAGCCGGCTGTCCAAGGCCCAGTTGGAGCGCATGTGGTCGATCTACATCGCCGGTGAGTACGGCGGAATGAACGAGGTGCTGGCCGACCTGTACGCCCTCACCGGACGCCCCGCACACCTCGCGGCCGCCCGCTGCTTCGACAACACCGCCTTACTGGACGCCTGTGCCGAGAACCGGGACATCCTCGACGGGCGGCACGCCAACCAGCACATCCCCCAGTTCACCGGCTACCTCCGGCTGTTCGACCACACCGGTGAGCAGCGGTACGCCGCCGCGGCCCGTAACTTCTGGGGCATGGTCGCAGGCCCCCGCACCTACAGCCTGGGCGGCACAGGACAGGGCGAGATGTTCCGGGCCCGGGGCGCCGTCGCGGCCACCCTGGGCGACAACAACGCCGAGACCTGCGCGACGTACAACATGCTCAAGCTGAGCCGCGGGCTCTTCTTCCACGACCCGGACCCCGCGTACACCGACTACTACGAGCGAGGCCTGACCAACCACATCCTCGCCTCCCGCCGGGACGCTGCCAGTACGAGCAGCCCGGAGGCCACCTACTTCGTCGGGATGGGCCCCGGGGTGGTGCGCGCGTACGACAACACCGGAACCTGCTGCGGCGGCACCGGCATGGAGAACCACACCAAGTACCAGGACTCGATCTACTTCCGCTCCGCCGACGGCACCGCCCTGTACGTCAACCTCCACGTCGCCTCGACCCTGCGCTGGCCGGAACGCGGGCTCGTCGTCGAGCAGACGAGCGCCTATCCGTACGAGGGCGTGCGCACCCTGACCTTCCGCGAGGGCGGCGGCACACTGGATCTGAAGCTCCGCATCCCCTCCTGGGCCACGACAGGCGTCACCGTCACGGTCAACGGCGTACGGCAGCGGGTCGCGGCGGTGCCGGGCAGCTACCTCACCCTGAACCGGGACTGGCGGACCGGCGACCGGGTCGGTCTCTCGACCCCCTACCGCCTGCGCGTCGAGCGGGCCCCGGACGATCCGACGGTCCAGTCGCTCTTCCACGGCCCGGTCCTGCTGGTCGCTCAGAGCCCGGCCACGACCTTCCGGGAGTTCTCCTTATACAAGGACCTCACACTCCGCGGCGACCTCGCCGACGCGATCCGCCCCGAGGGCCGCCCGCTGCACTTCACCACGCACGGCCTCATCCTCGCCCCCTTCCACCTCGCGGACGACACCCGCTACCACGCCTACTTCAAACGCGTCGAACCGCTCATCCTCTTCGGCCGGACCGACTCGGGCGTCCCGAACCGCGCCCGCGGCGACGGCCTGACCTTCCTCGACGTGCTCTGGGCACAGGCGCCTTTCGCGTCCTCGGGAGTGTTCGTGCAGGCGGTACGCGCTCTTGCCGATACCTGGGCCGTGAAAGGGCTGTTGAGCACCACCGAACGGGACCGGGTGATCACCGCCGCGCAGAACTCGGGCCTCAGGCGCTGATGTCGTCGCCGTCCAGGTCGGTGCACTGCCGCAGCACCCGCAGCTCGTCACCCTCGACCCGCATCTCGTACAGCTTCCCGCGCGCGTTCTCGAAGGGACGGTGAAGGATCATCATCAGCCGGCCGTCGAAGGTCCGGAACAGCATCCCGTGCCCGCTGTCGTCCCGGACCAGCGGCCGGCGCTGCTCCCAGGGGCCGGTCAGCTCACCGGACTTGGAGACGGCGTAGGTCTGCACGTAACCGCCGCTGACGGTGCCGTCCGGCCCGGCCGTGTTCTTCTCGTACGTCGACCACAGCATGAGGAGGGCACCGTCAGGGGTGCGGTGGAGCTGCGGGCCGTCGGTGACGTAGGGCGCGAGCTGGTGCGGTACGCCCGCGGGGATCTGCTCACCGAGCCAGAACGCGTCCGAGCCCTTGAACAGAAAGACGGGTTCGCCGACCGTTCCGGTCAGATCGGGAGCCAACCGGACGGCTTCGATCGTCCCGTCGACGGTTTGCAGCCACTCGTGCGCGTACACCATCCAGGGCTGCCCGGCCGGATCGACGTGGAGCGTGCCGTCGAGGGTCATGAGACGTGCGGGCGGAGTGGGCCCGGACGGGTCGACGGCGGTGAAGGGCCCGAGCAGCGAGTCGGACACGGCGGTGATCGTGCCGCGCGCATGGTTCGGCAGCTGGAAGGGCGTGCCCCACCGCCCGGCCGGCGGCACCGGCAGCACCCGGCCCTCGTCGTGCAGCGTGGTGAACAGGTAGTACCTGCCACCCCACGCGTGCACCTCCGGCGCCCACCCGCCGTCCCGTGCCCAGATCCCCTCCTGCTCGTCCGTCCGGAACACGACGACGGGCCGCGCCCAGTCCCGCAGATCCCGACTGCGGTAGACCATCGTCCCGACGCCCTCCACACCCGACACGGACGGTTCGTTGGAGGTGTAGAGGTAGTACGTCCGCGTCTCGGCATCGGCGACGACGAACGGATCGTGCAACGGCATGTCGGGCAGCCGCAGGGGCTCGGTCTCGGTCACGGCTGCACGATACGTGTCCGTCGTCATCAGCGGGCCGGCGAGGATCTCGTGCGCGGCGACGGCCATGAGCCACTCGTCGGTGTCGGTCACGTCCAGGGTCGCGAGGGGTCGGGCCGTCGGGTGCCACAGGCCCATGGTCGTGGTCCCGGAGACCGTGGTGAGGGCGAGCCGGTGGGCCTGCGGTGACCTCGCCGCACCGGCCGGCCACCCGGTCCTCGACCGCGGGCTGCCGCTGGCGTTCGGCGGCCTCGAACCGCGCCAGGGCGGCGCCCGTCGCCTCCTGCTGTCCGAGGGCTGACCGCGGATCCCGCGACGAGCCCGCTCCGTCGATCCGCTCCTGGAGTTCGTACCGGCGGCTGGTCGCCTCGGCCAGACCCTGCGCCGCTTCGGCGAACTCCACCATGGCGTCCGGGCGTTCGGCCGGAGTGACGACCCGGGGGATCTCCCCGGCGGCGCGCGGGACCGCGGCCAGGTAGGCGTCGCCGCGCCGACGCAGTGCGCCGCGGTTGCGCTGGTGGCTAGAAGCGGACCGTCATCTCCACCCGCCGTCCCCCGCGTCGAGCCCCTCCGGCCCCCGCACCGCGTTCTTGAGCGGCAGCAGATAGCCGCCGTCCTTCGGGAACAGCGACGTCGTGAAGGTGACCTCACCGATCCGGGCCTCGACCGGGATCACGCCCCAGCCGTACGTGGCCATCAGGGCCACCTCACCGATGTCGGCGGACTCCTGGTCGGGCACCGGGACGAAGTAGTAGGGCGCCGGGCCGCGCCATTCGATCACCCGGCCGGTGAAGGTGAGCTGCATCGGACCCCCGTTGCGCAGAAGACGTCAGGAACCGTTGTACCGCGCCGCGATGTCCGTGAGATAACCGCGCAGCATGATCTTGGTCTCCTCGAGCAGCGCAGCGTCCCCCTTCGTTTCCCGGCGGAAGGCCTCCTGGGCGAGGGCGTCGGCGGCGAGGATCGCGGCGTGGCAGACGCGGGCGAGGGTCTCGTCGTCCTCGGCGAGCTGCAGGGCGAGCAGGATGCGGCGGATCCCGTCGGCCATCCGGCGCTTGTGCTCGCGGTCCGCGGTCCGGGTCCGCTCGGTCAGTCCGCTGCCGAACCACAGGGCGCGGAAGCCGTGTTCGGTGCGGTAGATCTCCGTGTACGCGTCGATGAGCACGCCGACCGGGTCCTCCCAGCGCTCGGCGGCCGCGGCCTCGACGAGCGCGTCCATCGCCGCTTCCAGCTTGGCGAAGTAGCCGGCCGCGAGCGCGTCGATGATCGCCCCGCGATCGGGCAGGTACTGGTACAGCGAGCCGACCGACACCCGCGCCTCGGACGCGATCCGGGTCGTGGTGAGCGACTCGACACCCTCCTCGACCAGGATGCGCTCCGCGGCTTCGAGAACCCTGGCCAAACGGGCCCGGCTGCGGGCCTGTTGGGGAGTGCGGCGCAGGGCGGTGACCCACGCGGCCGGGTCGGCGTCCGGGGTGGACTCAGCCACGGGACGACCTTCGCTCACTCACGTGACAACCTCCGAACGTGAACGTGACTTTGTTTCAGGTTTAGGTTAGCGTCGCGCGCATGACCGACTCAAGCCCGGTGCTGAGCGAGGAGCGGGCCGCCGTGGCGGACGCCTGCCGCCGTCTGGGGGCCGAGGGCCTGCTCATCGGTACGGCGGGCAATGTCAGCGTGCGCGTCGAGGACCACGTGGCGATCACCGCGACCGGCGCCGTCCTGGCCGAGCTCACCCCGGACCAGGTGACCGTGGTGGACCTCGACGGAGAGATCGCGGCCGGAAGCCTGCTGCCCACCTCGGAGCTCGACCTCCACCTGGGCGTCTACCGCCGCTACGGCACCGCCGCCGTGGTGCACACCCACGCCCCGATGGCCACCGCGCTCTCCCTCGTCCTCGACGAACTGCCCTGCGTCCACTACCAGTTGCTGGCCCTCGGCGGCACCGTCCGGGTCGCGCCGTACGCCACCTTCGGCACCCCGGAACTGGCCGAGTCGGTCCTCGCCGCGCTGGAGGGGCGCGGTGCGGCCCTGATGGCCAACCACGGCGCGGTCACCCACGCCCCGACCCTCGACAAGGCGGTCGAGCACGCGCTGCTCCTGGAGTGGGCCTGCGGTGTCTACCAGCGCGCGGCCGCCCTGGGACAGCCCCGCATCCTCGACGAACAGCAGCAGATCGCGGTGATCGAGGCCGCCCTCGCCCGCAACTACGGCACCACGCAATCCGCACAGGAGGGGAACCGATGAAGGCACAGAACGTCGTCACCATGGGTGTGCACGTGCTCGACGTGCTGGTACGGCCGGTCGAGGAGATACCCGAGGGCCAGGGCGCGACCCTGGTCGAGGACATCCGCATGACCGCCGCCGGCACGGCCGCGGGCACCGCCCTCACCCTCGCCAAGCTGGGCGCCTCGGTGCGCACCGCGGGGGCGATCGGCACCGACCCGACGGGCGACCTGCTCACGCAGCTGCTCGACAAGGCCGGGATCGACACCGCGTTGCTCGTGCGCCGTACCGACACCTCCACCTCCGCGACCGTCCTGCCCATCCGCCCCAACGGTGACCGCCCCACCCTCCACCTGCTCGGCGCCAACATCACCTACGGCCTCGACGACGTGTCCTGGGACGCGGTCGCCGAGGCGAGCCACCTGCACCTCGGCGGCCCCGAGCTGATCGGCGCAGAGGTCGCCACCCGCATCCTGGCGCACGCCAAGGACCACGGCGTCATCACCTCGGTGGACCTGCTCGCGCCGGGTGAGCTCGGCACCTTCGACCAGATCGAACCGCTGCTCCCGTACGTCGACTACCTGCTCCCCAACGAGGACCAGGTCCTCGGCTTCAGCGAGGAAGAGGACCTGGTGACCGGTGCGAAGAAGTTCCTGGCCGGGGGTGTGGGCCTGGTCGCGGTCACCCGTGGCGGCGACGGCGCCCTCCTGGTCACCGCCGAGGGCACGGAGACCATCCCCGCCTTCGAGGTCGAGGTCGTCGACACCACCGGCTGCGGCGACGCCTTCTCGGCGGGCTTCCTGCGCGGGGTGGGCCTGGGCCGTACGCCACGCGAGGCGGCGATCCTGGGCAGTGCCGCGGCGGCGCTGGTGGCGCAGGGCCTGGGCAGCGACCACGGCGACTTCGACCTGGCGGAGGCCGACGAGTTCTCCATGACGAGCAAGACCCGCGCATAGGCCGCACACGAACGTCGCGGTGTGCGAGCGGTGCGGAATGGACGTGGGGCGACCGGTGTTGCGGCAGCATCGAGTTCGTACCGCGCCACCGCACTCCCGGGAGTACCCATGCCCCGCTCCGAAGCCCGCGTCGCCACCGACCGCCCGCACCGCTACGCCAAGCAGCTCGCCTCGCACCTCGGGCGTCGCAGCCGCACCACGTGGGACGAGGAGAGCGGTGAGGGCAGCCTGCTCTTCCAGAACGGAGGCAAAGGCTCCCTCACCGCCACCGAGGGTGCGCTGGTGCTGAGGCTGGAGACGGAGTCCGAGCACCTCGATCTCCTGGAGGGTGTCGTCGGCAGCCACCTGGTCCGCTTCGGCAGCAAGGACGAACTCGTCGTCGCGTGGACGCGGGACGACGGCGAGCCCGGCACGACGCAGCGCAAGGAGACCGACTGACCGGGTCCTCAGACAGCGCAGCCCATGTGGGCCAACGCCTGCTTGAGCAGCACTCCGTGACCGCCGGGCATCTCGCTCTCCACCGCCGGTGACAGGGCCTCCTGCGGGCTGAACCACACCAGGTCCAGGGCGTCCTGGCGGGGCTGGCAGTCACCGCTCACCGGGACGACGTAGACGAGGGACACCGCGTGCTGGCGTGGGTCGTGGTACGGCGTGACCCCCTGGGTGGGGAAGTACTCCGCCACCGTGAAGGGCTGCAGGGAGGGCGGGATCCGGGGCAGGGCCACGGGTCCCAGGTCCTTCTCCAGGTGGCGCAGGAGGGCGTCCCGGACCCGCTCGTGGTGCAGAACGCGGCCGGAGACCAGAGTGCGGCTGACCGTTCCGTCCGGTCCGATGCGCAGCAGCAGGCCGACGCTGGTGACTTCGCCGCTGTCGTCGACGCGCACGGGCACGGCCTCGACGTACAGGATGGGCATCCGAGCGCGGGTCTGCTCGAGATCGTCGGCGCTCAGCCAGCCGGGCGTGGTTTCGGTCAAGTCAGACATTGCTAGATCATACTTTCCGGGGACGGCGGGCGCTCAGTCGCGCTCGCCTGGTGGGACGGGGACGGGGCGGGAAGTCCGTAGAGGCGGCGGGCGTTGTCCCCGCTCGTCCAGGCCGCGACGCGCAACGCGTCCGGCAGGCTCAGCTCGTCGGCGTCCACCCGCTCCTGGAGCAGCCCGGCCAGTCCCTGCCGGAACGACAGCGCGCCGAGCAGATGGAATTCGGCCACTCCGTACGCGTCGGAGCTGTACAGCAGCTTGCGGAACGGAGTGATCTCCAGCGCCTCCGCCAGGATCGCCCGGGACCGTGCGGGTCCGACGTAGTGCAGGGTGAGACCCACGTCGAGGTACACCTGCTCGAACACCGCGGCCAGATAGGCGGCCTGCCGCTGATACGGCCAGCAGTGCAGCAGCAGGACCGGGATCGTGCCCGCGGTCAGGTGCAGCCAGTCCGTGAGGTGGGTCGGGTCCACGCGGTGCATACGGATGTCGCTGTCGCCGAACCCGGTGTGCAGCTGGAGGGGCAGCCCCAGGTCCACCGCGGTCCACAGCAGATGCCGTACGAGAACCGGATCGGCCAGTCGTCCACCGTGGGCGAGCCAGTCGGTGGCGGCACGGGTGACCTCCGCGTCCGAGGGGCGCGCCGGGTCCAGGTCGAAGCCGGTGCGGTAGGCGGCGACCGACTTCACGGCCACCACACCCGGCCGCCCCACGGCCTCCAGAGCGGCCGCGTGGAACTCGTCCGCGTACGCGTCCGGCTCCACGCCCCGCGCCGCCACCGCCTCCGCGACGCCCTCCAGCCGCACGATCTCGTACGCCGTCCCGCCCGCGGCCTGCGCCAGCTCCGCCGGTGTGGTGAGACGTTGCGGCGCGTACCCGGTGTCCACGCAGAACACGTCCGTGCCCGCGGCGGTCAGGAAGCGGCGGTTGACCTCCCGCGGGCCGAGTTCCGCGCGGCGGGCCAGGTAGGCGTCGGGCGGCGCGTGGCGCGGGAGGTCCAGCAGGGGTGCGCAGTGCCGGCGGACCGCCACGCCGACGGGGCTGTCGAAGGGGGAGATCCCGGGCCAGGCCGCGCCCTCGGTGAGCAGCGACTCGAAGCCCGTGCGGTCGAGGCCGTCGATGACGACCCCGTGGCAGTGGTGGTCCACCAGCCGGGCGGCGGCGAGGGACTCTTGGACGCCTCCGCTCATGCTCAGTACTTCCAGCGGTACGCCGCCGCGATCTGCTCGTCGTCCAGCTCGGCCACGGAATCGCTCTCTCCGAAGCGCACGGCGACCACGGCGTCGGTGAGGACCGGCCCCAGCGCGGCCCGCAGCTGTTCGTCGGCGCGGAACGCCCTGACCGCCTGGGACAGGGAGGTCGGCAGCCGGCGTACGCCCATGGCGGTGGCCCGGTCGGTGGGGAGCAGGGCCGGATCGCCGGTGATCTCTCTGGGCAGCGGCATGGCCGAGGTCAGGCCGTCGAGTCCGGCGGCGATCAGACCGGTGAACGCGAGATACGGGTTGGCGGCCAGATCGACCGGCTTCAGCTCCAGGTTCGCGGCCCGGTCGGTCCGGCCCGCGGTGCCGGTGACGATCCGGACGGCCGCCTCCCGGGCCTCGCGGCCCCAGGCGGTGAACACCCCCGCCCACTGGGAGGGTTTGAGGCGCAGATAGCTGGCCGGGCTCGGCGCGGTCAGGGCCGTGAGCGCGTGCAGATGGGCGAGGACACCCGCGACGAACGACTCGGCCTCGGGCGTCATGCCGTAGCGGCCCTTGCCGCCCGAGTGCAGGTTCACGCCCTCGCGCCAGGCGGAGAGGTGGAGGTGGCCGCCGTTGCCGACGCCCTCCGCGAAGACCGCCGGGGCGAAGGAGACGACCAGCCCGTGCCGCTGGGACACCGCCCGGATCGTCTGCCGTACGAGCACGCTGACGTCGGCCGCCGCCACCGGGTCCAGGGCAGCCGTCGAGATCTCGAACTGCCCGGCCGCGTACTCGGGATGGAGCTGCTCGACCTCGATGCCCTGCTCGGCGCAGGCCGCCAGCAGGTCGGCCGCGTAGTCGCCGAGCTCGACCTGCCGGGTGGCGCCGTACGCCGGTCCCGACACGGCGGGCACGAAGTCACCGTCCGCCGCCGGGCCCCGGCCCACCGCCCACTCGATCTCGACGCCTGCCTTGAAGGTGATCCCGTGCCGCTCGGCGGCCTCGGTGACGATCCGCCGGAGGACCGTGCGGGAGCAGCCCGGATGCCGCTCGCCCTCCTGCGTGATCCGGTCGACCGGCGCCCAGGCCCAGCCGGGCTGCCCGGCCAGCGCCACGAGCCGGTCGAGGTCGGGGTAGAGGCGCAGATCGCCGTCGGGGGAGCCCAGGGTGTCGGTCGTGACGATGGAGTCGTTCGCCAGGAACGTGTCGAACACCGGCGACATGCCCACGCCCCAGGCCGCGGCGGAGGGCAGCTTCGCCGTCGGGATCGTCTTCACCCGGCAGATGCCCGCGGTGTCGACGTAGGCCAGGACCACGCCGCGCACGCCCTTCTCGGCCAGCTCCTCGCTCAGTGCGGTGGCCCGGTCCACGTCACCGGGACGGCCGCCGGGGACGGGGTCGGCAAGGGTGGTCATACGTCCTCCACGACGGGCTCGGCCGGATCGGATCCCGCGTCACCTTTTCACGGCCACCGCGCCGAACTGCGGTACCACGACCGGGGAGTCGGACTCGGCACGCCACTGCGAGCAGGAGACCAGGCCCGGTTCGAGGAGGTCGAGTCCCTCGAAGAACGTGGCGATGTCCTCGCCGCTGCGGGCCGTGATCGGCGGAGTGGCGTTCTCGTTCCAGAACTTCATGGCCGGGATCTGGCCCTCGCCGCCGAGGTCGGCGTCGAACGTGGGGTGCGTCAGCGCCAGGTGGCTCCCGGCGGGCATCGCGGCCATGACCTCCCGTGCGATCCGCCGGGCCTCATCGGTGTCGAGGACGAAGTTGAGGATGCCGAGCATCATCACCGCGACCGGCCTGCTCAAGTCCAGGGTCTGCGCGGCGCGTTCAAGGATCGCGGCCGGGTCGTGGACGTCGGCGTCGATGTAGTCCGTGACGCCCTCGGGGGTGCTGGTCAGCAGGGTGCGGGCGTGGACCAGCACGATCGGGTCGTTGTCGACGTAGACGATCCGTGCGTCGGGGGCGATGCGCTGAGCGATCTCGTGGGTGTTGTCCACCGTCGGCAGCCCGGTGCCGATGTCGAGGAACTGCCGGATGCCCTGCTCCTCGGTGAGGAAGCGCACCGAGCGGCCCAGGAACCAGCGGTCCGCGCGGGCGATCTCCTGGATGATCGGGAACATCCCGGCGACGTGATCGCCGACCCGCTGGTCGACCTCGTAGTTGTCCTTGCCGCCGATCCAGTAGTTCCACACGCGCGCGTTGTGCGCCACACCTGTGTTCAGCCTCGCCGACGCACCCGACGGGGTGTGGCTCTCGCTCACGACTGTGCTCCTTCTCGTGCCTGCGGCCGTTGCCGCCATTGTGCCGTCCGATGATCAGCTTGTCCCGGAAACGGCGACTCGAACGCCCCGTCCGAGGTGCCGGGCGCCCTCCCGGCGGTGACACTGGCCCCGTACGCCCCGCCCCTGCCCGCGGACTGCCAGGAGTGAGCATGCTGCCCGGAATCCTCGTCAGGGTCGTCGGGTTGATGCTCGGCCGGGAGGGGCGGTCGCTCCATCTGAAGGCGGCGGGCGGTGCGACCCTCGTGCTCCTCGCGGTGATGCTGACCGGTTCCTGGGCGGTGATCGTCGCCGAGGAGGAGGCGCGCGGCGCCAACCTGACGTCGTACCCGAAGGCCCTGTGGTGGTCGGTCGAGACGGCGACGACCGTCGGATACGGCGACTTCTACCCCGTCACCTGGTGGGGCCGGGCCGTCGGCACGGTGGTCATGGTCGTCGGGATCACGACGTTCGGCATGGTCACGGCGGCGCTCGCCACCTGGTTCGTGGGGCGGGAGCAGAAGCGCCTGCACCCTGTGGGCGCCCGGGCGCTGCATGCCCTGCACGAGCGGTTCGACCGGCTGGAAGAACTGCTCGAGGGGAAGAAGAACGGGTGACTCAGCTCTCTGGCCGCGCGTGCCCGTGCTGCCAGGCCCAGGCGGCGATCTCCACGCGGTTCCGTGCGGCCAGTTTCAGCTGGACGCTGGAGAGGTGGGTCTTGACCGTGGAGAGGGAGACGTACAGCTCGGCGGCGATCTCGGCGTTCGTACGGCCGAGGGCGACCAGGCGGACCACGTCGAGCTCACGGTCGGTCAGGGGTTCGGTGGTGGGTGCGGGGCAGGCCGCGACGACCGGCGCGGGGGCCGGGTCCGCCGTGACGTGCCGGAGCAGGCGCACGGTGACCGAGGGGGAGACCAGCGAGTCCCCGGCCGCGGCGGCACGGACCGCCTCGGCGAGGAGGACGGGCCCGGAGTCCTTCAGCAAGAACCCGCAGGCACCGCCGCGCAGCGCGCCGTAGACGTACTCGTCGAGGTCGAAGGTGGTGACCACGACCACCCGCAGGGGATCGGCGACCTCGGGCCCCGCCAGCAGCCGGGTCGCCTCCAGCCCGTCCAGCTTCGGCATCCGGATGTCCAGCAGACACACATCGGGCCGCACCTCCCGGGCCAGCCGCACCGCCGTCTCCCCGTCGGCGGCCTCGGCGACCACGGTGATGTCCGGCTGCGCGTCCAGGAAGAAACGGAAGCCGGTACGGACCATGTCCTGGTCGTCGGCGATCAGCACACGGATGGGCACGGCCGGCGGGGTGGGGCTCGTCATGGGTCGATCATGCCTCAGGGAAGGACGGGCACGGTGGCGCTGCGGACGGGGCGGGGTTGTGGTACCGGGCCCGGCCGGAGGGTGACGGTCGGGCCCGGTGCCGGTCTGAGGGCGGGCTGTGTCCTGGTCACGGCCGGTGCTTCGCACCAGTCCCGTGTCGGCGCGAGGACGTCGCTGGGCCCTCGCGGAGCCGGGACCCGACGACGATCGGTCGGCCAGTCCGCCCCACCTCTCGGGCGGGCGCCGACCCGTGGCCGGCACTGTCTCCGCCACGGGGCCACGCCGGACCGGGAGCCGATGGCGGCCGTTTCGGGCCGCCCCTACCGCTCGGGCGGGAGGCCGGCTCGTGGCCACGGCACCGATCCGATCAGCGGAGTCGCTCCCAGCCGGTGTCTCAGTCCGCGCTGCGTGCTGCGTCCTCCGTCACTCTGCGCAGCAACGGTCTGCTGCCGCCGATCGCCGCGAACATCGCCAGCGCGCCCACGGCCACGCACACGGCCAGCTCCAGGACGCCCGTCACGTTGATCGAGGCGCCGACAGCCCTGTTGAGACGGTAGGAGAGGTAGACGCCGATGGCGGTGGTGCCGCCGGCCAGGGCGACCAGGGGGATCACGGTCTCGCGGACGCGGGCCCGGTCCAGCACCTTGAGAGGAGTGCCGGCGAGGCGGAGAAGGCCGTAGATCCGGCGTCGGTCCAGGACACCCGCGGCGGCGGTGAGGCCGGCCGACGTCGTGGCGACGAGGAAGCTCAGCGCCAGAGTCGCCGTGCTGACCTCGGCGAAGCGGCCGATGCCGGTGCGGTCGCCCGCCGTCACGTAGTCCTGGGTGAGGGGCGGCCGAGCCGGGTTCGCGGCCGTCAACGCGGTGACGGCGGTGTCGAGACGGGCCCGGCCGTCGCCGGATATGTGGGCGATCACGCCCGGCGTGCCGCTCAGCAGCCCGTCCCAGTCGTCCTCGCCCACCGTGTCGACGGTGGCGGTGACACCGGCGTCACGGAGGAGCGTACGGACCTGCGAGGCGTGCGCACCGGCCACCGCGACCTGGTCCCGGTGGGCCGAGCCGTCCATGCCGACCATGCTCACCGCGAAGAACCCCGCCGCGAACCCGGCCAGCACGAGACCGCTGACCGTACGCCAGGCACCGCGCGGGTCGTCGCTCAGACGACGGCCCGCCAGCAGGGTCGCCGGACCCCGGGCGAAGCGGCCGACCAGTCGGCCGAGCCGGTCCACCACCCACGGCCCGAACAGCCAGAAAGCCCCGTAGAACAGCAGCAGCAGACCGACCACCTGACGGGTCGACAGCTGCCCGCCGCCAGTGGAACTCCACACATAGAGCAGGACCGCCACGAACAGCACGAGCCGGATGATCCGGGTCCGCCGTGGGTCGGCCTGCTGGGCGACGCCGAGCGGCGAGGTCGCGACCTGACGCAGCATCGACACCGCGCTGAGGGTGATGACCCCGGTGACCGCCACCACGACCGTCACCAGCCACGGCAACCCCACCCACAGCTGACTCACGTACCAGCCGCCGATGCCGTACGGGATCTCGGCGAGCAGGGGCAGCAGTCCCGCGTACAGCGCCGCACCGGTCAGGGCACCGGCCGCGCCGAGCGCCGCGGTCTCCAGCGCGGTCATGCCGATGATCTGCCGCGGGGTCGCCCCGGCCAGTCGCAGCGCGGCCAGTTGCTGCTCGCGCCGGGCCGCGCCGAGCCGCCCGGAGGCCGCCGCGAGAACCACCACCGGCATCACCAGCAGCGCCACACCCACCAGGGCCGTCTGCTGGTCGTAGGCGGTGAACAGGCTCGCGTGGGTGCCCGAGAAACCGCTGATCTCGGCGCGCGCGGCCTGATCGATGTCGGACACCGTGGAGCCCTCGGCCGCTTCGGACACCGCGGGATCGGTCGGGGCACGCCCGACGACGGCCACCAGCTCGTCCGGCGAGGCCAGACCGGCGGCGCCGATCGTGCCGTACGAGGGCACCTTCGGGAAACGGTCGGCCAGTTGGTTCGCGGGCAGCTTGTGCAGCAGTGCGGCCAGGGCGGGGGAGACGTACACCTCGCCCTTCCCCGGGAAGGAGGTCAGGCCGGGCGGTGCGGGGGTTCCGCGGCGTCCGGGGAGTTGGGCGACGGAGACGACGGTGACGGGCTCGTGGCGTACGTACGTCGTCGCGAGCGCCTGGACCGCGGTGCCGTGCTTCGCGGGTTCGGGGGTGCGCCAGGCGGTGCGGTCGGCGCGGGCGCCGGAGCCGAGGGCGGCGGCGACCATGACCAGCAGGACGAACGTGCCGACGGTGGCCGCACCGGCCGCCAGCAGCCGGCTCTGCAGGCCACGGCGGCCGGAGGACCGGACGATGTGCCAGGTCAGGGGCAGGACGGGGGAACGCATGACATCTCCTGCCGCTCAGGCGACCGTGTATGGGCTGTGGCCGCTGACGCGGCCGTCGCGGACCTGGAGGACGCGGTGGCAGTGGCCGGCGACCTCCGCGTCGTGGGTGACCATCACCAGGGCGGCGCCCTGTTCCCGCGTGACGGACGTCAGCAGTCGGACCACCTCCGTGCTGGTGGCCTGGTCCAGGGCGCCGGTCGGCTCGTCGGCGAAGACCACGTCCGGTTCGACGGCCAGGGCCCGGGCGATCGCCACGCGCTGGGCCTGACCGCCGGAGAGCTGACCGGGCCTGCGGTGCGCGAGGCCGTCGAGACCCAGCGGTGCGAACCAGCGGCGGGCTCGCTCGACGGCCTGTCTGCGGGGCATGCCCTCCAGCATCAGCGGCAGCGCCACGTTCTCCTCGGCGGGCAGCTCCGGGAGCAGCTGACCCGACTGGAAGACGAACCCGAACCGCTTCCGGCGCAGTGCGCTCAGTCTGTTCTCACCGAGCCGGTCGATGCGCTCGCCTCTCAGCAGCACCTCGCCGGCGTCCGGGCGGACGATCCCCGCGAGGGTGTGCAGCAGGGTGGACTTGCCGGAGCCGGACAGGCCCATGATCGCCAACGAGTCGCGCTCGCGGACGTCGACGTCCACACCGGCCAGCGCGGTGGTGGAGCCGTACTTCTTGACGAGGCCGTAACCGGCCAGGACGGTGTTCATGATGTGATCGGGTCCCCTTGTCAGCGGTCGAACTTCCAGGTGACGGACTTGTCCGAGGCCTTGACCACGGTCACCGGTATGTCCACGGTCCCGCCGCCGCTCTTCGCGCCGGTGCAGGTGAGGGTGGCGCCGGCGACGGCCTTGAGCCCGCTTGGGCAGGAGACGTCGGTGACCTTCACGCCGACCCACGGCAGCGGGTGGTACTTGCTCTGGGTGCGGCCCTCGACGACGTACGCGGCGAGCGCCTTGTGGCCGCCGACGGAAGCCGTGCTCTGGGTGTCCAGGGAGGTGGTCGACTCGGTGCCGGCCAGGAAGTGGCCGCCGAGTCCGAAGACGACGGCCGCGCCGGCCACTGCGCCGACGGCGCCGACGAGGTACTTGCTCTGCATCACGTACTCCTGAGGACAGGGGAGGAGGGGCTCCGGGGAAGAGGCGTCTCCTCGGAAGTGGCTCCACTCTCGCCCGCGGGGCCGGGCGCCCGCCTCGGCCGAACGGCCAAGATCTCCGGGTCCGGCACGGCGGCGCCTCGACCGTTCGGCCGATCCCGTCTGCGGCGGCTGCGCATAGCGTGAGCGGCATGAAGTCCGTTTCCGCCCGGGGCTGCGTATGGGCCGCCGGCATCGGTGCCCTCGTCGCAGCGGCCGCTGTCGACCTCTTCGCCTCGGGCGCCGACAAGGGCGTCGGCTGGCCACAGGCGGCCGTGCTGCTGCTCGGCACCGCCGCCGTACTGTGGCCGGCCCACCGGCGCCCGCCCTGGCTCACCCCCCAACTGCGCGCCGTCGTGCCGGCCGTGGCCTCCCTCCTGTGCACGGCCGACTCCGTGGTGCGCTCCGGTGCCCTGTTCGGACCGGGCGAGCTGGCGATCCTGCTGTGCCTGTTGTTCGTCGCGGTACGGCACTGTCCGCGCACCTCGGTGATGGCGTGCGCGTCGCTCGACGGCGCCGCCGTCCTCGCGCTGCCGGTGCGGCCGTTCCTCGACGACGAGGACCTCATGCTGGCGTACATGCTGATCGGGTTCGTCCTGATCGGCCTCACCGTGGCGTTTGCCGCATATCTGCGCTCGCAGGACTACCGGCGGACCGTCGCCGTCAGCGAGACCCGGCGGGCGGAGCGCCTGGCCATCGCCGCCGACCTGCACGACTTCGTCGCCCACCATGTCACCGGCATCCTGGTGCAGACCCAGGTGGCGCGGATGATGGCGGACACCGGCGCCGACGAACTCGACCCCGTCCTCGCCGGTATCGAGCGGGCCGCGACCGAGGCGCTGGCGTCGATGCGCCGCACGGTCGGTGTGCTGCGCGACACCGAGGACCCGGCCGACCGGCGCCCGGTGGGCGACCTCGCGGGCATCGCCGGCCTCATCGACGGCTTCGCGAGCCCCATCCAGAAAGCCACCCTGCACCGCGCCCCCGCGGTACCCGACGACCTCCCGCACGAAGTCCAGGCGGCCGCCTTCCGGGTGGTGCAGGAGGCCCTGACCAACGTACGCCGGCACGCGGCCGACGCCACCCAGGTCACCGTCGGGCTGGGCTACGAGCGGGCCCGCCTGGAGGTGACCGTGTCCGACGACGGGCGCGGCGGCAGCCAGTTGCCGCCCGCGGCGCACGGGGGCGGCTTCGGTCTCGTCGGCCTGAAGGAACGGGTGACGGCCCTCGGCGGCGAACTGCACGCGGGGCCGCGGGCGGAGCAGGGGTGGGAGGTGCGGGCGCTGCTTCCCGGATGACGGGGGGCTTGGGGCGGAGGGTGTGGGTGATCTTTGCCGGATGACGCGGGACCTCGTCCCCGAGACTGCGGGCGGTCTGCCGGGCCTGCGCGGCGCTCTCGCCCCGATGACGCGGGCAGTCTTCCCCGGCCGGGGGGCCGGGTTGTTCAATGGGGCTGCACACGAGAGGAGCCCGCCCGTGTCCCCTGTTTCCGTGCCGGCCGTCGGGGCGCGCATTCGGCAGGCGCGGCTGGAGCGTGGTGTGGGGTTGCGCGCGCTGGCCCGTGAGGTCGGCGTCTCCGCGAGTCTGGTCTCCCAGATAGAGACCGGGAAGAGCCAGCCGTCGGTCAGCACCCTGTACGCGATCACCACGGCCCTCGGCATCTCGGTCGAAGCCCTCTTCGAGGGACGGGAGACCGCAGCCGCGGTGGGTTCGGACACGGTCGTACACGCCCTGGCGGCCTTCGCGGCCGACCCCGGCCGACGCATCGGCCCCCTGGTCAGCCCCGGTGAGCGGGAGGTGCTGGAGCTGGACTCCGGCGTCGTGTGGGAGCGGCTCGGGCACGTCCCCGGCACGGACGTGGACTTCCTGCTCGTCACGTACCGGCCCGGCGGCTCCTCCTCCGGCTCGGGCGGCCTGATGCGGCACGCCGGCAGCGAGTACGGCTATCTGACCTCCGGTGAACTCGTCCTCACCCTCGGCTTCGACGAGCAGGTTCTGCGCCCCGGCGACGCCGTCTGCTTCGAGTCCACGACCCCCCACCGCTACCGCAACGACGGCGACGTACCGGCCGTGGGCGTCTGGTTCGTGGCAAGCCAAACCGTTCAGTGACACTTGACACCCCTTGTGGACGGTCGTTGACTCGATGGTGGGGGTGGTCGCGATGGCGATCCGCACTTACGGCCCCAATGCCGTCGACTGGGAAGAGCGCGTCGACCTGGACCGGCTGCGCAGACAGCGTCTGGCCCGGCTCCACGACACACTGAACCGCTCCGAACTGGGCGCTGTGCTCAGCTTCGACTTCGCCAACATCCGCTACATGACCGCCACGCACATCGGCACCTGGGCGATGGACAAGCTGATCCGCTTCGCCCTGCTGGTCCGCGGGGGCGAACCGATCGTCTGGGACTTCGGCTCCGCGGCCCGCCACCACCAGCTCTACAACCCCTGGCTCGACTACAGCGACGGCAAGGGCGGCCCGCCCACCGGAGCCCGCGCGGGCATCTCCACCCTGCGGGGCGCCTTCCACCCGGACGCCGGCATCGCCGAGGACGTCGCCGCGAAGATCGCCGCCGAACTACGCGCCCACGGTCTCGCCGGCGAACCGCTCGGCATCGACGTCGCCGAGATGCCGGTCCTCGCCGCCCTGCGGGCCGAGGGCATCGATGTGGTCGACGGGCAGCAGGTCTTCCTCGAGGCCCGCCGCATCAAGACCGGCGGCGAGATCTCCCTGCTCGCCCAGGCCTGCGCGATGGTCGACGCGGCCTACGAGGAGCTGTACGGCTACCTCCGCCCAGGAGTCCGCGAGAACGAGTGCGTCGGACTGGTCAGCAAAGTCCTCTACGACCTCGGCAGCGAGTACGTCGAAGGTGTCAACGCCATCTCCGGGGAGCGCTGTTCACCCCACCCGCACGTCTACAGCGACCGCCTGATCCGCCCGGGCGACCCCGCCTTCTTCGACATCCTGCACAGCCACCTCGGCTACCGCACCTGCTACTACCGCACCTTCGCCGTGGGCAGCGCCTCCCGTGCCCAGCGCGACGCCTACGTCCGCTGCCGCGCGTACATGGACGAGGCGATCTCCCTGGTCCGGCCGGGCGCCACCACCGCCGACGTCGTGCAGGTCTGGCCGCGCGCCGAGGAGTTCGGCTTCGCCGACGAGACCGCCGCCTTCGCTCTCCAGTACGGCCACGGGGTGGGCCTGTCGATCTGGGAGAAGCCCATCTTCAGCCGCCTGGTCTCCCTCGACCACCCCGAAGTCCTCGAGGAGGGCATGGTGTTCGCCCTGGAGACCTACTGGCCGGCCGCCGACGGCTGGTCCGCCGCCCGGATCGAGGAAGAGCTGGTCGTCACCGCCGACGGCTGCGAGGTCATCACCAAGTTCCCGGCCGAGGAGCTGCTGGTGGCCGGCCGCAAGTACTGGACCGTGGGCGGCGAGCTCAACACCGCCCGGGAGGCGCAGTCCCACCTGAACACGGGGACCATCGATGGACACCGCTGAACTCCTCGCCCTGTACGAGCAGATGGCCCTCATCCGCCGTACGGAGAAGGCCGCCCACGACCTGTTCCTCCAGGGCCTCGTCAAGGGCACCACCCACCTCGCCGCCGGCCACGAGGCGATCGCGGTCGGCGCGAGCGCCGCCCTGCGCGACGACGACTACGTCTTCGCCACCTACCGCGGCCACCACCACGCGATGGCCCGGGGCGCCACCGTCGAGGAGTGCCTGGCCGAACTCATGAGCAGGGCGACGGGGTTGTGCAAGGCCAAGGGCGGGTCCATGCACCTCACCAAGGCCGACGCCAACATGCTCGGCTCCTACGCCATCGTCGGCGCCCACCTGCCGATGGCGGTCGGCGCCGCCTGGTCCGCCCGGCTGCGCGGCACCGGACAGCTCGCGGTCGCCTTCTTCGGGGACGGCGCCACCAACATCGGCTCCTTCCACGAGGCGTTGAATCTGGCCGCCGTATGGAAGCTGCCCGTGCTGTTCGTCTGCGAGAACAACCTGTACATGGAGTACACGCGGATCGCCGACGTCACGGCGGTGCCCCGGCCGGCCGCCGACCGGGCACCGGCGTACGGCATCCCCGGTGAGGTCGTCGACGGAAACGACGTCGTCTCCGTCCAGGAGGCGGTGGCACGGCTGGCGCGACGGGCCCGGGCCGGAGACGGGCCCGCCGTGCTGGAGGCCGAGACCTACCGCCACTTCGGGCACAGCCGGTCCGACCCGGCGACCTACCGCCCGGCCGAGGAGGTCGAACGCTGGCTCAAACACGACCCGCTGGACATCGCGCGCGGGCGGCTGATCGAGGCGGGGGTGCCCGAGGAGACGGTCACCGCGGCCGACGGGCGCGCACAGACAGTCGTACGGCAGGCGATCGAGGCCGCGAAGAGCGCGCCGCCGCCGGATCCGCGGGAGGCGTTCACCGACGTGTGGGCGGACGGAGGTGCGGCATGGCGGACGTGATCACGTACCGGGAGGCGGTCGCCGAGGGCATCGCGCGGGAGATGCGACGCGATCCGTCCGTCGTCTGCCTGGGGGAGGACATCGGTGAGGCCGGCGGGGTGTTCAAGACGACCGCCGGGCTGCTGAAGGAGTTCGGGCGGGAGCGGGTGTGGGACACGCCGATCTCCGAACAGGCCATCGTGGGCGCGGCGATGGGTGCCGCGATGACCGGGATGCGGCCCGTCGCGGAGATCATGTTCTCGGACTTTCTGGCCTGTTGTTGGGACTACCTCGCCAACGAGATACCCAAGGTGCGTTACATGACGGGTGGTCAGGTCACCGTGCCCCTCGTCGTTCGCACCGCCAACGGCGGCGGGCTCGGTTTCGGCGCGCAGCACTCTCAGGCCACCGAGAACTGGGCGCTGACCGTCCCCGGACTGAAGATCGCGGCACCTTCCACCCCCGCCGACGTCATCGGGATGATGGCGGCGGCCGTACGCAGCGACGACCCCGTGGTCTTCTTCGAGCACAAGGGGCTGCTGGCCGCCAAGGGCGCGCCCGCGCCGCCCGGCCACGTGGTCGAACTAGGGCGCGCCGCCGTCGCGCGCGAGGGCGCCGACGTGACGCTGGTGGCGCTCGCCTCGATGGTGCCGGTGGCGTTGCAGGCCGCTTCGCTGCTCGCCGAGGAGGACATCGGCGTCGAGGTCGTCGACCTGCGGTCCCTCGTGCCGCTCGACATGGCCACCGTCCTCGCCTCGCTCGGCCGGACCTCCCGGCTGGTCACCGTCGAGGAGAACCCGTACCAGGGCGGCTGGGGCGCCACGCTCGTCTCCGTCGTCGCCGACGAGGGCTTCGCTCTGCTGGACGCGCCGGTGCGGCGGGTGGCGGCGGAGTGTGTGCCGCTGCCGTTCGCGGACGTGCTGGAGGAGCAGGTCATCCCCACCGTCGACAAGGTCGTGGCGGCCGTCAGGAGCCTGGCCGCGTACTGAACACCCTTCAGGAGGAAGCGCGATGACCCATCGGATACTCCTTCGTGCCGGACACGTGCTCTCGATGGACCCCGCAGTCGGGGACCTGCCCAAGGGTGACGTCCTCATCGAGGACGGGAAGATCGCGGCCGTGGACCGCGAGATCGACGCGGAGGCCGAAGTCCTCGACATGGCCGGCCGCATCGTGATCCCCGGCTTCGTCGACACCCACCGTCACACGTGGGAGGCCTCGATCCGGAACGTGGCGCCCGACGCCACCCTCGACGACTACTTCGTCGACATCCTCGACACCTTCGCACCCCTTTACACACCCGAGGACGTGTACGCGGCCAACCTCGCGGGCGCCCTGGAGTGCCTGAACGCCGGCATCACCACGCTCGTCGACTGGTCCCACATCAACAACACGCCCGAGCACCCGGACGCGGCGATCCGGGCCCTCACGGAGACCGGCATCCGCGCCCAGTACGCCTACGGCAGCGCCAACACCTCCCTCGCCGACTACTGGTTCGAGAGCAAGATCGCGATCCCGGGCGACGACGTACGCCGCGTCCGCACCGAGTACTTCGCCTCGGACGACGGCCTGCTCACCCTGGCCCTCGCCACCCGCGGCCCCGGCTTCTGCGTCAACGACGTCGTCACCTCGGAGTGGGCCCTCGCCCGCGAGCTGGACATCCCGATCACCGTGCACGTGGCCATGGGACGGCTCGCCGGCCGCTTCGGGATGGTCAAGCAGCTCCACGACCTCGGACTGCTCGGCCCCGACACCACCTACGTCCACTGCTGCTACTTCAGCGAGGAGGAGTGGCGGCTGGTCGCCGACAGCGGCGGTACGGTCTCCATCGCGCCGCAGGTGGAGACGCAGATGGGGCACGGCTGGCCGCCGGTGATGAAGGCGATCGAGCACGGACTGCGCCCCTCGCTCAGCATCGACGTCGTCACCACCGTGCCCGGCGACATGTTCACCCAGATCCGCGCGGCCTTCGGCGCCGAGCGGGCCCGCGTCAACGCGGCGAGCTGGCAGGCCGATGTCCCGGTACCCGACACGATGTTGACCGCACGTCAGATGCTGGAGATAGCCACCAGCAACGGCGCGCATGTCGCCGGTCTGGAGGACCGCACCGGCTCCCTCACCCCGGGCAAGCGCGCCGACGTCGTCGCGATCGACGCAACCGCCCTGAATGTGACCCCGGTTCACGACGCCGCCGCGGCGGTCGCGCTGAGCGCCGACGTGTCCAACGTGGAGACCGTCCTCGTCGACGGCGTCGTCCGCAAGCGCGACGGCAGGCTCACCGCCGACGTGGCGCGCGCCCGGCGCCTGGTCGAGGAGTCCCGTGACCGGCTGCTGGCCGCGAAGGAGGCCCGGGCGTGACGCGACACCTGGTGCGCCGGGCCGCCGACGTGCCGGAGCCGTCGTACGACGAACACGGCTACCGGCGTCGGGAGTTGGTCGGCGAGGGCGACGGCAGTTCGCACACCGGTTTCGGGGTGTGCGAGCTGCGGCCCGATGGGGCGGTCCCGGCTCATGTGCACTCGTACGAGGAGAGTTTCCACGTCCTTGACGGGACCGTGGTCCTCGATGTGCCCGAGGGGTCGTACCTGCTGGAGGAGGGTGACTACGGCCTCCTCCCGGCCGGGGTCCCGCACGCGTGGCGCGGCGCCGGGGACACTGTCGCCCGCTGGGCCGACATGCTCGCGCCGGTGCCGCGGGCCCGGTACGGGTACGACACCCAGGCGGTCCCGGCGTGGCCCGCGCGCCCGCCCGTCCGTATCGACGTCCGCGATCCGCGCACCCGGTCCTTCGGTCACTTCGATCCCGCCCAGATGGACCCGGGCAAGCAGTCCCAGGACCTGCTCGCGGTGTCGGCGAGCATGCGGACCGCGCTTCTCGTCTACAGCGGGATCACGGTGAAGATGATGGTCGACAGCGATCTCGGCGCGGTGGCCTCGACGATGTTCATGGTGCAGTACGCGCCCGACGGCGTCGCGGGCACGCACGACCATCCCTTCGAGGAGACGTATCTGTTCCTCGAGGGCGAGGTGGACGGGGTCTTCGACGGTGCGCGACACCGGCTCGGTCCGGGCGACTGCGCCTGGGCGGGCGCCGGTTGTGTGCACGGCTTCTCCAACGCCGGTGACGGACCGCTGCGTTGGCTGGAGACACAGGCCCCGCAGCCGCCCGCGCGGCACTCGTACCGCTTCACGCGGGACTGGGACTACCTGAGGGAGGCTTCCCGATGAGCGGCGTGGTGGTGATCGGCGGAACCTCGGGCATCGGCAGGGAGTTCGCCAGGGTGCGGGCGGAGCGCGGCGACGAGGTGGTGATCACCGGGCGCGACGCCCACCGCGCCGACACCGCGGCCAAGGAGATCGGCGCCCGGGGGCTCGCCCTGGACCTCGCGCGGCCGAAGGGGATCGCCGACGCGCTGGGCGATGTGGGGACCGTCGACCACCTGGTGATCACGGGCGTCTCCCGGGACGAGAACCGGGTGGCCGAGTACGACATCGACGCCGCCGTCCACCTCGTCACGCTCAAGCTCGTCGGCTACACCGCCGTCGTGCACGCGCTGCGGTCCCGGCTGCACGACGACAGCGCCATCGTGCTGTTCGGCGGACAGGCCAAGGAGCGGCCGTACCCGGGCGCCACGACGGTGGCGACCGTCAACGCCGGGGTGACCGGGCTGATGCACACCCTCGTCGTCGAACTCGCGCCCGTCCGGGTCAACGCGATCCACCCCGGAGTCGTGGGCGACAGCCCCCACTGGCGGGCCAAACCGGAGCAGGTCCTGGCGGGACTGCGGGCCAGGACCCCGACCGGACGGCTCGCGACCGTGGCGGACGTGGTGGACGCCGTGGACTTCCTGTTGCGCAACGGCTCGGTCAACGCGGTGGAGTTGAGCGTGGACGGGGGGTGGCTGCTGGGGTGAGTCGCCGGCTCGAGGCTCAGCGCTTGATGCCGACCGCCCCGTACAGCGATACGGGGTCGCCGTCCTCACGCGCGTCCGGACGCCACCGCGACAGGGACACGATCCCCGGTTCCAGCACCTCGAGTCCCTTGAAGAGACGGCTCACTTCGTCGCGCGAGCGGGCCACCAGGGTCACCCCGCTCGCCGTGTACGCCGCGATGCCCGCGTTCACCTTCTCCGGATCGAAGTCCGCCGTCATCGCCGACAGCACCAGACAACTGCCCGGCGCCAGCGCGCCGACCAGTGTGTCCACCAGTTCCTGCGCGCCGTCCTCGTCGGAGATGAAATGCAGCAGCGCGACCAGCGACAGCGCGACGGGCTGCTCGAAGTCGAGGACGGCGGAGGCCCCTTGGAGGATCCGCTGCGGCTCGCGGGCGTCGGCCTGGAGGTAGTGCGTCGCCCCCTCCGGCGTGCCGTGCAGCAGGGCAGCCGCGTGGGCGAGGACGATCGGGTCGTTGTCGACGTACACCACCCGTGCGTCCGGTACCGCGGACTGGGCGATCTGGTGGAGGTTGGGCTCGGTGGGGATGCCGGAGCCGATGTCGAGGAACTGGCGGATTCCCGCGTCCCGTACGGCGACCCGGGTGGCCCGCTCCATGAACCGGCGGTTGGCGCGTGCCTGCCGGGGTGCGTCCCCCTGCGCCGTGATCCGCCGTCCGAGCTCCTCGTCGACGGGGTAGTTGTCCTTCCCGCCGAGGAACCAGTCGTACACCCGGGCCGGATGCGGCCTGCTCGTGTCGATCCGCCGGCCGGCCGACTCGGTCCCGGTCACACAAACTCCTCTGCTCGACTGGATGTGCGAGCAGTGTGCCATGTCATCCGGCGCGCCGGAGGGCGTCTTCGGCCGGATCGTCATGGATGGCCGAGCAGTCATGGCCGACGGGCGGAAACCCGTCGGCCATGACCAGTCGTCCCGCTGTGGCTACGGCTTGAGCGGGTCGTGCCCCAGCGTCATCAACCGATGCCTGCGCACGGTCTTCTCGGCCTCGGGTTCGTTCTCCACGTCGGCCTCGGCGGTGACGGTGTCCACGACCTCGTACATCACCTCGATGTCGTCGTCGGTCAGGTCCGTGCGCCGCTTCTGCAGGATCGCGAGGACATGCTGCCCGGTCGGCTCACCCGCGTGCTCCGGCAGCGGCTCCGCGGACTCGTCGGCGTCGCTCACCCGCAGCCAGGCGGCCAGTTCCTGCGAGGTCATGTTCACCGCACGGTGGAAGTCCTCCCACAGTGCGTCGAGTTCGAGGGCGTCGGTCATCGCATGCGCCTTTCCGTGGTGCTTCGGGGCTGGTCAGTCCCGGGGCCAGTTCTCGGCCTCGAACATCCAGCGCTGCTTCTCCAGCTCCGCGGTGATGCCGATCAGCAGATCCTGCGTGACCGGATCGGCCTTCTCGGTGGCGTCGATGCGCTCGCGCAGCCGGCCGATCGCCGCCTCCAGCGTCTCGACTATCAACCGGACGACCTCGTCGTCCCGGATCCAGCCGCTCTTCGAACCGGGCAGCGTGTAGGCCGCGGCGATCGTCTCCGGCCGGCCGTCGGGCGGCAGGCCCAGTGCCGCGGCGCGCTCCGCCACCGTGTCGGAGAACGAGCGAGCCGTCGACACCACCTCGTCCAACTGGAGGTGGATGGACCGGAAACGCGGGCCCACGATGTTCCAGTGCGCCTGCTTCCCGATCAGCGACACGCCGACCAGATCCACCAGAGTGCTCTGCAGGGCCTCTCCGACCACCTCGCGGGCCGAATCGGGCAGGGTGCTCCTCACCACAGTCATACCGTGCTCCTCCTTCTGGCATGGTCAATGCCGTCACGGAGCAGCGCGTCGCGTTCCTGCTCGCAGGTTCCTCCCCACACGCCCGAGGTCTGCCCTCCGCTGAGCGCCAGGTCGAGGCACTCGGGGGTGACCGGGCAACGGGCACACACGCGCTTCGCCGCTGCGATGTCCCGCAGCGCGGGTCCTTGTGTGCCCACAGGGAAGAACAGTTCAGGGTCCTCTCCCACGCAGGCTGCTCGACGCAACCACTCCATGGGGGCGCGGGTGCCCCGGGCGTACTCGTGCAAACAGCGGTGTCTCAGCGCGTGAGCACGGCGTCGATGAAGTCCGTCACGTCTGCGAAGACCACCGCCCTGTTCGTCTCGTTGAACACCTCGTGCCGGGCACCGGCGTAGATCCGCTCGGCGAACCTCCCGCCCCTGAGCTCCTCGACTCCGACGCGGCTTCCGGCGAGCGGGACCAGCCGGTCGTCGTCGCCGTGCAGCCACAGCAGCGGGAGCGGTCCCACGTCACCGCTCGTGGACACGGTCTCCAGGGTGCGGGCGAAGGCCTCCACCGTGGGCCGCTTCATCGGACCGTGCCAGACGAGGGGATCGGCCCGGTACGCCGCGCCGACCGCCGGGTCGCGGGAGAGCGAGGCCGGGCTGATGGGCGTGTCGGGGATCTCGTCGAGGGCGAGCAGCGCCCCCGGCAGCTCCCAGGCGCCGATCACCGGCCCCGACAGCACGAGCGCGGCAAGCTCGGTGCCGTACCGCTGGGCGAAGCGGGCGGCGATCAGACCGCCCATGGAGTGCCCGACCATCACGAGGGGCACCCCGGGGTGGGTGTCCCGGGCCAAGTCGGCCACCGCGTGCACATCCGTGACCAACGTCCTCGAAGTCCTCGATCAGGACACGCTCGCCCGCGGACTTGCCGTGCCCGGTGTGATCGGGCCCGAAGACGGCCGCGCCGTGCGTCACGAGGACCCCGGCGAGCTCCTCGTACCGGCCGACGTGTTCGCCGTAGCCGTGTACGAGGAGTGCCATGTACCGGGGCCGGTCGTGGGGCCACTCGCGCACGGTGAGGCTGCCCTGCGTTCCGGCGAGGACGTGCTCGGCCATGTCTCCTCCAGTTGCGCCACAGTCCGAAACTAGCATTGCTAATTAAAGCTTCCCGGCCCCTCGATGACGACGGTCAGGAGTCCCGTCGTGCGCCCCGTCCACTTCGCCGCCCGCCGCCCGCCGCCCGCCGCCCGCCGCCCGCCGCACCTCCAGAGGCCGACTCCGCGGCGCCCTGTCCGCCCGAGTTCAACGAGGCCTTCGCTGCCCAGGCCCTCGACTGCGTCGACGAGCTCGGCATCGACCCCGACCGCGTCGACCCGACCGGCGGCGCGATCGCGCTGGGCCGCCCGCTCGGCTGCTCGGACGCTCGCATGCTCACGACCCTGCTGCACCGGATGCGACGGACAGGGGCGGCACAGGGGCTGGCGACCGTGTGTGTGGGCGTGGGGCAGGGGAGCGCGATGCTGGTGGAGCGGCACCAGCGGAAGCGCGCCAACAGGACCACTCGGCGAGACGGCACTTACCAGACCGCCTACCTGCACCTAGCATCGGTCTCCGCATGGACACGATGACGCTCTGGCACATTTCCGGTTGGGGGTTCGCCGCGCTCGCCGCCGCGGCGGTGCTCGTCGGCTTCTCCAAGACGGCCGTGAGCGGTGCCAACACGGTCAGCCTCGCGATCTTCGCCGCCGTGCTGCCCGCCCGCGCCTCCACCGGCGCCCTGCTGCCGATCCTGATCGCCGGGGACGTGCTCGCGGTGCTCACCTACCGACGGCACGCCCACTGGCCCACGCTCTGGCGCCTGTTCCCGGCGGTCGCGGTCGGCGTGGTCGCCGGCACGCTGTTCCTGCAATGGGCGGACGACGGGATCGTACGGACGTCGATCGGCGCGATCCTGCTGTTCATGGCCGCAGTGACGCTGTGGCGCCGTCGCGCGGCCGACGCGCCGGAGGAACCCGACGAGGTCGCCACCCGGACGGGCCGCGTCAAGGCCCGTTCCTACGGCGTCCTCGGCGGCTTCACCACCATGGTCGCCAACGCCGGCGGCCCGGTGATGTCGATGTATCTGCTGTCGGCGGGCTTCCGCAAACTCGGCTTCCTCGGCACCTCGGCATTCTTCTTCCTGATCGTCAACGTCTCCAAAGTGCCCTTCAGCGTCGGCCTGGGCCTGATCGACGGCCACTCGCTACTGCTCGACCTCGCCCTCGTGGCGTTCGTCGTGCCCGGTGCGTTCCTCGGCAAATGGGCTGTGAACCGGATCAACCAGAGGCTGTTCGAACAGTTGGTGATCGCGGCGACGATCGTGGGCGGCGTACAGCTATTGGTCCACTGACTCGCCCAGCAGCGCCGGCAGGTCCGCAAACGACTCGACCACGTGGTCAGGTGCGCCACTGGCGGAGCGGTGGGTCTCCGGGAGGTACTTGCCGGTCTTCACGAGCACCCCGGTGAGTCCGGCGCGCTGCGCGGCCAGCACGTCCGACTCGATGTCGTCCCCCACCATCAGCGCCTCGTCCGCCCCGACCCCGAGCCGCGTCAGCGCCGCCTCGAAGAACGCGGGCGACGGCTTGCCGGTGACCTCGGCCTCGGTCCGGGCGGCCTTCTCCAGCCCGGCCAGGAAGGCCCCGGAGTCGAGCTGGAGCCCGTCGTCGGTACGCCAGTACAGATTGCGGTGCATCGCCACCAGTCGGGCCCCGCGCTGGAGATGTGCGAAGGCCTGGTTCAGCGCCGCGTAGCCGAACTCGGGGCCGGCGCCCCCGAGGACGACGACATCCACGTCCTCGGACTCGACGCCCACGAGCGTGACGCCCGCGAGATCCTCGGTGATGTCCCCGCTGTTCAGCAGCGTGCAGCGCGCGCCGGGACAGCGCTCGGCGAGATACGCGGCGGTGACCGAGGGCGCGGTGAGAATGTCCTGCGCCGACACGGTGAATCCCGCCCCCTTCAGCACCGAGGCGATCGACGCCCGCGTCCGCGAGGTCGTATTGGTCACCAACGCGACGCCGAAACCGGCCTCCCGAACCTCCCGCAACGCCGCAACCGCCCCCGGCAACGGCTCCCACGACACGGTGAGAACCCCGTCGATGTCGATCAGGACTGCGCGCACGGATGCCATGCCCGGACGATAACCACGGACGGGCGGGAGCGCGCGTCGTCGTGCGTCTCGCACGCCCTGCCCGTAGGGCGCCCGCCGTCGGCCGGCGGTGCGCGCCCGCCGTGTCGACTTCCGCCCCTGACCTCGTACGCTACCCGCCATGGCCCCCCACATCCTGATCCTCGGCGGCACCACCGAGGCCCGCGAACTGGCCGCCGTGCTCACGGCGCGGCCGGGAATTCGCGTCACCACCTCTCTCGCGGGACGGGTGACCCGGCCGGGCGCGGTCGCGGGGGAGGTGCGGATCGGGGGGTTCGGCGGGGCGGCCGGGCTGGCCGACTGGATGCGGGAGCAGCACGTAGACGCCTTGATCGACGCCACACACCCCTTCGCCCGCGCGATCACCGCCCATGCGGCGCGGGCAGCTGAGGCGACCGGCGTGCCCTCCGTGGTGTTGCGCCGCCCGAGCTGGCGCCCCGGACCGGGGGACCGCTGGCATCCGGTCGACTCCCTCGACGCGGCCGCCGCGTTGCTGCCGAGCCTCGGTCGGCGAGTGTTCCTGACCACCGGCCGCATGGAGCTCGCAGTCTTCGCCCACCTCAGCGAACTGCACTTCGTCGTACGGTCGGTTGAGCTGCCCGAGCCGCCCATGCCCCCGCACACGGAAGTGCTCCTGTCTCGTGGCCCGTTCACGGTGGCCGACGAGTCGACGCTCCTCTACGACCACTGCATCGACGTCCTGGTGACCAAGGACAGCGGGGGAGCGGCCACGTCCGCCAAACTCACGGCCGCCCGCGAACTGGCCCTGCCCGTAGTGGTCGTACGCCGACCGGCCCTCCCGGACGGGGTGACCTCCGTGCCGGACGTGGCGGGAGTTCAGCGGTGGCTGGACCTCGTCTCGCCGTGACGCGGGGAGGCGGCCACGAACCCACTCAGGCGGTGCTGCTGCCCGCCAACTCCCGCGCCCGCCGCGGCAGCCCGTTGTTCAGGTCCTCCACCAGGAGCCGCTTCGCGATCGTGTCCACCGCCGCCCTCAGGTCCGTGCCCGAGGGGCGGCCGATGCCCCGCTGGACGCGGTCCGCCAGCCAGTTGCCCCACGCCGTGCCGATGACCTGGGCCGCGCGCCCGCCCGTCCGGGTGTGCGAGAGGACAGTGCCGTCGCGGGTCGGACAGCCCTCCTCGACCATCCGGCCGAAGACCGGCAGCAGCACGTCGGGCGGCAGACGGCGCGCGGCGATCATGCCGAGGCTCGCGTGGCCGACCGTCCGCGCGTGCAGTTCCACCTGCGTCACGGCCCAGGCCCCGGCGACATCGAGCCGGATGTCGGAAACCGTCATGATCCGGCACGCGGTGTCCAGGTCCGTGCTGCCGAGGAATCTTCCCGACCGAGGCCTCCAGGGTCCGCTGCGAGTCCGCTCCGGACGGTGACGCGGACCCCTCACCCATGTCGGTCGAACCGGCCCGCGCGCTGTCGCGCAGTTCGACCTGCTCGAGGAACAGGGCGACGACGAAGCCGAGCGCGGCGACGGCCGGCGGGAGCCGGTACAGCCCCTCCGGGCTGGTTGCCGCCCTGGTGAAGGCGGCCGCGTCCGACCCGCCACCCACCCGCACCGCGGAGGCGATGCCGTCCTTGGGGTTCGGGGTCAGGGAGTTGGTGTGGATCGTGCCGAAGACCGCGGTGCCGAAGGAGCTGCCCAGGTGCCCACCAGGGTCTGGTCGCGGGCGGCGAGCAGCATCCCCAGCATGATCGTCACGAAGACGACATTGCGGCGGCGCGCGTCCAGCACGGGCGGTCGGGCGGCCGCCGGGAGGTGCGGTGTCCTCGGCGACCGTCACAGCGGCACGATCACACCGCCGGGCCATCCGTACATGTCAGGGCCGTCCGCTCGGATGCGGCCCCGGAGGCAGGTCTACCGCTGCTTCGGGTCACGGCGCAGCAGATACGTGTCCATGATCCAGCCCTTGCGCTCCCGGGCCTCGGCACGCAGCCGCTCGATCCGGGGCGCGGCTTCGGCGATCGGCCCGTGGACGAGGATCTCGTCCGGCGTGCCTATGTACGCGCCCCAGTAGATGTCGATGTCCTCGTCGGCGTACGCGCGGAAGGCCTGGTGGGCGTCGAGCATCACGACCACGTCGTCCACCCCCTCCGGGAAACCCTCGGCGAGACGTCGGCCGGTGGTGATCTGGACGGGCCGCGCGACCCGGTTCAGCCCGGTGCGGTGCCGTGCCACCAGCGCCGACACGCTGCTGATGCCCGGCACGACGTCGTACTCGAAGGACACCGAGCCCCGCTCCAGGATCTCCTCCAAGATGCCGAGCGTGCTGTCGTACAGCGCCGGATCCCCCCACACCAGGAACGCGCCGCTCTCCTCCTCGCCCAGCTCCGAGGTGATCAGCCGCTCGTAGATGTCGGCACGGGCGCTGCGCCAGTCCCCGACGGCGGGGGAGTAGGCGGCGCCGCCCGCACCGCGGTCCCGCTCCGGGTCCCGGGCCTCGACCACCCGGTATGCCCCCTCGGGTATGTGCGCGTCCAGCATGTCCCGGCGCAGCCGCGTCAGGTCGCTCTTCACCTCGCCCTTGTCCAGGACGAAGAACACGTCCGTGCTCCGCAGCGCCCTCACCGCCTGGAGGGTCAGCTGCTCGGGGTCGCCCGCGCCGATACCGATGACATGAATCTTTCGCACACCCCGAGTCTGCCGCACGCCACTGACAGTACGTGCACCGCGTCCCACCAGGGCTGTCCGGGCAGCCGGGGTCGTGCGGGCGCCCGGGGCCGGGATTGCGCGGGCGGCCGGGGGATGAGGGCGGCCCGTCTCGCAGTGGGTCGGGGGAGGTCTGTACGGCGAGCCAGGGCAGCCAGGGTCGTGCGTGTAGTTGGCGGTAGCCGGGGCTGTCCGCGAGGCAGGCGGCAGCGGACGGTGCGGGTGCGGCCGTGGGCCTGGGATTTGCGTGCGGCCGTGGATCGATGAGGGCTGCGGCGGCAGCCAGAACTGGCCGCGGGGCAGGCGGCAGCCGGTAGTGGCTGAGGCGGCGAACGGCCCGTCGTGACGCGGCCGGCCGCAACTGCCCAGGGACGCGGGGAACTGCGCGACCGGCCCCCACTCACCCGCACTCGCCCGGCAACCCGACCCGGCACCCCCGTAGGCGCGGCCGGGTCGACGAGGGCTATCCGCGCAACCGCGGTGCCCGTGCCCCCGCGTCGACGCTCGTACCGGTCTCCTCCACGAGGTCCGCGAGCCGCCGGGCCCAGTCCGCCAGCCCCGCGAGATCCATTCCGTACGGCCGTCCTCTCCCGGCAGCCGACGCGGCCCACTCCTCCACGGCCCCGGCGCCTCGCCGCAGCAGCCGCGCCCCGCCCGTGACGTTCCCCCGGGCCGCGTGGGTCAGTCCCACGGCGAGCTGGGCCAGCCCCCGCCACAGGGCGCGCTCCTCGTCGGGACCCGACTTCCAGGCGTCCTCGAAGACCTCGTGCGCATGAAACGGGCGCCCCGCGTCCAGCAGCTGCTGGGCCTCGGCCACGGTTTCCTGTGGGGTGCGCACCACGCCCTCCGGCTGCCGGGCGACGCCCTCGGCGCCGTACGGCAATGGCCGCCCGAGCCCGTCCCGCGGCCGGGCGTTGCGCGCCCGCCCCTCGCTGTCCCGGTCCCGCGCGCCCGTCTGCCGTCCTGAGGATGTACTGGCCATACGTCGATTGTCCCGCGCCCGGCGGCCGCTTCGGCCCCGCCCCCGACGTGGGGTAAAGTTCTGTACGCGCGTCCACGCGGTCCACCGCGGGGCAGCGCACCGGGACGTGGCGCAGCTTGGTAGCGCACTTGACTGGGGGTCAAGGGGTCGCAGGTTCAAATCCTGTCGTCCCGACGGTGCGAAGGGTCTTCGCAGGCGAGAGCCTGTGGGGGCCCTTTTCGTGTGTTCGGGCACCTCTGGACGGCCTCCACCACGGCGGCAACCTCGCCGAGGCCTGCGGCGACCTACAGGCGAAGTTCCGGACGGCTCCCGCCCCGGTACCGGTCAGCAAGCGGCTCGGCCCGCCGGCGGGAGGCGCTCCGCACCGCCTCACCCCCACCCGGGCCGCCATGCGGTCCGGACCCGACGAACCGAGGAACCCCCACATGACCGACACCGAACGAAACGAGCCCTCCGGCTTACGGCGGCGCAGTGTCCTGCTCGGCGCAGCCGCCGGTGCGCTCGCCTTGGGCGCAGGCCCCCTGGCGACCCCGGCGCAGGCCGCTTCCTTCGTCAAGGGCGCCGACGTCAGCTGGCTGCCGCAGATGGAGGCACTGGGCTACTACTGGAACAACAGCGCGGGAGTGAAACAGGACCTGTTCACCATCCTCAAGGGCTACGGCATCACCGCGATCAGTCTGCGGACCTGGGTCAACCCGTCCAGCGACCCGGCCAACGGGCACTGCTCCATCGAGGAGACCGCGCAGCTGGCGAAGCGCGCCAAGGACGCCGGTATGCAGGTCCTCATCGGCTTCCACTTCGGCGACACCTGGAACTCGGTCGGCGTGCAGAACCCGCCGGCGGCCTGGGCGAGCATGACCTACAGCCAGATGCTCGACGCCATGTACGACTACGTCTACCACTCGTGCAACATCATCAAGTACTACGGCGTGACGCCTGCCTGGGTGAAGATCGGCAACGAGACCAACTCCGGCATCTGCAAACCGGTCGGCAGCATCAGCCGCCCCGCTCAGATGACGGGCCTGCTGAACGCGGCGTACGACATGTCCAAGGACGTCTTCCCGAACACCCCGGTGATGGTGCACCTGGCCCAGCCGCAGAACCTGGCCGGCATCCAGAACTTCCTCAACGCCTACCGGGACAACGGCGGAAGATGGGACATCACCGGCCTGTCCTCGTACGCGCAGGGCGGCAACGTGCCCACCGTGCTGGCCAACATGCAGACCATCCAGTCCGGTTACGGCAAGCCGGTCATGCAGGTGGAGTACGGCGGGCCGGTCGGCAAGCCCACCCAGGTACGCGACTCGCTGAAGGCGTTCATCACCGGGCTGCAGGGTTTCGGCGGTCTGGGCACCTTCTTCTGGGAGCCCGAGGGCTACCCGTCGTTCAACGGCTACAACAGCTCGGCCTGGGACGAGAGCACACGGCGGCCCACGGCGGCCATGGACGGATTCCTCAACGGGTGAACCAGGAGTCAACTATGAGTTCTGGCAAGTTTGTCGGGCGGGCCCTGCTGATCTCGGCGGTCACCCTGAGCCCCTTCGCGATCCCCGCCGGTTCGGCGGCCGTGAGCAACGCAGTGGCGGCGGCCGCCTATTACGTGGCCCCAGGTGGCAACGACAGTGCCGCGGGCACGCAATCCGCTCCCTGGGCGACGATCGCCCATGCGCAGGCCGTGGCCCAGCCGGGCGACACCGTGTACTTCCGGGGCGGCACCTTCCGCTTCACCCGCGCGAACAGCGGCTGTACCAGCCAGACGGCCAGGGTCGACGCCATCACCCTGAACAAGAGCGGCAGTTCGGGCAGCCCGATCCGCTACTGGGCCTACCCGGGGGAGAAGCCCGTCTTCGACTTCTCGGGCATGACGGACGACTGCCGCATCAAGGGCTTCGACGTCACCGGCAGCTGGATCCACCTCAAGGGCCTGGAAGTCACCGGAGTTCCGCAGAACAACAACCTCAACCACGAGTCCTGGGGCATCTGGATCTCGGGCAGCAACAACACCTTCGAACAGATCAACACCCACCACCACATGGGCCCCGGCCTGTTCATCCAGAACGGCGGCGGCAACCTCGTCCTCAACTCCGACGCGCACGACAACTACGACACCCACTCCTCCAACGGGGCCGGGGAGAACGCAGACGGGTTCGGCGCGCACGTCTCGGCGGGCAACCCCGGCAACGTGTTCCGGGGCTGCCGCGCTTGGTGGAACGCCGACGACGGCTTCGACCTCATCAGCGCCTACTCGCCGGTGACCATCGAGAACTCCTGGGCGTGGCGCAACGGATACATGCCGGGAACGACCACCGCGGCCGGCAACGGAACCGGCTTCAAGGCGGGCGGCTACGGCGGCGACTACGACGCCGGCGCCGTCAAGCACACCGTCCGCACGTCGGTGGCCTTCCTCAACAGGGCGTCGGGGTTCTACGCCAACCACCACCCGGTCGCCAACGACTACTTCAACAACACCGGTTACGGCAATCACCCCGACTTCAACATGCTGGGAGTCGACTCGAGCGGCGCCGCCGTCGGCCGGGGCAACCTGCGCAACAACCTCGCCTACACGGGCACGTTGACGTCGAACATGACCGGTACGAGCGCCGCGAACAACTCGTGGAACCTGGGCATCACCCTGTCGGACGCACAGTTCCAGAGCGTGTCGACGTCCGGCTGGGACGCGTCCCGCCAGGCCGACGGGAACCTGCCCGCGCTGCCCAGCCTCCGCCCGACGGCCAACAGCACCTTGATCGACAAAGGCGTGAACGTCGGGCTTCCGTACAAGGGACAGGCCCCGGATCTCGGCGCCTTCGAGATCTCCTGAACAGAGTGCCGTTCCCGGTCAGCCGCCGCTGACGAGCGCTCCGGCATCGCGCCCCCCCGATCCGGTCGTGTTGTCAGTGGCGGCTGCCATGATCCGACCATGCTCTCCAACACCCAGGAGCCGAGCCTGGCAGGCCGGCTGATGCGTGCGCTGACCGACCCGGACTTCGAGATCGAGGTCCCGTACGGTGAGCTGCCGCGGCTGTCCGACGAGGAGCTCGGGACGCTTCTGCCGGAGGCCTACCGTGTGCGTCCGTCGGGCCCGGAAAGGTCGACGAGACTCGCCCACGCGGTCGAGCACGCCGCCAGGGACCGCCGACCGCGCTACACACCCGACGCGTGCCGTCGGATGTTCGAGGTGCTCGTGGAGCGGAGCGAGGAGCGCGGCTGGGTGGACCTCACGCGGGGCGTGCAGGCGCTGGAGCAGTGCACCGGCCCGCTGCCCGACGTCTCCGCCCCGCTCCGGACCCTGGTCGAGACCCTCCTGGCCAAGGACACCCTGAGTCAGCTGCATCCGCTGATCGCGCTCGCGCGGCTCGCGGGCGAGGACACCCTGCGGGCAGTCGTGGAGCGTCTCTCCCGTGGCACGGGCCCCATCGTCGCGGACGAAATCGCCGTCGTCGTCGGTCTCGCTCGGGCCGAGCAGGCCCGGCTGTCCGAGGTGGACCGGCAGCACAGGCTCGTCCAGTCGCCGAACGCCCCTGACACATGGCAGCCGTTCGCCGAGAACCCCGCCTACATCGCCTTCGCCCGCCGAGCCCTGGAGGCGGCGGCCGAGCGTGCCGAAGGGATCCACGCCGGCGAGATCCCCTACCGGGCGGACAAGGCGTTCACCGACCGTGAGGTCATCACCCTCGGACAGGCGGCACGGGTCGCTCTGCTGCGTGACGAACCCTGGCTGCCGGACCTGTTCGACCGTCTCCTGCCCGGCATCACCCTCGCCCCGACCGCGGCGAGGACTCTCCCCTCCCAGGCCCTCCTGTACGAACTCGTCCGTGCCGCACAGGACTTCCCCACCCCCGAACTGGTCACGTCACTGCGGACCGTCCGCAAGAGTGTCCGGCACGCCGGAGTCCCCAAGCAGCTCGACAAGATGCTCAGGAAGGTCGAGGCGGCCCTCGCGGAGCGGACCGACGTGGCGCTACGGCTCCCCACGCTCGGCTTCGACGACGAGGGCGTCCTGCGCCGGGAGGTGGGCGACGGCTACGCGGCGGTCGTCACCGTCACCGACACCGCCACACTGACCTGGCACAAGGACAACCGCCCCCTGCGCGGTGTCCCCGCGCCCGTACGCCGTGAGCAGCCCGCCCTCGTCAAGGAACTGCGCGACCTCGTCAAGCGCGTGGACGCCCAACTCCTCACCCTGGCCCGCGCGTTGGAGGGTGGCTACACCGTCGACGCGGTACACCCGTACGGCTGGTGGCGTGCCGCGCTCGCCGGGCATCCGCTCGCCCGGGGTGTCGTACGCCGACTGATCTGGGAGGTCGAGGTCGCGCCCGGCGCCTGGCGGGCCGTACTGCCCGAGACCGGAGAACTGCCCGAGGCGCCCGACGACGCCGCCGTACGGCTGTGGCACCCGCTCCGCTCCGAGCCGGACGCCGTGCGGGCCTGGCGGGATCTTCTGGTCGAGCGGCAGGTACGGCAGCCCTTCAAGCAGGCGTTCCGGGAGATCTATCTCCTCACCCCGGCCGAGGAGGAGACCCGTGTCTACTCCAACCGCTTCGCCGCCCATCTCGTCCACTACCACCGGATGTTCGCGCTGCTCAGAGCCCGGGGATGGGCGAGCGAGCGGCTCGGGCCCTGGGACGGCGGGGCCGAGGACGCCGCGGAGCGGACGCTGGGAGCGGGGCAGTGGCGGGCCCGCTTCCACCACGAACTCGCCGACTGGCAGGGTGAGGATCTGCTGGCCGCGACCGACCAGGTGCGCTTCGCCCGCCGGGTCGCGGGCGACTGGCAGGAGACACCGCTCACCGACGTACCCCCGCTGGTGTTCAGCGAGGCCATGCGCGACGTGGACCTCTTCGTCGGCGTGACCTCGATCGCCGCGGACCCCCAGTGGACCGACCGGGGCTCTGAGCGCGCCTACTGGGAGCGGGCCGGGTTCGCCGAGCTGACGGCGAGCGCGGAGGCGCGCAAGGACGTCCTCGCGCGGATCCTGCCCCGGCTGAAGATCGCCGACCGGTGCTCGCTCGACGCCCGCCACCTCGTCGTACGAGGCGGCTTGCGGACGTACCGGATCCATCTGGGCTCGGCGAACATCCTGATGGAGCCCGACAACTCGTATCTGTGCATCGTCCCGGCGCGGGGGAAGGGCGACGGCAAGGTGTTCCTGCCGTTCGAGGACGACCGGCTGTCGCTGATCCTCAGCAAGGCGTTCCTGCTCGCCGACGACACGAAGATCACCGACCCCACCATCCTCGCGCAGCTCGGGCGGCGTGCCTGAACCCACGCGAGTGATCGACTTTTTCGCGATCGACGGCAACCCCGATGCGGCGGGCGGCGACTAGGGGCAGGAGCATCCCCACTCCCTCCGCCGAACGTCCTGATTCGCGAACGAGAGTCACCACATGGGCACCAGAGGAACCGCGCGCAAGCCGCACCGCAAGAAGCCCACCCGCCACCGAGGCCTGCTGATCGGCACGCTGGCCACGATCCTGGTCGGCGGTGCCGTCACCGGCGGTGTGCTGCTGACGGCGTCCGCCTCCGGGCCGCGCGCGGGCACCTACCGGCTGGTCAACGCCGCCGACGGCACCTGCCTGGCGGCACCGCACGCGAGCACCGCCGACGACGTGCAGCTGGCGCAGGCCGACTGTAACGGCGGCACCGACCAGAACTGGCGACTGGCCTCCTCCGGTAAGGGGTTCACGGTGCGGGCTGTCCAGAGCGCGCTCTGCGTGGGCGTGGAGGGCGACTCGACGGCGGCCGGCAAGGCCGTGCAGCAGCAGACGTGTGACGGCGGCGCCTCGCAGGTGTGGAAGGTCGGCGCGGTGGGCGACACGTACCACCTGGTCAACTCCGCCGCCGCCAAGTGCCTGAACGTCAAGTCGGGTCTGGCGCAGCAGAGTTCGTGCGACAAGGCGAGCGGCAAGAGCTGGAGGCTGGAGCCGGCGAGCGGTGCCACGCGGACGGCCTCCCCGCCGCCCACGACCGCGTCCCCCTCCGCATCCGCATCCGCATCTCCGTCGGCTTCGAGGACGTCGGCCTCCCCGAGCGCCTCAGCATCGGCGAGGAAGAGCGCCTCCCCACCCGCGCCGCCCACGTCCACCGCCGGATTCGCGGCCTGGCCCACGGCCACCGGTGAGAAGGCGGTCGCCACCACCATCGAGGTCTCCGGCACCTACGACGGCACCCTCAAGCGCTTCCACGGTTCGGGCGGCCTCGGCAGCGACAGCCAGGACGAGGACCAGGGCCCGCTCTTCGAACTCGCCGACGGGGCGACGCTGAAGAACGTCATCCTCGGCTCCCCGGCCGCCGACGGCGTGCACTGCTTGGGCAGTTGCACCCTGAAGAACGTGTGGTGGCAGGACGTCGGCGAGGACGCGGCGACCTTCAAGGGCACGTCGGCCTCAGCGACGTACCTCGTCGACGGCGGCGGTGCACGGAAGGCGGACGACAAGGTCTTCCAGCACAACGGCGCCGGAACCCTGACCATCAGGAACTTCCAGGTCGCCGACTTCGGCAAGCTCTACCGCTCGTGCGGCAACTGCAGGACGCAGTACGAACGCCATGTCGTCATCAGCAATGTGAAGGTCACCGGGCGCGGCAAGGACATCGCGGGCGTCAACGCCAACTACGGTGACACGGCCACCCTCTCGGGCGTGACCATCGTCGGGGACAGCAGCAGGAACATCACCGTCTGCGAACGCTTCCAGGGCAATGCGTCGGGGGCCGAACCGTCCTCACTGGGCAGCGGGGCGGACGGCACGCACTGCAGGTACAGCGCGTCGGCCATCACCTACCGGTGACGGCCACGCCCTCACTCGGGCGGTCCGGGCGAGGATGGTCATGCGGCCGGGACCTGGTGATTGAAGGTTAAAACGGGGCGTGAGTAGGGTGACGCCATGGACACGACGCCACGCTGGCTGGACGCCGACGAACAGCGGGCCTCGATGGCATACGTCGCATTCTCGACCCTCCTCGGCGACTACCTGAACCGTCGGCTGAGGCGCGACGCCGAAACGACCCACGCCGACTACACCCTGCCGGCCCAGCTCTCCTCGGCCCTCGACCACGCCCTCGGCATGTCCGAGCTGGTCCGGCGCCTGAAGATCACCCGCAGCCGGCTCATCCACGCGGTGAACCGGCCGGCCGAGGCCGGCTGGTGGACCGCCGTGAGGACCCCGCGGACGGGCGTGGCCGGCGTGCCGTCCTCACCGACGAGGGCATGACCCTGCTGGAACAGGCCGCTCCCGGACACGTCGAAGCGGTGCGCCGGGTGGTCTTCCACGTGGTAAGCCGGGAGCAGGCGCGCCAACTCGCCGAGATCGGGGAGGCGATCGGGGAGGCGTTGCACCGGGTGGAGAGTGCCGAGGCGGATCCGGTGGTGCTTCCTTGGCGACGGCGCTGAGGAAGGGCGGGGCGCTGGGGTGAGGGCCGGTGCGCAGGCTTGGACCGGGTGCGCGGAGTCCGACTGGCCTGGAGCTCCGAAGTCGTCGAGTCCGTCCAGGACTCCGATGGCCCATCGGATCAGCCGGAATCCTGATGTTCCGTCGATCGGCTGGGGCCCCGACGTCCCGTCGGCTCAGCTCAGGCCCGCGATTCCCTGGCGGGCCGGTTCTGGGCGGTGGATGCCGTGGGGGCGGTACCCCAGTTCGCCGGAGCGGTCCAGCAGGTCGGCGAGGTACCAGATGATGGCAAGCCACATCTCCGTGCCCTGGAGCCCGGGGTCGGGTCCGGGGCCGGCGGCGCCCGGGCCGAAGCCGAAGCCCCGGCCGTCCTGCCAGCGCGGCAGGACCGTGGCCAGCTGCCGCTCGGCCCAGTCGCGGATCTCGCCGGAGCGGTAGCCGTCGGCATCCCGCCCGAGCTGCCGAGTGCACAGCCACAGGGGATGGGCGACATCAAGCACATTGCAGGCGTTCTCCCGGCCGGGACCGAAATGCCGGGCGTCGCGCGCGTGGTCCAGGACCGCGTCCACGACTCGTTCCGGATACGGCACCGGCAGCCCGAATTGTGCGAACGAGCCCCGCGTCAGCCGGTAGTAGCCGTTGACCACCTGGAGCCGGCCCTCCTCGGCAGAGGGCCTGCCCCACATCCCGGTCCAGGGATCGGCCCTGGTCAGCAGCCAGCCGAACAGCGCCTCCGGCGTCCCGTGGCCGTGGTCGCCGCCGTCGTCGTGCCGCAGGTTCCAATGGGCGGCAGTAGCAAGGCTGTCGACCCAGGCACCCGCGCCCCACGCGCCCGTGCGCCAGGGCAAAGCCTCCAGTCGTGCAATGAGTTGACGTGTCGTCATGTCCCGTACGCCGCACACCGGATGGGGGAGCCCGGGGCCCAGCAGATCGAGGGCGTAGCCCAGGCACAGCACGTGATAGAGCGCCGCTCCTTCCCCGATGAACCCGTCGGCGTCCGCCACCGGCAGCGGTTCGCCGAACTCCGGCACGAGACCGCTCTTCGGATCCTGCAGCCCGCTCAGCCGCCCGATGTGCTCCTCGGCGGACAGGTGCTCCGGCACAGCCCCGAGCAGCAGGTCGGCGATCTCCACTGCGTCGCAGTGAGCCCGTACGGTGGGAACGGCGCCGGGCCGATCGACGTAGCGCTCACCGTCCCAGCAACGGTCGAGGAGTCGGGCAGCCTGATCCCGGGCGGTGTCCGCGAAGCCGGCCAGGGTGGCTGCGCGGGGACCGGGGTCGGGCGCCGGGCGGGTCGCAGGCGTACGGCCGCCCCCTGGCCGTATCCCTGGCAGATCCGCCACCTCGGCACCCACGGCCGGAGCCGCCACCTGCACCCCCCGCCGATCGTGCGGCGCCCGCTCCGCATTGCCGGTGGCCGCCGCTCCGGGCTCGAGTGCCGGGCGGGTGGTAGGCGTGCGGTTGTCATCGGACCGTCTCTCCGGCGCAGCCGCAGCCGCAGCCGCCTCGGTGTCCGCTGCCTTCGCCGTCTGCACCGCCCGCCGGTCGTGCGGTGTCGGCTGCGGATGGCCGGCGGCTGCCGCCCGGGGCTCGGGGTCGGGTGCCGGGCGGGTGGTAGGCGTGCGGTTGTCATCGGACCGTCTCTCCGGCGCAGCCGCAGCCGCCTCGGTGTCCGCTGCCCTCGCCGTCTGCACCGCCCGCCGGTCGTGCGGTGTCGGCTGCGGATGGCCGGCGGCTGCCGCCCGGGGCTCGGGGTCGGGCGCCGGGCGAGTCGCAGGCGTACGGCCTTCATCCGGCCGTACCCCTGACACAGCCGCAGCCGCAACCGGATCCATTGCCACCTCCACCTCCACCTCCGCCTCCACAGCCCCCGCCCCCCGCACCTCCCGCCGGTCCCGCAGAACCCGTGCAGGGTTCCCCGCGGCCACCGACCACGCCGGCAGATCTCTCGTGACCACCGCTCCCGCCCCGATCACACAGTGATCGCCGATGGTCACGCCGTCCACGACGATCACATGCGAGCCGATCCAGACGTCGTCGCCGACCCGGATGCCCCGGCTCGTGAGCGGCTGGCGGTAAACGGGCCGGTCGGGAGCCATGGAGTGGTTGAAGCCGAGCAGCGAGGTGTGGGCACCGATGCGTACGCCATGACCGAGTACGACGTTCCCGCGCACCGTGGTGAACGGGTTGAGCGTGCAGTGGGAGCCGGTGTCCAACTCCCCGGTGACGTAGGCGTGGGCGGCGATGTACGAGTCGTCGCCGAGCCGCAGCCGGTCCGGGAACACCGCCGCGGACTCGGCGACGTAACAGCGCTCACCGATCCCGGTGTCACCGCCGACGGCCCGCTGCAGCTCCCGCTGTGCGGCGCGCTGTTCTTCGGTCGCCTCGTCGGCGAAGAGCCACGGGCAGTGGTCGAAGTGCCGTACGGACGGCTGCGACGGATGTTCCATATGGGCACGCTAAGCGACGCGGCCCGCCCCGGAATGGTAGAAGCGGTCATGACCAACTCGCACTTCTCCCGCTCCTCCTCCCGTCCGGCAGGTGTCCGATGACCGAGGGCATCGACACTCCCGACCGCCGGGGCCGCACCGGACTCGACCGCACCGGCCTGAACCTGACCGGCAACCCGCGCGTGAGGGTCCGCGATGTGAAACTGCTGTCCAGCCACTGGTACGTCGAGCGGGCCACGACCTTCGACATCCAGCACGCCGACGGGAGCTGGAGCACTCAGCAGCGCGAGACCCACGACCGTGGCAACGGCGCCACCATGCTGCTGTACGACACGGAACGCGAAACCGTCCTGCTCACCCGCCAGTTCCGCTTCCCGGTGTATGTCAACGGACACCCCGACGGACTGCTCATCGAGACACCCGGCGGCCTGCTCGACGACGATGACGAGCACCCCGAGATCGCCGTACGACGCGAGGTCGTCGAGGAGACCGGGCACACCATCGGCGAGGTCCGGCACGTCTTCGACGTCTATATGAGCCCCGGTTCGGTCACCGAGCGCGTCAGCTTCTACGCCGCCGAGTACGCCCCGTCGACCCGCACGCACGAGGGCGGCGGCCTCGACGAGGAGGGCGAGGACATCGAGATCCTCGAACTGCCCTTCCGCCGGGCCCTGGAGATGATCCGTACCGGGGAGATCGCCGACGCCAAGACCATCATGCTGCTCCAGTGGGCGGCGCTCGAGGGCCCGTTCGCCAAGTGACCACGCGGCCCCTTGACTTGAAGTGCGCTTCAAGATGAAGACTCCCGAGTGTGCCCTGAAGACGGGTACACACGGGAGGGAATCATCATGAAGTACCGCACCATCGGCACCGATCCGGCGACCCGCCGCGAGGTCAGTGTCCTCGCGCTCGGCGCGATGCTGTTCGGGTCACGGACCGACGAGGAGACCTCCTTCGCCGTCCTCGACCGCTATGTCGAGGCCGGCGGCAACTTCATCGACACGTCCGACAACTACGCCTTCTGGGAGGACGGCGGCCAGGGCGGCCAGAGCGAGGAACTGCTCGGCCGGTGGCGGCGCAGCCGCGGGATCGGAGACGAGATCGTCATCGCCACGAAGCTCGGCGCCCGGCCCCTGGCGCCCGGCACGAGCTACCTCGACAACGCGGAGGGACTGTCGGCGAAGGTGATCCGAGAGTCCGCGGAACGCAGCCGGGAACGCCTGGGTGTGTCGAAGCTGGACCTGCTCTACGCGCACATCGAGGACCACGCGGTCCCGCTCCAGGAAACGGTGGAGGGATTCGCCGAACTGGTCGCCGAGGGCACGGTGGGCCTGCTGGGAGTGAGCAACCACGCGGTGTGGCGGGTGGAACGGGCCCGCGCCCTGGCGGCTGCGGCCGGCCTTCCCGCCTACGAGGTCCTCCAGTACGCCCACAGCCACCTGCGCCCCCGGACCGACGTCCCGGATCCCCTCTTCCCCGACGGCAGCCTCGGCCACGCGGGCGCGGACCTGTTGAGCTACCTGCGCGCGGAGCCCGACCTCACCCTGGTCGCGTACTCACCCCTCCTGAAGGGCGCCTACACCCACCCGGACCGCCTCCCCGCCGACTTCGACCACTCGGGCACGCCGGCTCGTCTGAAGGCTCTGACCGAGGTGGCGAAGGAGACGGGCGCGACCGTCAACCAGGTCGTCCTGTCCTGGCAGGCAGGCGGCGACCTGCCGATCGTCCCGCTGGTCGGGATGTCGTCGGTGGCCCAGCTGGAGGAGAACCTGGCGGCGGTGGATCTGGAGCTCACGGGGGAGCAGCGGGCGCGGCTGGACTCGGCGTACTGATCCCGCTGCCCGGTCAGGGCCTGACCAGCAGCCGGAAGTCAAAGGTGTACCGCGACGCCCGGTAGATGTGGGTGCCGTACTCGACCGGGCGGCCGGTGTCGTCGTAGGCCGTGCGTTGCATGGTCAGGACCGCCGCGCCCGCCTGTTCGTCGAGGCGGGCGGCCTCCTCGGCGGTGGCGGAGCGGGCGCCGATGGTCTGGCGGGCGCTGTGCAGGGTGATGCCGGCGGTGCGCAGCATGCGGTAGAGGCCGGTGGTCTCCAAGCGGTCGCTGTCGAGGTGGAGGAGGCCGGTGGGCAGGTAGTTGCAGAGGAGGGCCACGGGCTGGCCGTGGGTCAGGCGCAGGCGCTCGAGCGCCGTGACCTCGCTGCCCTCCGGGACGGACAGCGCGGCCGCCACGTCGGCGGACACCGGCACGGTCTCGTTGCGCACGACCCGCGTCGCCGGACCCTGCCCGGCCGCCTCCAGGTCGTCGTAGAGGCTGCTGAGCTCCAGGGGGCGCTTGACCTGGCTGTGCACCACCTGCGTGCCCACCCCGCGCCGGCGGACCAGCAGGCCCTTCTCCACCAGGGTCTGGATGGCCTGGCGGACGGTCGGGCGGGACAGGCCGAGGCGGATCGAGAGGTCGATCTCGTTGCCCAGGAGGTTTCCCGGGGCGAGCGCCCCGTGCTCGATCGCCTCCTCCAGCTGCCGGGCGAGCTGGTAGTACAGCGGCACCGGACTGCCCCGGTCCAGGGCGAAGTCCAGGGAGTCGAGCGCGGGGGCGGTCGCAGCACGTGACGTGTCGCGGGGCTTCGCCATGGGGGTACCTCCCTCAAAGGGTCGGGGGCGGGCCATCAGAGGTGGGTGCGGCGCGCGGCTGCCTGACGGTCGTACTCCGTCCTCGCCTCCACGGCGGCCTCGCGCGACGCCGTCTCCGCCACCGGCACGTCCCACCAGGCCGCTGCCGGGGGAGCGGTCGGGGTCGCGGTGTCCGTCTCGACGTAGACGCAGGTCGGCCGGTCCGAGGCGCGGGCCGTGGCCAGGGCCTCGCGCAGCTCCCGTACGGTCTTGGCGCGCACCACGTCCATGCCGAGGCTCGCCGCGTTGGCGGCCAGGTCGACCGGGAGCGGGGCCCCGCTGAAGGTGCCGTCGGCCGCCCGGTAGCGGTAGGCGGTGCCGAACCGCTCGCCGCCCACCGACTCCGACAGGCCGCCGATCGAGGCGTAGCCGTGGTTCTGGATGAGGACGAGGTTGATCGGCAGGCCCTCCTGGACGGCGGTGACGAGTTCCGTCGGCATCATCAGGTAGGTGCCGTCGCCGACCAGCGCCCACACCGGGGTGTCCGGGGTCGCCTGCTGGACGCCGATCGCGGCCGGGATCTCGTAGCCCATGCAGGAGTAGCCGTACTCCAGGTGGTACTGGCGGGGGCTGCGGGTCCGCCACAGTTTGTGCAGGTCGCCGGGGAGCGAGCCGGCCGCGTTGATCACCACGTCCTCGTCGCCGACGACCGCGTCCAGCGCGCCCAGCAGCTGGGTCTGGGTCGGGACCGCGTTCTCGTCCGCAGCGTCGAAGGCCCGGGTCACGACTCGCTCCCAGCGCTCCTTGCCCGCCCCGTACTCGGCTTCGTAGGCCGCGTTCACGCGGTGGCTCTCCAGCGCCGACGTGAGCGCCTCCAGACCCGCTCGCGCATCGCACACGACCGTCCGCGCGGCCAGCTTGTGGGCGTCGAAGGAGGTGATGTTCAGGTTGAGGAAACGGACGTCCGGGTTCTGGAAGAGGGTGCCGGAGGCGGTGGTGAAGTCGGAGTAGCGCGTGCCCACACCGATGACCAGGTCCGCGGTGCGTGCGAGGTCGTCGGCGACCGCCGTACCGGTGTGGCCGATGCCGCCCAGGTCGGCGGGGTGGTCGTGGCGCAGGGAGCCCTTGCCCGCCTGCGTGGACGTGACGGGGATGCCGGTGGCGTCCGCGAAGGCCTTCAACGCCTCCTCGGCCTCGCTGTGGTGGACCCCTCCGCCCGCCACGATCAGCGGGCGCGCGGCCCCCAGGATGGCCCGCACCGCCTCCGCCAGCTCCACCGGGTCGGGCGCGGGACGCCGTACCCGCCACACCCGCTCGGCGAAGAACTCCTCGGGCCAGTCGTACGCCTCCGCCTGCACGTCCTGGGGGAGGGCGAGGGTGACCGCGCCGGTCTCGGCCGGGTCGGCGAGGACCCGCATGGCCTGGAGGGCGGAGGGGATCAGGGCCTCGGGGCGGTGGATGCGGTCGAAGTAGCGGGACACCGGGCGCAGGGTGTCGTTCACCGACACGTCCGCCTCCGTCGGATGCTCCAGCTGCTGCAGGAGCGGGTCGGCGGCGCGGGTGGCGAAGTAGTCGCCGGGCAGGAGCAGGACCGGGAGGCGGTTGATCGTCGCCAGGGCCGCGCCGGTGACCAGGTTCGTGGCGCCCGGGCCGATCGACGTCGTGACCGCCTGGGCCGACAGGCGGTTCAGCTGACGGGCGTGGCCCACGGCCGCGTGGACCATCGCCTGCTCGTTGCGGCCCTGGTGGAACGGCATCGCGTCCTCACCCGCCTCCAGGAGGGCCTGCCCGATGCCGGCCACGTTGCCGTGGCCGAAGATGCCCCAGGTCCCGGCGATCAGCCGGTGCCGTACGCCGTCCCGCTCCGTGTACTGGACGGAGAGGAACCGCACGAGGGCTTGCGCGACGGTCAGGCGGGTGGTGCTGCTCATCAGGACTTCTCCGGTGCCGTGTAGAGGGGAGGCGGGGGTCGGCGGGCTGGTCCGGGTGGGCGCGGATCAGCCGGGCCCGCGGCGACGTCGAGGTGGTACGGGGAGTGGCTGGGCACGGCCACGGGCGGGAGCCCGGAACCGCCCGCCGCCGGGTGCTGGGACTGTCGTACGGCAATATCGTGGCCCGTACGCCAAGCCGCCGTCGGGCGGGCCGGTCACGGCGCGACGCCGTTCAGGAGACTGTCGATCTCGGCCTGCGTCGGCATCGCGGAGGAGCAGGCGAGGCGGGCGGCGACATGCGCGCCGGCCGCGTTGGCGTACCGGACGGTCCGCTCCAGCTCCCAGCCGGACAGCAGCCCGTGGCACAGCGAGCCGCCGAACGCGTCGCCGGCGCCGAGGCCGTTGACGACCTCGACCGGGACCGGCGGGACCTCGGCCGTGGTGCCGTCGCGGTGCACGGCGAGGACGCCCTTCGGGCCCTGCTTCACCACGGCGAGCTCCACACCGGCCGCCAGCAGGGCCTCGGCGCACGCCCGGGGTTCACGCTCCCCGGTGGCGATCTCGCACTCGTCGAGGTTGCCGACCGCGACGGTCGCGTGCCGCAGGGCCTCGGCGTAGTACGGGCGGGCTTCTTCGGGGTCCGCCCAGGCCGTGTCACTCCACAGGTCGGGCCGCCAGTCGAGGTCGAAGACCGTGGCGCCCGCCCTGTCGCGGCACTTCAGGGCGGCGAGCGTGGCCGAGCGGCTCGGCTCCTCGCTCAGACCCGTGCCGGTGATCCAGAAGATCCGGGCCGCGCGGATGGCGAAGTAGTCGAGCTCGTCGGTGTGTATCTCCAGGTCGGGAGCCTTGGGGCGGCGGTAGAAGTACAGCGGGAAGTCGTCCGGCGGGAAGATCTCGCAGAAGGTGACCGGGGTCGGGTAGGCCGCCACAGGAGTCACCCAGCGGTTGTCGACGCCGAACTCCGTGAGGGTCTGGTGGAGGTACGTGCCGAAGGGGTCCCCTCCGGTACGGGTGATGACCGCGGTGGAGCAGCCGAGCCGGGACGCGGCGACCGCGACGTTGGCGGCCGATCCTCCGAGGAACTTGCCGAAGGTCTTGACCTGCGCCAGAGGGACCCCTGACTGCTGCGGGTAGAGATCAACTCCGATACGGCCCATACTGATCACGTCGAACTGCTGGACTGGCTCGACCATGCGCGACGCTCCTCGATCCGACCTGGGGACGTACGGGCCCTACAGGCCCGTTGCTTCCCCAGGTGTAGGACTCGAAGGGTGACGCTGTCAATAGTTTGTACTTACATTCGGACCTGCTTGTGAAATGATGTCTTAACAAAGTATTGACAGCGGGCGCGCTCGGGGATTGGATTCCGTCCCAACGCAACCGCCGTGATGTCGCGGCACCAGACCCGGAACTCCCGAGGTCCCGGGCCATGAATCCCACCCCCTTCCCGACGTTCTCCCCGTCGCACAGTGAGGTGCAAGGAAAGATGGACCGCTCTTCTCTCTCCCGTTCGCGGAGATTCGCTCCCGCCGTGGCCCTGGCTGCGGCCGCGGCCCTGACGCTCGCCGGCTGCTCCAGCAGCTCGGGCGGCAAGAAGTCCGAGGAGAGCGCGGACGGCGCCTCCGCGGGCAAGGCCACCACCCCCCGGATGACCATCGCGCTGGTGACGCACCAGTCGCCCGGCGACACCTTCTGGGACATCGTCCGCAAGGGCGCCCAGGCCGCCGCCGCCAAGGACAACGTCGACCTGGTCTACTCGGCCGACCCGAGCGCGGCCAACCAGGCCACCCTGGTCCAGAACGCCATCGACAAGAAGGTCGACGGCATCGCGATCACCCTTGCCAAGCCGGACGCCCTCAAGGACGTCGTGGCCAAGGCGAAGAAGGCCGGCATACCCGTCGTCGGCCTCAACTCCGGTGTCAGCGACTGGCAGAAGCTCGGCCTGATGGAGTTCTTCGGCCAGGACGAGTCCGTGGCCGGCGAGGCACTCGGCAAGCGGCTGAACGAGGCCGGCGCCAAGAACGCCGTCTGTGTCATCCAGGAGCAGGGCAACATCGGCCTGACCCAGCGCTGCGACGGTGTGAAGAAGACCTTCACCGGCAAGCTGCAGACGCTGAACGTCAACGGCACCGACATGCCGTCCGTGAAGTCGACGATCACTGCCAAGCTCACGCAGGACAAGTCCATCGACTACGTCGTCACGCTCGGTGCGCCCTTCGCGCTGACCGCGGTGCAGTCGGCGTCCGACGCGGGCAGCAAGGCCAAGATCGCCACGTTCGACCTCAACAAGGACCTGACGGGCGCCATCAGCAAGGGCACCATCGAGTTCGCCGTCGACCAGCAGCCCTACCTCCAGGGCTACCTGGCGATCGACTCGCTGTGGCTCTACAAGAACAACGGCAACTACATGGGCGGTGGCGAGCAGCCGGTGCTGACCGGCCCGGCCTTCGTCGACAAGTCCAACGTCGACGCGGTGGCCGCGTTCGCCGCGAAGGGCACCAGGTGATGGGTATGACCCAGCATGCCGAGCCGGCGGTGTCGTCACCGCCGGCCTCCGGCCCGGGCAAGGTGAAGGACGGCCGGACCGCGGAACGACCGCTCGCGCTGCGCGTGTTGGCGCGTCCCGAGGTCGGTGTGTTCCTGGGTGCGGTGGCGGTGTGGGTGTTCTTCCTGATCGCCGCTCCGCCGGTGCGGGACGGCAGTTCGATGGCGAACATCCTGTACCAGTCGTCGACGATCGGGATCATGGCGTTGCCGGTGGCGCTGCTGATGATCGGCGGGGAGTTCGACCTGTCGGCGGGTGTCGCGGTGATCACGTCGGCGCTGACCGCGAGCATGTTCGCCTTCCAGCTGACGTTGAACGTGTGGGCGGGCGTCGTGGTGGCGCTGCTGGTGTCGCTGGCGATCGGGTTCCTCAACGGCTGGCTGGTGGTCAGGACCGGCCTGCCCAGCTTCCTGATCACGCTCGGCACGTTCTTGATCCTTCAGGGCGTCAACCTGGCCGTGACCAAGTTGGTGACCGGCAATGTGGCCACCGACGACATCAGCACCATGGACGGCTTCGACCAGGCCAAGAAGGTCTTCGCGAGTTCTTTCGAGGTCGGCGGCGTCCAGGTCAAGATCACGATTGTGTACTGGCTGGTGTTCGCCGCGATCGCCACCTGGGTGCTGCTGCGCACCCGGTACGGCAACTGGACCTTCGCGGTGGGCGGCAACAAGGACTCCGCCCGGGCGGTGGGCGTGCCGGTCACCTTCACGAAGATCAGCCTGTTCATGCTGGTCGGCTTCGCCGCCTGGTTCGTCGGCATGCACAACCTGTTCTCCTTCAACACCGTGCAGTCCGGCGAGGGCGTCGGCCAGGAACTGATCTACATCTCCGCGGCGGTCATCGGCGGCTGTCTGCTGACCGGCGGCGCGGGCTCGGCGATCGGTCCGGTCTTCGGCGCGTTCATGTTCGGCATGGTCCAGCAGGGCATCGTCTACGCCAACTGGAACCCGGACTGGTTCAAGGCCTTCCTCGGCGTGATGCTGCTCGGCGCCGTCCTGATCAATCTGTGGGTCAGCCGCACCGCGACCCGGAGGTAACTGCGCTATGACCACTGAAGAGACCGGCACGCACGGCGCGATTCTCGCCGACGCCCCCGACACCTCGGGCGCGGACGGAGTGATCGTCGAACTGCGCAACGCCGGCAAGGCGTACGGCAACGTCCGCGCCCTGCACGGAGTCAGCCTGAAGGTGCACCCCAGCCAGGTCACCTGTGTGCTGGGCGACAACGGCGCCGGCAAGTCCACCCTCATCAAAATCATCTCCGGCCTGCACCAGCACACCGAGGGCGAGTTCCTCGTCGACAACACCCCGGTGCGCTTCTCCACCCCGCGCGAGGCCCTCGACAAGGGCATCGCCACCGTCTACCAGGACCTCGCCGTGGTCCCCCTGATGCCGGTATGGCGCAACTTCTTCCTCGGCTCCGAGATGACCAAGGGCCCCTGGCCCGTGCGTCGCCTCGACATCGAGAGGATGAAACAGACCGCCGACCACGAGCTGCGCCAGATGGGCATCATCCTGGACGACCTCGAACAGCCCATCGGCACCCTCTCCGGCGGCCAGCGCCAGTGCGTGGCCATCGCCCGCGCCGTGTACTTCGGCGCCCGCGTCCTGATCCTGGACGAGCCCACCGCCGCGCTGGGTGTGAAGCAGTCCGGTGTGGTGCTCAAGTACGTGGCCGCGGCGCGGGACCGGGGTCTCGGGGTCATCTTCATCACCCACAACCCGCACCACGCCTACATGGTCGGCGACCACTTCAGCGTGCTGCGCCTGGGCACCATGGAACTGTCCGCCTCCCGCGATCAGATCACCCTGGAGGAGCTGACCAACCACATGGCCGGTGGCGCCGAACTCGCCGCCCTCAAGCACGAGTTGAGCCAGGTCCGCGGCGTCGACACCGAAGCACTCCCCGAGGAGCAGGACCTCACCGCACCCGTGGCCGCCACCGGCGAGGGGAAGTCCTGAGATGGCGGCCCCACTCGACCGTATCCGCGTCGGCTCGGCCCCGGACTCCTGGGGCGTCTGGTTCCCCGACGACCCGGTGCAGGTGCCGTGGGAACGCTTCCTGGACGAGGTCGCCGAGGCGGGCTACTCCTGGATCGAGCTGGGGCCGTACGGCTATCTGCCGACCGACCCGGCCCGGCTGACCGACGAGATCGCCCGGCGCGACCTCAGGGTCTCGGCGGGCACGGTCTTCACCGGGCTGCACCGCGGCCCCTCGGTCTGGGAGTCGACCTGGGAGCACGTCAGCCAGGTCGCCGCGCTCACCCAGGCCATGGGGGCCGGGCATCTCGTCGTCATCCCGTCCTTCTGGCGCGACGACAAGACCGCCGAGATCCTCGAGCCACCGGAGCTGACCCACGAGCAGTGGGCACACCTGACCAAGGGCATGGAACGGCTCGGCCACGAGGTGAAGGAGGCGTACGGCCTGGACATCGTCGTCCACCCGCACGCCGACACCCACCTCGACACCGAGGACCACGTCGAGCACTTCCTGGACTCGACGGACTCCGAACTCGTCAACCTCTGCCTGGACACCGGGCACTACGCCTACTGCGGCGGCGACAGCGTCAAGCTCATCGAGACCTACGGCGAGCGCATCGGCTATCTCCACCTCAAGCAGGTCGACCCGGAGATCCTCGCGGACGTCGTCACGAACGAGGTGCCGTTCGGCCCGGCCGTCCAGCGCGGAGTGATGTGCGAACCGCCGTCCGGTGTACCCGAGTTGGAGCCCGTCCTGGTGGCAGCGCAGAAGCTCGGCGTGGAGCTGTTCGCCATCGTCGAGCAGGACATGTACCCGTGCGAGCCGGACAAGCCGCTGCCGATCGCGGTGCGCACCCGTAAGTTCCTGAGGTCCTGCGGCGCCTGAAGGGATGACCATGACCGAGCGAGCCACCCTGGGCGTCGCCGTCATCGGCACCGGCAAGATGGGCGCCGACCACGTCCGCCGTATCCATGAGGTCGTCAGCGGCGCCCGGGTGAGTGCCGTCGTGGACGTCGACACGGAACGCGCCAAGCAGATCGCCGCCCGCGTCGACGGCTGCACCGCCCACACCGACCCGGCCTCCGCGATGGCGGCGGCCGATGTCGACGCCGTCCTGATCGCCTCGCCGGGCCCCGCCCACGAGGCGGCCCTCCTCCAGGCCTTCGAGCACGATCTGCCGGTGCTGTGCGAGAAGCCGCTCACCCCCGACGCGGCCTCCGCGCTGCGGGTCGTGGAGGCCGAGCAACGACTGGGCCGCAGACGGGCCCAGGTCGGCTTCATGCGGCGCTACGACACCGAGTACATGAAGCTCAAGTCACTGCTGGAGACGGGCCAGTTGGGGCGGCCGCTGATGCTGCACAACCGGCACCGCAACGCCGCGAGCCCGCCCTTCTTCACCAGCTCCATGCTGATCAGCGACTCCGTGGCCCATGAGACCGACGTGACCCGCTGGCTGCTCGGGCACGAGATCACCGCGGTCACGGTGCTGCGCCCGACGCCGTCCGTGAACGCCCCCGACGACCTCCAGGACCCGCAGTTCGTCGTCTTCGAGACCGACGGCGGCGCTCTCGCCGACGTCGAGATCTTCGTCAACTGCGGCTTCGGCTACCAGGTCCAGGCCGAGGCGGTCTGCGAACGCGGCACCGCCCGCATCGGCGACGGCCACGCCATGGTCACCAACATGGCAGGACGCTGGGGCGGCACCATCGCCCAGGACTTCGTCGAACGCTTCGCCGACGCCTACGACCGTGAGGTCCAGGCCTGGGTCGACGCCACCCGCCGCGGCGAGGTCACCGGCCCCAGCGTGTGGGACGGCTACGCGGCGGCCGCGGTGTGCGAGGCGGGCGTGAGGTCGCTGAACGAGGGCGGCCGGACGACCGTGGAACTCGTGGAACGGCCCGCCCTGTACGGCTGACTTCGCGCCGTACAGGGGGAGTTCGGTGAAGTTCCCCCGTGCTCGCTACGGACCCGGTGAATCGCGGCATCGGTGTGACCCCCTGTGCGACCATGGCGCGGCTGTCCTCGGCGGGGCGGCGAGGGGGTGCGCATGGGACTCGTACGGATACTGCTGCCGTTGCCGCGCGCGGCGGCCAAATGGGCGCCGGAGAAGGGCGGACCGCTGCTGGGGGCCGCGCTGTCGTACTGCGTCACCCCTTCCTGGGCGGGGCTGCCGCCGCCGTCGCCCGCGCGACGGCTGGCCTGGGCCGAGGAGGCGGTCGAGGTCTACCGCGGGACGGCCGACACGGAGGGGCTGAGCCGTGCCCTGGCGCTGCGTGCCCACGCGTTGCTGCTGTCCGGCCGCTTCGAGGAGGCGTGCACGGCAGCGACCGCCGTACCGGGCGAGGCGCCCTGGGCGCTGGCCGCCTTCGTCGGGGACGTGCGGGCGCAGGCGCTCGCCGGCGTCGGCCGGACCGAGGAGGCCGTGTCGGTGGCACAGGCGTGCGTGGAGGCGTACCGCCACCTGTCCGCCCCCCACCGCAGGGCCCGGGCGCTCGGCAGCCTGCCCGGCGCGCTGCGGACATACGGGATGCTGCTCGCCGCGGTCGGCCGCAGCGAGGAGTCCGTGGCCGTCTACGAGGAGTGTGCCGCGCTCCTCGCCGCCATGTCGCTCCGGGAGCTGGCGCACGTCGAGCTGGTGCGTCCGCAGGTGCTCGCCGAACTGGTCGGTGTGCTGAGGGCGTTGGGGCGATACGGGGACGCGCTGGGCGTGGGCCCCGAGGCCCGGGAGGCGCTGCGGGGGCCCCTCGCGTGGGCCGTCCCCGAGATCGTTCTGCCGTTGCGGGTACGGCTCCTGGTCGATCTCGCCCGCTGCCACACCGCCACCGGGGACCCGGCCGAGGCCCGCGCCTGTGCCGTGGCGGCGGTGGCCGAGGCCCGCAAGCCGCACGGCGCGGGCGAGCTGACCTCGGCGCTGGACTGCCTGGCCGATGTACTCGGTGAACTGGGCCAGACCGACAAGGAGTCGATCACCCGGCGTGAACTGGCCGAGCTGCGCGACAGCTAGGACACGCGTGGCCGCGGCTCGAACCCGGCCGCCCGGTAGGCGGCGTCGATCAGCGTCATGGTCGCCACCGCGTCGTCCGCGTCCAGCGGCAGCGGGGCGCCCCCGCGCACCCGCTCAGCGAACGCCTCCAACTGGTAGGTGTACGACGATCGCGTACCGAGCCGCTCGGTGCGCTCGCCGTCTCCGGTGCGCACCACGACCCGGTCGTCCCGGTGCGGCAGCACGAAGTTCGGCGCGAGGACCTCGCCCCGCGAACCGATGATCCGGCAGCTCATCTCCAGCCCGTCGTACGCCATGTGGCAGCGCGCCGACCCGGTCGCGCCCCCGGGGAACGCCAGGTCGGCGTCGAGCCACTCGTCGACGCCGGGCGCCCCCGCCCGCTGCCCGCCCCGCGCGGAGACCAGCCGCGGTGCGCCGCCCGCCCACGGGGCCAGCATGCGCAGGGCGTGCAGGCTGTAGCAGCCGAGGTCCATCACCGCGCCGCCGGCCAGCGGCAGCGACCAGCGCGGGTCGGTGTCCGCCGGCGCCTGGATCGCGACCATGGCCTCCACGTGCCGCAACTCGCCGATCTCACCGCTCGCGAGGACTTCGTGGAGCCGCCGGGTGACCGGGTGGAAGAGGTAGTGGAAGGCCTCCATGAAGACCGTGCCGGCCTTCGCGGCCGCCTCCCGCACCTCCGCGGCCTCCTCGGCGTTGCTCGCCGACGGCTTCTCGCTCAGGACGTGCTTGCCCGCGGCGAGCGCCGCGAGGTTCCACGGCCCGTGCAGACCGTTGGCGAGCGGGTTGTAGACGACCTCGACCTCGGGGTCGGCGATCAGCTCGGTGTACGACCCCGCCACCCGCTCCACACCGTGCTCGGCCGCGTAGGCCTCGGCGCGGGACCGGTCCCGCGCGGCCACCGCGACGACCCGGTGACCGGTCGCCCGGGCCGGGCCGATCAGTGAGGCGCCGCTGATCCGCGCGGCTCCCAGTACTCCGATGCGCAGCGGTTCGCTCATGTCCGCGGTTCCTCCTCGACGACGGCAGGACGGGGTCCTGCCGGATCAGTGTGCGCCGCGCGGGCGGGCAGTGATGGCGCGCGAGGTCCTGGGCGTGTGCCAGGACCAGGCCGCTCGGTCCGGCGCCCACGACGGTCACGGCTCGCGGCAGACGGGCGCCGGGACCGGAGTGTTCGCGTGCGGCTCAGGCGGAGCGGACCTCGGCGATCGTCACCGGGCGGTGCTCGTGCAGCGACAGCGTGCACGCCTCGGCGATCCAGCCCGCCTCCAGGGCGTCCGCGACCGTGCACGGCGAGGGCCGGGTGCCGGCCACGACCTCGGTGAACGCGGTGAGTTCGGCGCGGTAGGCGGCCGTGAAGCGGTCCATGAAGAAGTCGTGCGGGGTGCCCGCGGGGAAGGTCACGCCGGGCTCGACCGAGCGCAGCGGGAGCTTGTCCTCCAGGCCGACGGCGATGGAGTCCGTGAAGCCGTGGATCTCCATGCGGACGTCATAACCACGCGCGTTGTGGCGGGAGTTGGAGACCACCGCGATCGTGCCGTCGTCGAGGGTGAGGATCGCGCCGGTGGTGTCGGCGTCGCCCGCCTCCTTGATGTACTCGGCGCCCCGGTTGCCGCCGACGGCGTACACCTCGACGACCTCGCGGCCGGTCACCCAGCGGATGATGTCGAAGTCGTGCACCGAGCAGTCCCGGAAGATGCCCCCGGAGGCGGCGACGTACGCGGCCGGCGGCGGGGCCGGGTCCAGCGTGGTCGAGCGCACGGTGTGCAGCTTGCCCAGCTCGCCGCTCTGCACGGCGGCCCGGGCGTTGACGAAACCGGCGTCGAAACGGCGGTTGTAGCCGATCTGGATCGGCACGTCGCTGCCGTCGACGGCCCTGAGGACCTCGACGCCCTCGCTCATGTGCTTGGCGACGGGCTTCTCGCAGAAGACGGGGATGCCGGCCTCCACGCCGGCCAGGATCAGCTTGGGGTGGGCGTCCGTCGCCGCCGCGACCACGATGCCGTCCACGCCGGCGGCCAGCAGGGCCTCCGGCGAGTCCACGACCTCGCCGCCGAACCGCTCCGCGGCGGACTTGGCGGCCTCCGCGAAGGGGTCGGTGAGCACGAGTGACTCGACGGCGTCGAGTCCGGAGAGGGTCTCGGCGTGGAAGGCGCCGATGCGGCCGAGGCCGAGGATTCCGATGCGCATGAGGGTGCAGCTCCTTGAGAGTGTTTCGGGCGAGCGGTGTTTCTCGAGCGGGAGGGGTCAGTCGAGGCCGCCGAGGACGTTCTGGTCCCAGTCGATCACCGAACCGGTCACCACGCCCGACCGGTCGGACAGCAGGAGGACCACGAAGTCGGCGATCTCGTCGGGCTGGCCGAGCTTGCCCATCGGGAGCTTGGCGGCGGCCTCCTCACGCCAGTCGTCGCCGGCGCCGTGGAAGGTCTTCTGGGTGGCGTCCTCGCCCTCGGTCGCCGTCCAGCCGATGTTGAGGCCGTTGATCCGGACCCGGTCCCAGCGGTGGGCGTGCGCGGCGTTGCGGGTGAGGCCGATCAGGCCCGCCTTCGCGGCGACGTAGGGCGCGAGGAACGGCTGCCCGCCGTGCGCCGAGGAGGTGATGATGTTGACGACCGTGCCGGGCGCCTTGCGGCCGACCATGTCCGCCACCGCCGCCTGCATGGCGAAGAAGGGCGCCTTGAGGTTGATCGCGATGTGCTGGTCGAACAGCTCGGGCGTGGTGTCGAGGAGCGTGCCCCGGGAGGTGAGCCCGGCGGAGTTCACCAGGCAGTCGACACGGCCGTACGCCTCGACGACCCGGGTGACGGACGCCCTGGCCTGCTCGGCGTCGGCGAGGTCGGCGCGGACGAACAGCGCCTTGCCGCCGGCCGCCTCCAGCTCCGCCACCAGCGCCGCACCGGGCTCGGGGCGGCGGCCGGTCACGGCCACGACCGCGCCCTCGCGGACGGCGGCCCGGGCGATGGCGGCACCGACGCCCTGGCTGCCGCCGTTGACGAGGACGACCTTGTCGTCGAGAAGTCCCATGAATGTGCCAGTACCTTTCAGCTTGTGCGCCGCTGATTCAGCTCGTACGCCGGTCGGCGCCCGCGCGCAGCTCGTCCCTGAGGGTCCGTGGGGTCCAGCCCTCGGCGAGCGCCCGTCGTACGAGGTCCGCCTGGGAGGGCGGGGCGAGTCCGTCGACCGGTGGGTCGCTGTCGAGATTGGTGGGGAAGGGATAGCCCTCGGCGCTCGCGGCGATCACGTTGTCCAGCCACTCGGCGTCGGCGCCGTCCGCCTTGCGGCGCAGCAGCGCCGGGTAGACGGCGTTCGACACCGCCTCCCGGTCCACGGTCTCCATGGCACGCCCGAAGGCCGAGGACACCTGCAGGAGGTTGACCATGCGCCGCACGTCGGTGGTGCGGTTGGTCCCGGCCGCGTGGAACAGCGCCGGGTTGAAGAAGACGGCGTCGCCCTTCGCGAGCGGCAGCTGGACGTGGTGTTCCTTGAAGTACGCCTGGAACTCCGGCCGCCGCCATGCCAGATACCCGGGCTCGAACATCTGCGAGAACGGCAGGTACAGCGTCGGCCCCGACTCCACCGGCATGTCGCAGTGCGCGACGGCGCCCTGGAGCGTGAGCACGGGGGAGAGGCGGTGTACGTGCGCCGGATAGGCCGCGGCGACCTCGTCGGAGAGGAAGCCGAGGTGGTAGTCGCGGTGCACGGTCTGCGCGAGGCCGCCCGGGTTGACCACGTTGACCTGGGAGGTGACCTGGTAACCGGGGCCGAGCCACGCCTCGGACACCAGGGCGAGGACCGGGTTGGCGTAGTAGTCGGCGAACGCCGAGGGGTCGTAGAGGGCCGCCTTCTCCAGCGCGTTCCACACCCGCTCGTTGGCACCGGGCTTCGCGAAGTGGTCGCCCGCGGTCGTGCCCGCCGCGTACTGCTCGCGGATCAGCGAGTCGAAGACCTCCGTGAACCGGTCGACGACCGCGTGATCGGGGAACGCCCCCTGGAAGACCACGACCCCGGGCCCGTCGGTCAGGGCCCGCACCAGCTCCTCCTGCACTTCCCGGCGGTCCTTGGCACCGCGGACGCGCTCGGCGTCGTACAGCAGGACGTTCCGCTCTACGGCGGCGGCGTGCGGGTAGTCGGCGGGGTCGGCCGTTCGCTCGACGAGCGCGCGGAACGAGTCGAGGTCGCAGTCCTGCTCGGACAGCCAGGCACGGCGGTGTACGGCGGTGAAGGACATCGGCGTCCTCTCGGTGACAGGGGCGACTCAGCGCTGTCATTCTTGTCATGACAAAGCCGTCGAACAACCAGCAGGCAACCATCAAAAACCCCTCAAGGAGCACACGCGTGGGCCACCCCTATCCGATCCGGGAGATCGCACGTCAGGCGGGGCTGAGCGAGGCCACCGTCGACCGGGTCCTGAACGGCAGGGGAGGGGTCCGGGAGAACACCGCCCGCGAGGTCCGCCAGGCGATCACCGACCTGGACCGGCAGCGCACCCAGGTCCGGCTGGTCGGCCGCACCTTCATGATCGACATAGTGATGCAGACGCCGGAGCGCTTCTCGACGGCCGTGCGTGCCGCCCTGGAGGCCGAGCTGCCCGCGCTGCACCCCGCGGTCCTGCGCTCCCGCTTCCACTTCCGTGAGACCGGGCCGGTGGCGGAGCTGACGAAGACCCTCGACCGGATAGCCCGTCGTGGCTCCCAGGGCGTGATCCTCAAGGCTCCCGACGTCCCCGAGGTCACGGCCGCGGTCGGCCGGCTCGCGGAGGCGGGCATCCCCGTGGTCACCCTGGTCACCGACCTGCCATCCACAGCCCGCCTCGCCTACGTGGGCATCGACAACCGGGCGGCGGGAGCGACCGCCGCCTACCTCATGGGCCAGTGGCTCGGCGACCGCCCCGGCAACGTCCTCACCAGTCTCAGCAGCGGTTTCTTCCGCAACGAGGAGGAGCGTGAGATGGGGTTCCGCAGCGTGATGCGCACCCGCCACCCGGAACGCGCGGTGGTGGAGATCGCCGAGGGACAGGGCCTGGACGCCACGCAGTACGACCTCGTCCGGGCCGCTCTGGAGCGGGATCCGGAGATCCGGGCGGTCTACTCCATCGGCGGCGGCAACATCGCCACGCTCAGGGCCTTCGAGGACCTGGGCAGGGAGTGCGCGGTGTTCGTGGCCCACGACCTGGACCACGACAACGACCGGCTGCTGCGAGAACACCGCCTGTCGGCAGTCCTCCATCACGACCTGCGGCAGGACATGCGGGAGGCGTGCCACATCGTGATGCGGGCGCACGGGGCGTTGCCGCCGGCGGGGCCGACGACGCCTTCGGCGATACAGGTGGTGACGCCGTACAACATGCCGTACTAGGTCGCCGTCCGGCCGCGGGTCCGGTCCGGCTGTTCGTCGGGGATGACGATCCCGCACTGTCTTCCGACCGCGCCCGGTGCCGAGGTCACACTCCGGCTCACACCGTGCACCACCCCGGGCCGACCGCACCGGCCCTCTCCCGGCGCGGCCTTCAACGCGACGTACGCCGGGTCGAACCGCCGCATGAACCCCACCGACACGCGCCCGCCGCCCGCCTTGTCGTCCTCACGTACGACCTCGACGCACTCGGCGACCGTCGACACCAGCGGCTTCTCGTACAGCACCGGCTTCCCGGCCCGCACGGCGGCCACGGTCAGCTCGGCGTGGGTGGAGTCGTGGGAGGCGACCACGACGGCGTCCACGCGGGAATCGGCGATCAGCGCCCACGCGTCGGGGCTGACGAGCGCCCCGGCACGCCGGACGCGACGGCCCTCGCTCGCGTCCCGTCGACATCCGCCACCGCCACGGCCTCGGCCGACGGTACGAACCCGTGCAGCAGCCGCACATGATCGGCACCCATCACCCCGGCCCCGATCACCCCCACCCGCACCGTCATGCCGACACCTCCACCCACGCACCGCTTTCCGCGGACCGCGACATGGCATCCAGTACGACGGCGCTGTGCACGGCGTCCTCCACAGTGGCCCCGTACGACGTGCCCTCGGCGACCGAACGCAGGAAGCGGTACGCCTCCACGACCTTGAGGTCGTCGTAGCCCATGGCGTTGGCCGCGCCCGGCTGGAAGGCGCCGAACTCGCCGTCGCCCGGGCCGACATACACCGTGCTGACGGCCTGGTCCTGGTAGCCGGTGCCGCGGCTGATGCCCAGCTCACCCATGCGGCGGAAGTCCCAGAACACCGCGCCCTTCGTACCGTGGACCTCGAAGCCGTAGTTGTTCTGCTCGCCGACCGAGACCCGGCAGGCCTCCAGGACGCCACGGGCACCGGAGGCGAAGCGCAGCAGGCAGTTGACGTAGTCCTCGTTCTCGACGGGCCCGAGCTCTCCGGTCGCCAGGGTGTGCCCGGCGGTGGCTCCGGTGGGGCGGGCGCGCTCGGGCACGAAGATCGCGGTGTCGGCCGTGAGGGAAGCGATGTCGCCGAGCAGGAAGCGGGCCAGGTCGGCGCCGTGCGAGGCGAGGTCTCCGAGCACTCCGCTGCCGCCGCGTTCACGCTCGTAACGCCAGGTCAGGGCGCCCTGAGGGTGGGCCGCGTAGTCGCTGAAGAGCCGGACCCGGACATGGGTGACCGTGCCGATCTCCCCGGAGGCGATCAGCGCGCGGGCGGTCTCGACGGCGGGCGCGTTGCGGTAGTTGAAGCCGACCGCGCTCTGCACGCCGGCCCTGGCCGCCGCGTCGGCCACCGCACGGGCGTCCTCGGCGGTGAGGCCGACCGGCTTCTCGATCCAGATGTGTTTGCCGGCCTCGGCCATCGCGACGCCGATCTCGCGGTGCAGGAAGTTGGGCGCGGTGATGCTGACGGCCTGGACGCGCGGATCCGCGGCGACCTCGCGCCAGTCGCGGGTCGCCGAGGCGAACCCGAACTGCGCGGCCGCCTCCTCGGCCCGCCCCGGCACGTCCTCGGCGACGGTCACGAGCTCGGCGCGCAGCGGGAGCCCGGGGTAGTGGTGCGGGACACGGGCGTAGGCCTGGGTGTGCACCCGCCCCATCCAGCCGAATCCGACGACGGCGACACCGAGCGTATCGACCATGGGGGAGCCACCTTTTTGGACCGGTCCATTAGCTGTCCCGGTCACCTTGGGTGCCGTCTTCCCTCGCTGTCAACCCTTTGACAGGCGGCACCGCACCATGGAACGGTCCATGCCATGAGACCGCCGACGATCCGTGATGTGGCCGACCGGGCCGGTGTCTCGAAGTCGCTGGTCTCCCTCGTGCTGCGGGGCTCCGACCAGGTGCGCCCGGAGAAGCGGGAGGCCGTGCTGCGGGCCGTGCGCGAGCTCGGCTACCGTCCGAACGCCGCCGCCCGCAGCCTCAGCGAGCAGCGCACCCGCACGGTCGGCGTCCTCCTGAACGACCTGCGCAACCCCTGGTTCGTGGACCTGCTCGACGGTCTGAACTCCCTGCTCCACGACAACGGCCTGCGCATGCTCCTGGCCGACGCCCGTCTCAACCGCCGTACCGGACAGGATCCGGCCGGTCCCTTCCTGGACCTCGGGGTGGACGGCCTGATCGTGGTCGGCACGCTGCCCGACGCCGCCGCGCTCGGGGCGGTGGCCGAGCGGCTCCCGGTGGTCGTGGCGGGCGCGCGCGAGCCCAGGCTGCCGGGGGTGGACGTCGTCGCCAACGACGACGAGCGCGGCGCCCGTCTGGTCACCGAGCACCTGATCGGCCTCGGCCACCGCCGCGTCGCGCACATCGCGGGGTACGGGGCGGTCGGCGAGCTGCGCCGGCACAGCTTCGAGGCGACGATGCGGGCGCACGGCCTCGCGGACGAGGCGGTCGTCGAGGCGAGCGACATGACCGAGGAGGGCGGCTACCGCACGACGGTCCGGCTGCTGAGCCGCCCCGACCGGCCCACGGCCGTCTTCGCCTGCAACGACATCGCCGCGATCGGCGTGGTGTCGGCCGCGGAGGAACTCGGCCTGAGCGTCCCGCGCGACCTGTCCGTCGTCGGCTACGACAACACGAGCATCGCCCGGCTCCGCCACGTCTGGCTCACCACCGTCGACAACGCCAGCCACGAGGTCGGCCGCCGGGCCGCGCGGTGTCTGCTCGACCGGTTCGCGGGACGTGGGGGAGAGGGGCGCACGGATCTCGCCGCGCCGGTGCTGGAGATCCGGGGGACGACGGCGGGTCCGCTCACAGGTTGATCGCGTACGCCTTCCGCAGTGTCTCGTGCACGGTCCACGTCGTACGGTCGCCCGCACGCAGTACGGCCATGTCGCCCGGCCCCACCCTCAGCGTCGGCCCGCCCTCGACCTCGATGGTCGCCGACCCGCTGATCACGACGAACAGCTCGTCCGCCTCCGTGTCGGTGACGACTCCGGGCGTGATCTGCCAGATGCCGCGGATCTGTCGTCCGTCCTCCGACTCCCAGACCACCTTTCCGGTCACCTCGGGTGTCCCCGAGAGGACCTGCTCCCGTGCGAGAGGCTCGGATTCGAGCTCGGCGTCGGGGATGTGGAGTACGAAGCTGTGGTCCATGCTGCGACCCTAGCGAGGCCGTTCCCGGCCCGTGCGTCGACAGTGTGTGGAGTGTCGGCGCAGGTGGGAGGAGACCCCGTCGCGAACTGGCGGCACCTCGCGGGCCGGGTGATCGTGGAAGGCATGGTGGACACCGAGGATGCCGCGTCCCGGCCGCACCGGCACGACACACGTGAGGCCGTCCTCTTCGGCGGCGTCTACGGTTCGGTCCTGGCCTGCTCCCTGGTCGCCGCGCTCACCCAGTACGGGCACACCTCCCGGGACAGCCGCCGCTACGACACCGCGTGGCTCCTGGTCACCGCCCTCGCCTCCGCCCTCGCCCACGGTTACGCCCACTACATCGCCGAGCGTGCCACGCACCGCCGCTGGGACGTCCTGCGCGCCCTCGCCGACGAGTGGCCCCTGGTCGCGGCGGTCCTGCCGACGGCTGTCGTCCTGGCCGGCGCGGGCTGGGGCTGGTGGCCGGCGAACGGCGTCGAGTACCCGGCCTTCGCCCTCAACATCACCCTCCTGTTCACCCTGGGCCTGGTCACGGCCCGCTGGTCCCAACGCTCATGGCTCGCCGCGATCACCGTCGGTGTGATGGACGCGATGCTGGGGGTGGTGGTCGTGGTGGCGAACGCGGTGATCAAGTAAGAGGTGGGTGCGTCGGCCGAGTCCGTCAGTAGGTGGCTGCGTGGCGGGGACGGTGAGCATGCGCAGCCGCGTGCGGTCGCGGGGTACTGGCTTCGGTCCCTCCCCGGCGGGCCGATGGTCGGCAATGGCGACCACTCGGCGTTCCTGCGGCAGTGACCTGCCATGCCATGCCATGCGTGCGTGGCGCGGTGTGACACCAGCCAGGTCGGCAGGGCGAAGAGCCCGGGGCGATCGCGGGACGCCCTTCCGAGAACTCATGGCCGCCTGCGGCCGCGGCCCTCGCGAATGCCGAGTGGCCGCTGCTTCCGCGAAGGCCGAGCGGCCTCCGTTCCGAATGCCTGAGTGGTCGCCGTCCTGCAATCGGGCGCGGCCCCGTCGACGCCGAGCGGCCGCCGCCCCCACCAGGGAGCGACGGCCGGTCGGCCCGGTACAGAACCCGGGGTTACGCCTTGGCGCCGACCTCCGTCGGCTTCGTCGGTCCGTCGGACGGGGGCTGCGGGGTGGCGTGCCGCTGGCGGGGGATGAAGGTCGCTACGGCGAAGGCGAGCAGCGCCGCCCCCGCCCCGATCACCATGACGACCTTGAAGCCGTTCTCCGAGGGCAGCGCGTAGCCGCCGAAGTCGGTGGTCATCTGGGCCAGGATCACACCGGCGATGGCGCTGGCGAAGGAGGTGCCGAGGGACCGCATCAGCGTGTTGAGGCTGTTGGCGGCACCCGTCTGGGAGGGATCCACGGCGCCCATGATCAGGGCGGGCAGCGCGCCGTAGGTGAAGCCGATGCCGGCGCCGATGATGCAGGAGACCAGGACGAGGTGCCAGACCTCGGACATCAGGACGATGTTGAGCCCGTAACCCGCGGCCACGATCAGTGTGCCGATCAACAGTGTGATCTTGGGACCCTTGGCCTTGGTGAGGGCCGCGGAGACCGCGGACATCGCCATCATCACCAGACCCTGCGGGGCCAGCACCAAGCCGACGGTCAGCATGGACTTGCCGAGGCCGTAGCCGGTCTGCTCGGGCAGCTGGAGCAGCTGCGGGAGCACCAGGGACATCGCGAACATCGAGACGCCGAGGGCGATCGAGGCGAGGTTGGTGAACAGCACCTGCGGCTTGGCGGTGGTCCGCAGGTCGACCAGCGGCTGCGGGCTGCGCAGCTCCCACCAGCCCCAGGCCAGCAGGATCACGACCGCGGCGGTGCCGAGACCGAGCGTGGTGCCGCTGGTCCAGCCCCAGTCACCGCCCTTGGAGACGGCCAGTAGCAGCGAGAGCAGGCCGGCCGACAGACCCAGCGAACCCACCAGGTCGAACCGGCCCCCGGCGCGCACCTTGGACTCCGGCACGATCAGCAGGACGAGGACGAAGGCGACGACACCGAGAGTGGCGGAGACCCAGAACAGGATGTGCCAGTTCCAGTTGTCGGCGATGAACGCGGCGGAGGGCAGACCCAGGGCGCCACCGACACCGAGCGAGGCGCTCATCAGCGCGGTGGACCCGGCGAGCCGGTCGGCCGGCAGCGCATCCCGCATGATGCTGATGCCCAGCGGTACGACCGCCGCGGCCAGACCCTGCAGGGCACGTCCGACGATCATCGGGACGAGGGAGTGGGCGAGGCCGCAGACCACCGAACCGGACACCAGCAGCACGATGCTGAGCAGCAGCATCCGCCGCTTGCCGAACATGTCGCCGAGCCGTCCCACGACCGGCGTGGCCACCGCCGCGGCGAGCAGGGTGGCGGTGACCGCCCAGGCGGTGTCGGAGGGCTCCGCGTGCAGGAGCTTGGGCAGCTCCGGAACGATCGGGATGACCAGGGTCTGCATCAGCGAGACGACGATTCCGGCCAGGGCCAGGACCGCCACCACGGCGTTCGGCTTCGGCGGGGTTGACGACCCCGCTTCGGCGGGTTGGGCAAGGGCGTCGGACATGGCTGGGCCTCCGGTCGGGAACCTGTGGGTTGCTTGACTCACTCAAGTGAATCGCAATTGATTGACTTAAGCAAGTTCAATCTTGGGGTGGGCTGGACAACACGGCTCAGACGACCGCTTCCTTCGCATGACCGTCCGGGTGGTACGGCAACTCGACGACGACCTCGAAGCCGCCCTGGACGAGACGGCCCGTACGGATCCGCCCGCCCGCGGAACGGGCCCGCTCACGCATGCCGATCAGGCCGTAACCACCGCCGGGGGAGGGGGAGTCGGCGTACGCGGGGCCGTCGTTGACGACGGACACGAGGAGGACGTCGGCCCGGTAGACGAGCCGTACCTCCGCCCTGTCGACAGCCGCGTGCTTGGTGACGTTGGTGAGGGCTTCCTGGACGATGCGGTACGCCGTCAGGTCGGTACCGGCGGAGAGGAGCCTCACCGTTCCTTCGGTGGTGACGGCGACCGTGAGCCCGGCGTGCCGGAAGGAGGCGGCGAGTTCGGGCAGCCCGGCGAGCCCGGGGGTACGTTCCGATGTCCTGCCGGAGTCGGTCGTACGGTCGGCGTCGTTCCTCAACAAGCCCACGGTGGCCTTGAGTTCGCGCAGTGCCGACGAGGTGGTGGTGGCCAGCTCGACGGCGATCTTCCCGGCCTCGCCGGGCCGGGCGGGCAGCAAACGACTGACCGTGCCGGCCTGGATGTTGGCCAGGAGAAGGTGATGGGCCACCACGTCGTGCAGATCGCGGGCGATGCGCATGCGCTCGGCCGTGACCCGGTGCCCTGTCTCCTCCTCCCGGGTGCGTTCCGCGAGCTCGGCACGGATTTGCACGGCCTCCAGATAGGCGCCGCGAAGCCGGGTCGTGGTGCCGAGGGCGACGGGCAGCAGCAGCCAGGCGGCGGGCCCGAGCAGCTTGAGGACCAGTGGTTCGTCGCCGGGTCCGGCCATGAGAGCCGCCGAGATCAGGCAGACGACGCTCGCGAGGGCGAAGGTGTTGGCGGTCCTGCGGTCCGTGCGCAGGGCCAGGTAGTAGAGGGCGGTCATGAGAGGGCCGAGCAGCAGGACGGTGAGGACGTAGCCGAAGGCGGACACGACGGTCGCGCACGCCATGGCCACGGCCGTCGTGGCACGGGGACGGTTCCGGCGCCACAGCAGTGCGACGCACGCCAGTCCGGTCAGCAGGACACCGGGCCACCAGGCGACCGCGGGGCCGCTGCCCGGCAGGGTGACGAGGCTCCCGGGGAAGGAGCAGGCGAAGAGACCGAGGGGGAGCGCCGTGTCGCCGAGGCGCGGACGGCGGCGGAAGAGGTTGTCGCTCATGGGGTGGGAGTCCCTGTCGATGCCGTGCATCCCCACGCCCTGAAGGGGCGCGGGAACCGCGCGAGCGGCCACGGCGAAGGCGCGGACGCCGGACGGCACGGTGGGGCACTTTTCAGAGGTGTGAAACTTCGTCGAAGGTGACGACGACCTTCTCCGCGGCCCCGGGAGTCAGCGCGAGCTCAAACGCACGGCCGACCTCGGAGAACGGCACCCGGTGACTGATCAGCTTCGCGAACCGCTCCCGGTGCTCCACCAGCTCCGCCGTGACCTCGAAGATCTCCGTCGGATACCCCTGCGACGCGACGAGCGTCAACTCACTGCGCAGCATGCCGCCGAGATCCACCTCGCCCTTCTTCTGTACGGCGACCATGACGAACTTGGCGTGCCACTTGGCGTTGGCGATCACGGCGTCGAAGACCGCCGGCGCCCCCGCGGCGTCGATGTAGACGTCGGTGCCGGTCCGCGGCTGCCCGTGCGCGTTCGCGGCCTCGCCGTGCAGCTCCTTCAGCCGCCCCGTGAGGTCCTCCGTGGCGGAGTCGACGACCGCGTCGGCGCCGACCGCCAGCGCGGTCTCCAGGCGCTCGGGGATGACGTCGACCACGGTCACGTGTTCCACCCCGCCCAGCTTCAGCCAGATCGTGGCGCCCAGACCGATCGGTCCGGCGCCGAACACGACCACCTTGTCCGTGGGCTTCGCCTCGGAGCGGTTGACGGCGTGCCGGGCGACCGCCATCGGCTCGTTGAGGGAGGCGACGTCGAAGGGCATGTCATCGGGGAAGACGGCGACGCTCCTGCCGACCTCGGCGTTCTCGATGAGCAAGTACTCGTCCATGCCGCCCAGTTCGCCACCGCAGCCGATGATGCCGGTGGGCGCGCCCTGCGGGTTGACGACGACCCGGTTGCCGACCGCGAGACCTCTGACCTCGGCGCCCACCTCGACGACCTCACCGGCCGGCTCGTGGCTGAGCGGGATGGCCCGCATCGCCCCGTCCGCACCGGAGGGCATGCCGCCCAGGTGCAGGAAGAAGGTGTCCGTGCCGCAGATCCCGCAGGCCCGGATCCGCACGAGGGCGTCCTTGGGGCCGGGCACGGGCCGCTCGACGTCCACCACGTCGACCTTGTCCTTCGCGGCGTGGACGGACTTCATCGTGGCCATGGGGTGTCTCACTTTCTGGAGGGATGCTGAGGGGTTCGTGTCGCCGGGCCCGGCGACGGACAGGGGGGAGTCGGTCCGCCCGCCGGGCCCGGAGACCGCGCCGTTCCCCGTCCCCACGGGTCGGGCGCGTGGGCCCGCTCCGCTCGAGGCGGACCCGTCCGGGTCGTCTTGCTTGACTTAGGCAAGCACAGGCGAGTTACTTAAGTCAAGCAATCAATTGCATATTGCTTAAGTTAGGCAACTACCCTAGGGATGGCGCCATGTCCGCACAGAATCCCGCGCCGGCGGCAGGCGTGTCGGCGACCGTGGTCGAGATCGAGTACGTCCTCAGCCGCATGACCTATGTGGCCGGGAGAACCCGGCAGCACGAGCGGCTGATGGCGGCGGCCGGGCTCGACCTGGACCGGGCCGCCGTGGCGATCCTGCGGAACATCGCGGCCAGTGACCCGGTGCGCCCGGGGGTGCTGGCGGTCCGGCTGTCCGTGGAGGCCTCCCATGTCACCCGGCAGCTGCGGCAGCTGGAGCGGATCGGGTACGTCGTGCGGGTCGCCGATCCGGACGACCGCAGGGCCCAGCTCGTGCAACTCACGGACGCGGGCCTCGCGGCGGTGGAGCACATTCGGGACGCGAGCCGCCGGGGCGTCGAACTGGCCCTTGCCGACTGGACCCCCGACGAACTGGAACGGTTCGCCACGCTCTTCCGGCGGCTGGTCCACGACTTCGTCGCCCACACCGAGACCCCGCTCGACCTCCCCGCCCGCGTCTCTGTCGCGAGCCCCCCGTGAACGGTCCTGCCATGTACGTGAACGTCGTCGATGAGTACCGGTCGCCGCCCCGCGGCAACGGACGGCACGTCCTGGTCGTCGTCGGCGCCCCCCCGCGAGACCGAACTGCTCTCCACCGCCTCGGGGTTGGCCGGCCACCGGGTCGGCACGGCGGACACCGGCGCCGAGGCCGTGGCCCGCCTCACCCGGGACCGGTTCGGCCTGTTCGTCCTGGCGGCCCGCACGGCCTGCCGCGACCGACGCCGGCGGGCGACGGTAGGCCTCGTCAGGGGTGAACACACAGGCTCGCAGGGACAGTCCGCCGCCGTGATCCAGGCGGCCGTCGGCCCTGCGTGACGTGCGCGCGGGGACCAAGAGCGCGCTCGCCGGCCGCCATGCCCGGGTCCGCCCGAAACCTCACCCGCGCGCGGGACCGTCCCGGATTTCTCGCGACGCGAGGATGCCGATCGCGTTCGCCGGCACGACGGCCGTCATCGCCGCCCACTCCGTCCAGTCGAGGCGCTGTCCGGGCGCGACCCACCCGACCGTGGCCGCCAGGACGGGGTCGACGCTCATGAACAGCCCGGAGGTCGCCGCAGGCACCCGCCGCAGAGTGAAAAGGTCGGCGGGACAAGGCACCGCCGACGACAGCACCCCGGCGGCCACGGCACACCCGGCTGCCGTGAGCGTCGGCGGCTGCCGTACGGCGACCAGGACCCCGACCGGCAGGAACAGCAGGGCGGACACCGCGGCCGCGGCCGCCGACCCCTGCGCTCCGGGCAGCCGCCGGCCGACCGTGCGGTTGAGCAGGATGTACGAGGCCCGGCAGACCGCTGCCAACAGACCGAGAACCCTGCTCGTGGACCGCCGTACCGGGAACACGACCCGGCAGCTGTGGCCCGAGGGGGACCGTCCCGCCGTACGGGAGACACAGGACGTGGACGACTGGCTCACCGTGATCCCCACGGGGCGGTGCGTCGGGATGACGGCGGAGTCGACCGCCCACCGGTATCCGCGGCCCGGTGTCGTCTACCGGCCGGTGCGGGACGCCGAGCCGATCGCCGTGCGGCTGGCCTGGTGGCGGGACGATCCCCACTCGGCCGCCCGGGCCGTAGGGGAACTGCTCACCTGGATCGGGGTGGCTGAGACCCGCACGTATGGATGTGCGCGGCCGTAGTCATGTGTGCGATACGGCGGACAAAATTGTTGACAATCTTGTCTGGCTAGATTTAGCTTCGACAGGCACTCACTCAGGGAGGGCAGCGATGCCGAAAGAAGCCCGTCCGAGCACCGGGGAGCAGGCCAAACAGCATGCGCTCGCGCAGCTGCGGCAGGCGATCCTGCACGGCGAGATGGCACCGGCGCAGCGGCTGGTGGAGAACGAGCTCGCCGAGCAGTTCGGTGTGACACGGGCCAGCATCCGGGCCGCACTCATCGATCTGGAGGCCCAGGGTCTCGTCGAGCGGATCCGCAACCGGGGTTCCCGGGTGCGGGTGGTGACCGTCGAGGAGGCGGTCGCCATCACCGAGTGCCGCATGGTCCTCGAAGGACTGTGCGCGGCCAAGGCGGCGACCCTGGCCAGTGACGAGCAGCTCGCCGAGCTGACCGAACTGGGCACGGCGATGACCAAGGCCGTGGCCGACGGCGAGCCGATGACCTACTCCGAGCTCAACCAGGAGCTGCACGCCAGGGTGCGGGAGTTCTCGGGCCAGCGGACCGCCGTGGATCTGCTGGAGCGGCTGAACGCTCAACTGGTGCGTCACCGGTTCCAGTTGGCGCTGCGGCCGGGACGCCCGCAGCACTCCCTGAGCGAGCATCTGGCGATGATCGAGGCGATCAGGGCCAGGGACCCGCAGGCGGCCGAGAAGGCCGTCCGCGCCCACCTCACCAGCGTGATCGAGGCGCTGCGCGACTGAGCCGCGCGAGGCGGGCGCGAACCTGTCCACTTCAAGGAGATGTCCGTAATGACGCAGTCAGGCGCGCCCGTCCGTCCACGTTCGACACTGGTGATCACCGCGCATGCCGGGGACTTCGTGTGGCGGGCGGGCGGAGCCATCGCCCTGGCCGCCTCCCGGGGCGAGAAGGTCACCATCGCCTGTCTGACCTTCGGTGAACGCGGGGAGTCCGCCAAGGCCTGGCGCGAGGGCAGAAAACTCGACGAGATCAAGGCGATACGCCGGGACGAGGCCGAGCGCGCCGCCGCGACCCTCGGCGCCGAGGTGCGCTTCTTCGACGCCGGTGACTACCCGCTGGTCGCCACCGCCGAGTTGACCGACAAGCTCGTCGGGGTCTACCGGGCCGTCCAGCCCGACGTCGTGCTCACCCACCCGGTCGAGGACCCGTACAACGGCGACCACCCGGCCGCCAACCGTATGGCCCTGGAGGCCCGGATCCTGGCGCAGGCCATCGGCTACCCGGGCGAGGGCGAGATCATCGGCGCCCCGCCGGTCTTCTACTTCGAGCCCCACCAGCCCGAGATGAGCGGCTTCAAGCCCGAGGTGCTCCTCGACATCACCGAGGTCTGGGAGACCAAGCGCAAGGCCATGGAGTGCCTCGGCGCCCAGCAGCACCTGTGGGACTACTACACCGACCTCGCCGTCCGCCGGGGCGTCCAGCTCAAGCGCAACGCGGGCCCGAACCTGGGTCTGGCCCACAAGACCATGGCCGAGGCGTACATGCGCCCCTACCCGCAGATCGCGAAGGAGCTGGCGTGATGGGCGTGATCGTCACCAACCCGCCGAAGGCGGGCCTGAAGGACGTCGACGCGCTGGCGCAGTACGGCGTGGCCACCGTCAGCGAGGCGATGGGCCGAACCGGCCTGCTGGGCCCGGCCGTTCGCCCCGTCCAGCAGGGCGTGCGCGTCGCGGGCACGGCTGTCACCGTGCTCAGCTGGCCCGGCGACAACCTCATGATCCACGCGGCCGTCGAGCAGTGCGGCGAGGGCGACATCCTCGTCGTCACCACCACCTCGCCGTGCACGGACGGCCTGTTCGGCGAGCTGTTCGCGACCGCTCTCAAGCAGCGCGGGGTGCGCGGGGTCGTCACCAACACCGGCATCCGCGACACCCAGGAGCTGCGCGACATGGGCTTCGCCGCCTGGTCCCGGGCGGTCTCCTCGCAGGGCACGGTCAAGGCCACGGGCGGCTCGGTCAACGTGCCGATCGCCATCGACGGCCAGGTGATCCGCCCGGGCGACGTGATCCTCGCCGATGACGACGGTGTCGTGGTCGTCCCCCGCGAGCGTGCCCGCGAGACGATCGAGAGGTCCGAGGCCCGCGAGGCCAAGGAGGCCGCCACCCGCGCCGCCTTCCTCGAAGGCCAACTCGGCCTGGACCGCTATGGGTTGCGGGAGACGCTGAAGAGGCTCGGCGTGGAGTACCGGACGTACGAGGAGTACGAGGGGGAGCGGCCGTGACCGAGGGGGTGCCCTGCCTGCTGATGCGGGGCGGCACGTCCAAGGGCGCCTACTTCCTCGCCGACGACCTGCCCGCCGAACCCGCCCTGCGCGACGACCTGTTGCTGCGGATCATGGGCAGCCCGGACGAACGGCAGATCGATGGCCTGGGCGGCGCGCACCCGCTCACCAGCAAGGTCGCCGTGATCTCCCCGTCCGCCGACCCGGAGGCCGACGTCGACTACCTCTTCCTCCAAGTCGTGGTCGACCGGCCGGAGGTGAGCGACCGGCAGAACTGCGGGAACATCCTCGCCGGTGTCGGCCCGTTCGCCGTCGAGCGCGGACTCGTCCCGGCGGGGGAGCGGGAGACCTCGGTCCGGATCCGCATGGTCAACACCGGCGACCACGCGACGGCGACCTTCCCGACCCCAGGGGGCCGGGTGCGGTACACGGGGGACGCCGAGATCTCGGGCGTGCCGGGGACGGCCGCGCCCGTGGTGATCGAGTTCCCGCCGGGCGCCGGGGAGTTGCTGCCCACCGGCAAGGCCGTCGACGTCATCGACGGTGTCGAGGTGACCTGCGTGAACAACGGCATGCCGACCGTCCTGATCGCGGCGACCTCGCTCAAGGTCACCGGCTACGAGCTGCCCCGGGACCTGGAGGAGGACCTCGCCCTCGCCGAACGGCTGCGCTCCATACGCCTGGCGGCGGGCCGCCTGATGGGCCTCGGGGACGTGTCCGACGCCACCGTCCCCAAGATCACGCTGCTCGCCCCACCGCGCGACGGCGGTGCGGTCACCACCCGCACCTTCATCCCGGTGCGCTGTCACACCTCCATCGGAGTCCTGGGTGCGGCCAGTGTGGCCGCGGGCCTGCGGATCGAGGGCGGTGTGGGCGCCGGCCTCGCGGCGATCGATCCCGGGAGCGACCGCGTCCGCATAGAACACCCCACGGGATTCCTGGACATCGAGAGCAGCCTGGCCGCCACCCCCGGCGGCCCCCCCTCCGCCCGGCGCACCGCCGTGGTCCGTACGGCCCGCAAGATCTTCGACGGCACCGTCTTCCCCCGGGCCGTCGACCGACCCACAGGAGGTCACCGATGACTCCGCCGCTCGGCGACATCGCCCACATCGGCCACACCCAGCTCTTCACTCCGGACCTGGACGCCAGCGTCGCCTTCTTCACCGACTACCTGGGCCTGACGGTCAACGGCCAGGACGGCGACACGGTGTACCTGCGGACCTACGACGACTACGAGCACCACAGCCTGGTGCTCACCGCCCGTGACCGGCCCGGACTCGGCAGGCTCGCCCTGCGCACCGCCGGCGAGGAGGCACTTCACCGCCGTATCAAGGCGGTTGAGGAGTCGGGCGGCACGGGCAGGTGGGTCGAGGACGAACCTGGTCTGGGCAAGCTGTACGTCACCACCGACCCGGACGGCCACGAGCACGCCCTCTACTGGGAGAGCGAGTACTACCGGGCTCCCGAGGAACTCCGACCGGCGCTGAAGAACCAGCCGCAGGCCAAGCCCAACAGGGGAGTGGGCGTACGGCGGTTGGATCACATCAACTTCCTCGCCGCCGACGTGCTCGCCAACGCCGAGTTCCAGCAACACGTCCTCGGCGCCCGGCCCACCGAACAGATCCGGCTGGACAGCGGGAAGATCGCGGCGCGCTGGCTGACGTACACGAACAAGTCGTACGACGTCGTCTACACCTCGGACTGGACCGGCAGCGAGGGACGGCTGCACCACATCGCCTTCGCGACCGACACCCGCGAGGACATCCTGCGCGCGGCCGATCTCGCCATCGACACCGGCGTGTTCATCGAGACGGGCCCCCACAAGCACGCCATCCAGCAGACGTTCTTCCTGTACGTCTACGAGCCCGGCGGCAACCGCATCGAGCTGTGCAACCCGCTCACCCGGCTGGTGCTGGCGCCCGACTGGCCGCTCGTCACCTGGACCGAGGACGAGCGGAAGAAGGGGCAGGCCTGGGGGCTGAAGACCATCGAGTCGTTCCACACGCACGGGACGCCGCCGGTCGGCTGAGGCGTTCGGAGCCACCCCTGACATCGATTGTCGATGAGATTGTTGACAAAACCGTTGACTCTTCGAGGGTGGCTCCTTAGCGTCTTGCGCACCACGTACGAGAGGTAACCAACGATGTCCTCCTCCCCCTCCCCGCTCCGGTCGGCCCGCGGCGGCAGACTGGCCCTCCTGGTCGTCGGTCTGTGCTGGCTGGCCGTGCTCTTCGACGGTCTCGACATGTTCATCTACGGCTCGGTGCTGCCACACCTGCTGGAGACCAGGACCTTCGGCCTCACCGCGGACCAGGCCGGCGACCTCGGCAGCTACGCCACCTTCGGCATGCTGGTCGGCGCCCTCGTCGCCGGCACGGTCGCCGACCGGATCGGGCGCAAGAAGCTGATGGTCTCCTGCGTGGTCCTCTTCTCGCTGGCCTCCGGCGTGTGCGCGCTGGCCGACAGCGTCACGGTCTTCGGCCTCGGCCGGACCCTGGCGGGCGTCGGCCTCGGCGGCCTGCTGCCCACCGCGATCAGCATGGTCTCGGACTACGCCCCGCGCGGCCGCGGCGCCATCGTCATCGGCCTGCTGATGACCGCCCACCACGCCGGCGGCATCCTCTCCGCCTACGTCGCCAAGTGGCTCATCGACCCGGTCGGCTGGCGTGCCGCCTTCTGGGTCTGCGTGCTCCCGCTGCTCTTCGCCCCGGTGCTGGCGAAGCTGCTGCCCGAATCGCTGAGCTTCCTGCTCGCCAAGGGCCGCGGCGAGGAGGCCAAGGCGCTGGCCGAGCGGTACGACGTCGAGGTGCCGGCCACCAGGACCGGCGGCGCCGGTGACCGCTGGACCAACCTGGCCAACCTCTTCCGCGGCAACGAGTGGATCCAGACCCTGCTCTACTGGGTGGCCTCCTTCGGCGGTCTGCTCCTCGTCTACGGCGTCGCCACCTGGCTGCCCACCCTGATGCGGGCCGAGGGCTACGAGCTGGGCTCCGCCCTGTCCTTCGTGGTCGTCTTCAACCTCGGCGGCATCGTGGGCATGCTCGTCGCGGGCCGGGCCGCCGACCGCTTCGGCGCGCCGCGCATCTCCGCGCTCTGGTTCGCGCTCACCGCCGCCGGTGTCTTCCTGCTGAGCGTCCACATGGACATGACCGTGACGATGATCGTCGTCTTCTTCACGGGCGTCTTCCTCAACAGCGCCCAGACGATGATCTACGCGACGGTCTCGATCCGCTCCGACGCGGACAACCGCGCCACCGCGGTCGGCTGGACCTCCGGCATGGGCCGCTTCGGCGCCGTCTTCGGTCCGTGGCTCGGCGGCCAACTCCTCGCCTCGGGCAACGGCGACTGGGGCTTCACCGCCTTCGCCATCGCCGGTCTGTCGTCCATGGTCTTCATCGGCATCGCCGCCCTGCGCAGCTCCCGGCAGACGGTCACTGACCGCGAGCGGGAACTGGTCGCCACACACTGACCCGACCTGCCGCCCCAGGGGCGGGGACGAACGCCGGCCACCGCGAGGACGCGGAAGCCGGCGTTCGGCGCAGACGCTCCGGCGGCGGTGCCGCTCGGGGCCGTCCAGCGTCCGCCGCGGCGTCAGCCGTGCCGGTCTCGGTGAACGTCCGGGTGCATGGCCCGAGGAGTGGACCCACAGGATGCGCAGCGGGGTGCTGCCGATGCTGCGGAACAGGGGGGACGGGGGAGGAGACGCAAGTGATGCCGTACTGCTCCAGCGGCACGCCTCTCCCGGAGGGCGCGACCGCCACGGAGGACGGTAATGCGACAGGTCGCCCCGAGTTCCCGGGCGCGCCCCTGTTCAGCGCGCCGCGCGCACCCCGTCCAGCGCGATCGACAACACCCGATCGCGCTGGACGTCGTCGTCGAAGGCCGTTGCCGTGATGCCGGCGACCATCCGCAACAGGTCCACGAAGTCCATGTCCCGCCGCGCCTGGCCCGCCTCCTGCGCCCGCTCGAACAACGGCCCGCCCGCCGCGTACATCGACTCCCGGCAGGCCGCGAAGATCTCCGACTCGTCGTTGAGGGCCTCGCGGACGGCCCGCTTGGTCACCATGTAGCCGGCGAACCGGTCGAGCCAGGCCGTGAGGGCCTGCCAGGGCTCCTGGTCGGCGAGTTCCCTGGCCACCTGCACCAGGGTGTTCACCTCGTCCGCGTAGACCGTCTCGAAGAGATGGCGGCGGGTGGGGAAGTTCCGGTACAGCGTGCCGATGCCCACGCCCGCCCGGCGCGCGATGTCCTCCAGGGAGGCCTCCGCCCCGTGCTCTGCGAACGCCTCGCGGGCGGCGGCCAGCAGGGCGTCGTAGTTGCGGGCGGCGTCCTTCCGGTGGGGTCGGCGGGACGCGACGATCTCGGTGACGGGGAACGACGGGGCGGTCACGGATGCCTCCCGGGAAGGAAACGGAGGTGCACCTCCGGTACAGGTTGAAGCGGAGGCCTGCCTCCGCTAGAGTGGAGGCGTACCTCCACTTTAGCAGTCGAGGTACCTCCATCGTCCTTTCCGCGACCGCTTCCCACGAGGCTCCGGCCGCACTCTGTGTTCGGAGAGGCTCTTCATGCCCCGCAAGTCCACCCGTCTCACCTTCGCGGTCCTCGCGACCGGCGCCGGCGTGTTCTCCATGCTCCAGTCGCTGATCGCGCCGGCCCTGCCGACCGTCCAGCACGCGCTGCACACCTCGCAGTCCACCGCGACCTGGGTGATGACCGCGTATCTGCTGTCCGCCTCGGTCTTCACGCCGATCCTCGGCCGCGTCGGCGACCTGATCGGCAAGAAGCGCACGCTCGTCGCCGTCCTCGTGACCGTGGCGGTCGGCTGTCTCCTCGCCGCGCTCGCGCCGAGCATCGGCGTACTCATCGTCGCCCGGGTCGTCCAGGGTGTCGGCGGCGCCCTCTTCCCGCTCTCCTTCGGCATCATCCGGGACGAGTTCGCCGCGTCCGAGGTGAGCGGCTCCATCAGCAACCTCTCCGCCGTGATCGCCGCCGGCGGTGGCGTCGGCATGGTCGCGGCCGGTCCCATCGTGACCGCGCTCGACTACCGCTGGCTGTTCTGGATCCCGGTCGCCATCGTGATCGCCGCCACGCTCATCGCCGTACGGTATGTGCCCGAGTCGCCCAACAGGGCGAAGGGGAACGTCAATTGGCTCGGCGCCGTCCTGCTGTCCGCGTGGCTGGTCGCGCTGCTGCTGCCGCTCAGCCAGGCGGGCACGTGGGGCTGGGGCTCGGCCCGGGTGCTCGGTCTGTTCGGCGCGGCCGTCGTGCTGTTCGCGCTGTGGCTGTACTCCGAGGCCCGCTCCCGCAGCCCGCTGATCGACCTGAAGGTGATGCGCCTGCCGGCCGTCCGGACCACCAACGCCGCGGCCCTGCTCTTCGGTGCCGGGATGTACTCGATCTGGTCCTTCCTGCCGGGCTTCGTCCAGACGCCGTCGTCGGCCGGGTACGGCTTCGGCGCGAGCGTCACCGCCGCTGGCCTGCTCATGCTGCCGATGCTGGTGGCGATGTTCTTCTCCGGTGTGCTCAGCGGCCGTCTGGAGCCCGTCGTCGGCGCCAAGTCCCTTTTGGTGACCGGTGCCGCGCTGGGCGCGGTGGCGTGCGGCTTCCTCGCCCTCTGGCACGACGAGCAGTGGCAGATCGCCGTGGTCGCAGGCCTGTTCGGCCTCGGCATCGGGCTTGCCTTCGCCTCCATGGCCAACCTGATCGTGGGCAGCGTCCCGGCCGACCAGACCGGCGCCGCGACCGGTATGAACGCCAACATCCGCACCATCGGCGGCTCCATCGGCGCGGCCGTCACCGGCGTCCTGGTCACGGGGCATCTGCAGCCCTCGGGACTGCCGTACGAGTCCGGCTACACCCACGGCTTCACCCTGCTGGCGGTGCTGTGCCTGGCGGCGGCGCTGGCGGCCCTGCTGGTTCCGGTACGGCGGGCCGGGCGCCGGATCGTCACCGGGACCACGGAGCTTCGCGAGCCGGTCGCCACCCGGGGCTGACCTTCCGCGCCAGTCGTTCCGGCCGTGCGTGTGAGGTAGGGTCTACCTGCGCGATCACACGGAACATCCGTGGGAGACGCGGCCGGGACGTGGCGCAGCTTGGTAGCGCACTTGACTGGGGGTCAAGGGGTCGCAGGTTCAAATCCTGTCGTCCCGACTGGAGACGGTCGCAGGTCAGGGCCGGTTTCGGAGGTTTCCGAAACCGGCCCTTGATCATTTGTGGGGACCAGTTTGGGACCGCGCACGGTCCAGATCCATTGGCTGGTGTCGATATCTCCGACGCGGCAGCCTGAGACCTCGCCTATCCGGGCGGCGGTGCAGGCGGCGAAGGGGACGACATCTCCCCAGCCGCGGTAGTGGTCGCCAGCCGGGCGACCGGGCGGGTTTGACCTTGACGATGCCGTCACGGGTGGCCTGGAGCCGGTCGCCAAGCGCTCGTGACCTGCACTGTCAAGCAGATCCTCCGCCTGCACGCACGAGGAATCCTGTCGGACAAGGGCGAATGGGCATCCGGCTGGTGCGGGACGCTCCGATGCCGGCCGCCGACCGGTTTCACACCTGGAGTCCGGGAGCCGGCGACTCCCCTGTGGGCTGCGGTTCGAGCACCTCGCCACACTCACACTCGTGGTGGTCGAAAGCCGCCCGGGCCGAGTTGTGCCGTTGGGGCATCCGGCCGGGGCGGCGTCGAACGCGGCTGGGCAGCCGCTGGGTGCGCGGTTACGGGGTCGTGTAGGGGTCCTGGCTGATCAGGTGGGCCTTCAGACCCTCGCCGACGCCAGGCTCCGGGGTTCCGGCCCAGTCCTTGATGAGTACGGCGCCGGTGCTGCAGCCCCACGGGTTCCACGTCCACGCGAGATAACCCATGTTGTGCGCGTCGGCCCAGTCGACCAGCCGCTGCATGTAGTCGAAGCCGCAGTTGTCCTGGCCGAACTCACCGATGACGACCGGCACTTGTTGCGCGAGCGGCGCGACCTGGCTGTCCCAGCAGGATTCGGTCGCGCAGGCGTTGAAGCTGTAGGAGTGCCAGGACGCGGCGAGGTTGTTCAGTGGGTCGGTCGGCTTGTACGTCAGCCACTCCCGCATGTCGTTGGCCCACTCCAGGCCACCCAGCATGAGGACGTTGGTCGCGCCGGTGGCCCGAACAGCGTCGACCAGGTCCTGCATGCCGGCGGTTTCATAGGGAAGGCCGGTGCAGGTGCCGCCGTCTCGCCAGCACGTCCAGCCGAGGGTCTTGTCCCAGTTGCTGGCGATCTCCGGGTACGGCTCGTTGAACAGATCGAAGACGACGGCGTCGTTGCCCTTGAACGCGTTGGCGACACCGGTCCAGAACTGGGGGGCGTACTGCGCGTCCGGCATCGGTTTCTGGCAGGTCGCGGTGGCGTCCTTGCAGTGCCAGTCCGGCCCGTTGGTGTAGGCACCCCGGGTCCAGTGCAGGTCGAGGATCGGGGTGATGCCGTTGGCCACCAGTAGGTTGACGTAGTCCTTGACGCCCTGCTGGTAGGTGGCTCCACTGGGCGAGCCGTTGATACCGAGCCAGCATTCCTCGTTCAACGGCACGCGTACCGCGTGGATGTTCCAGGTCTTCATCGCGTCGACGGACGCCTGGTCGACCGGGCCGCTGTCCCATAGCCCCTTGCCCTGCACACAAGCGTATTCACCGCTGGAGCGGTCCACACCCAGCAGCCGGTACTGCTTGCCGCTCGCGGTGACGATCTTGTTACCGGAAACCTTCAGCTCCGGGGCCGGATCACTGGGACCGCTGGTCGGAGTGGTGGTGGGGCTGGGGGACGGGGATGTCACCGAGCCGGTACAGGTCACGCCGTTGAGCGCAACCGATGCGGGTTCCGGATTGAGGCCCTTCCACGCACCGGTGAACCCGATGGAAGCAGACCTGCCCGTATCCAGCGCTCCGTTCCAGTCGAGGCTGGTGGCGGACACGCGGGTTCCGGACTGTGTCCACGTGGCACTCCAGCCGTTGGTGACCTTCTGGTCGGAGTTCGGGAAGTCGAACGTCGCGGTCCACCCTCGCACGGGGGAGCCGAGATTTGTGATGGCCAGGTTCGCGGTGAACCCTCCCGGCCATTCGCTCTGCACCTTGTACGCGATCGAGCAGCCGGTGGCGGCTGCCGATGCGGGCAGGGTGGCGAAGGCGAGGCCACCCAGGATCAGTGCACCGGCGGCACCGGTGGCCATTAAGGCGTGACGACGTTTCACTTGATCTCCTCGTTGCCGTAAGTGATCGATGAGCTCGATCCCAGCTGATCGACGAGCTGGTGAGCCGGGCCCAGGCCGAGGGCCTGCAGCTGACCGGTCCACCAGGCGGGTACTGCGTGCCGTACGGATCAAGGAATCAACAACTGTCGCGCGTTCAGATCCTGTCTTCCCGACGGATCCCACGCGGGCGTCAGCAGCCGATCGGTGAGGAGCCCAGGGCCACGTCGTCGAACCAGAGAGTGTCGTCCCCGGTGCCGTAGCTCTCCCACCCCAGGCGCAGGCCGGTGGGGCGGGGAGGGGTCCTGCGGGCGAGCCACTGCCCGTCGACGTTCTGGGTCGCCACCCCGTCCACGTGCAGTCCGGCGACCTCCTGGTCGTCGACCCATGTGCGCATGGACTGGGCGGTGGTGTCGATCTGGAACCGCAGGCACAGCCACTGCCCGGTCGGCAGCGGCGTGCTGAGCGCGACCCCCGCCGGGCTCTGTTCCGGCAGCGTCGCGTCGTCGCTCTCGCGGTTCCACTGCAGCGCGCCGTTCTGCCCGCCGACGCGCAGCGCCCTGCCGCCCTGTGAGGCGTCCGGCATGGATACGAAGGTGACGTGGCCGGTGGGCAGGGCGGTGGTGTGCCGGACCCGCATGCGTACGTACACCACGGGCCCGACGGAGGACAGATCGCGGGTGGCGGCTGCGAAGACGTGGTTGCAGTAGCCGGCGCCGCCGTCGACGCGCAGCGACCTGGTGCCGCTGTAGGCGACGGACGTGTCGACGCTGACCTTCCCCGTGCCCTGGCAGTCGGGTGCCGTGGTCTGCCAGGGGCCCGAAGGCACGGTACCGGTCTGGTCCTCGAAGTCGGAGCAGATCGTCGCCCCGGCGCATTCGACCGGCGCCGTGGCTGTCGCGGTCGCGGTCGGTGAGGCGGTCGCTGTCGGGGTGGGGCTCGCGGTTCCGCCGCACGGCGTGCCGTTGAGGGCAAAGGCGGTGGGAGCCGGTTCGGCGGTGTGCCAGGTGCCCTGGAGCCCGAAGTCCACGGACCCGTCGGCGGCGAGCACGGCATTGTGCGCGACGTTCACTGCGGTCACCGCGCTGCCCGACTGGCTGACCTGCGCGTTCCAGGCGGACGTGACCTGCTGGTCGCCGCCGTAGGTCCACTCCAGCCGCCAGCCGTTCAGGGCGGCGCCGAGATTCGTGACGCGGATCTGGGCGGTGAAGCCGCCGGACCACGCGTTGGTGGTGTACGTGACCGTGCAGCCCGTCGCCGCGCCCTGAGCGCGCGACGTCGCGATGGCAGGAAGGGCCACCGCCACCACGGTCAGCACCAATGCGCAGAGCGGCAGGCGGTGGCGGCGCACGCGTAATGAAGTCATGGCCATGATCAATCTCCGAGAGTCAGGACGCGGTGCAGGAGAGTGTGCCGAGGTCTCGGTCGTCGCCGCTGAGCGTCATCCCCCAGGTCGTCGACGCGCCCGGTGCCAGCGAGCCGTTGTAGGAGGCGTTGTGAACGGTGGTGGCGGGGCGGGACGGATCCAGCACCGCGTTCCAGCGGTTCGCCACGGTCACACCGTCCGGCAGGGTGTGGTGCACCGACCAGTCGGTGACCGGCCGGGACCCGGTGTTGGTGACCGTGACATCGGCCTGGTACCCGCCCTGCCATGAGCCGGTCAGCTTCCACTCCGCCGTGCAGGCGGTGCCGCCGGAGGGGCTCGGCGCGGGAGTGGGAGGTGGTGTCCCTCCGGAGCTGTCGGTGGTGTAGGGGACGGCGGTGTAGTCCTGCGAGCAGCCTCCCGCGCAGCCTGACGGCAGCGAGAAGGAGTACGTACGGCCGCCGCCCAGCCAGGCGTCGGCTGCGTCGCGGATCCGTATGGTGAAGCTGCTTTGGCCGGAGGCCGTCGCGCCGATGACGTAGGACTGCCCCATGTCGCTGTTCATTGCGGCGTCGGTCCAGGTGCCGTTCGCCAGGTACTGGACGCCGTGGATGCCGCCCGCCAGATGGGAGACGGCGATGGCGGGCCAGTACCGCTGGGCTCCCCTGAGGAAGCCGATACGGATGTCGCCGCTGTAGTCCGGGGCCGGGACGAAGCTCCAGGAGACATGACGGTTGTTCCAGTGGTCCGGGTACATCGTCCCCACCGGGGTGCCGCCGATCCGGAAGCGGTTGAGGGAGTCGGTTGCCAGGTCGAGGTGGTTGGGGTCGTCCCGGCACCAGGCGTTGGAATCAGCGCAGCTGTCCGCGACGAGCATGGTCAGGGTGGCCCCGTTGTACTTGTCGGCCACCCAGGAGCCGTTGCGGCAGAAGGGCCGGTCCGGGGCGCCGTCGTTGGTGCCGGTGCAGTAGTCCCCGATGGTGACCTTGACCCAGCGGCCGCAGTTGCGGCCGTTGTCGAAGACCCCCTTGACCGATGCGCTTGAGTCCGGCACCGGGCGGGGGTAGGTGCTCGAGTAGTCGCCGGGTGTGTTGAACACGTTGAGCGCCACGAAGTCCTGGCTGTCCAGTTCACGCTGTGGCAGACCGCAGCCGCCGTAGGGGCTGCCGAGCCCGGCGAAGTGGGTCGCGTTGCCCAGGACCTCAGTGGCGGCGGCACTCGCCGCGGGCGGCTGGGCCGCCGCGGCCACGACAGGTAACGCGGCGCAGCAGAGCGCTGCCAGCAACGTGGCGGTGCGCCTTCGGGCCGGCGAGCGGGGGGTCGAAAGAAGCTGCATGGGGGGATCCGCCTTCTCGTGACGGGGCGCCGTGACGTTCGTATGGGAGTCCTCTCGGAGGGAGGGGAGTGAGCGCTGGAACACCTCACTCATGGGAGCGCTCCCACAATCTCCGTATCCGCGGACTGTAGAAGAGGGCCATGCCCCTGACAAGGGGGTGGGTTCCCGTCGGAGTTTTCGCCCTGTCCGAGCCGGGGCGTGCCCGGCCCGGACAGGGGTGGAGTCAGCTGAGGTTCCACTTCTGGTTGATGCCGCCGTTGCACGGCCAGGTCACCACCTTGGTGCCGGACGTGGTCTGGTGGTTGTAGGCGTCCAGACACAAGGTGGTGCCCGACATGGTCACCGTCAGCTGGCCGGACCCGGTGCGGGTCCAGAGCTGGTTGGCCCCGCCCTGGCCGTCACGGATCTGCACCTGCGTACCTGCCATCGTCGACGCGTTCGGCACGTCCAGGCACTTGCCTGCACCCACCGCGTGCAGCGCACCGGAAGTGCTGGGCGGCGGTGGGGTGGTGCCGCCGCCGTCGAGACAGAGGAAGGTGATGGCGTAGGCGAGCATGCCGGTCATGGTCCCGGGGACCAGCTGGGGACCGCACGGTGTGCGCGCTGGTGCACGACGGCCCGTCGCGTCCACCGCCTGCACTCAGATTGAACCTGATATCTCCAGAAAATACCCTTGCCCTCACTCCTGGGGGTCAAGGGGTCGCAGGTTCAAATCCTGTCGTCCCGACGGTGTGAAGGGTCTCCGCGGGTGAACACCTGCGGGGGCCCTTTTCGTATGGGCCGCTTCCGAGGCGGGCGGGGCTCGGCCCGTCACGAACGCCGCACCGGGAATGTGAGAGCGGGTCAGGTGGCTTGGGTCGGTGATCCGACCGACTGATTCCGTGGACAGGGGTGCTCATGCACCAGACGGATCCAGCGCCGAAGACCGCCGTCGTCACCGGCGGGACGGACGGCATCGGCCGGGCACTCGCGGAGTCGCGACTGCGGCGGGGCGACACGGTCGTGATCGTCGGCCGTGACCCGGACAAAGGTGCGGCGTTCCTCGCCCACGCGCGCGAGTCGGGCGTGGCTGACCGGGCCTCGTTCATCCGCGCGGACCTGAGTCTGCTTGCTGAGAACCGCGGGTGCTCGCCAGGGTCCTCGATGCGGTCCCGGTGATCGACGCGCTGCTGTTCTGCGCCCGCCACTACCGTTCCGACCGGGCGGAGACGGCTCGACGTCTCGGTCCAGGCACAGATCCTGCGGCTGCTCGCCGAGCTGCAGGCCGACACCGGTGTGGCGTATCTGTTCGTCTCGCACGACCTCCCCGTCGTACGGCAGATCGCCCACCGTGTGGTGGTCATGCGGGCCGGCCGGGTCCTGGAGAGCGCCCCGGCCGACGAGCTGTTCCGGGCCCGGCCCATCCGTACACACGCGATCTGCTGGCCGCGGTGCCGGGCCGGACACGGGCCCTGTGATGCGCATCGTGGTGGCCGAGGACCCGCGCGGTCGCGCGCAGTCGCCGGTAAGGGAACCTTCACTCGGCCGAGCAGGCTCGAAACCGGCGCACAACGGCCCGCTTCCCCCCACGCCGTTGTGGGCGATCGTGGGCGAGGACGTACTGACCCTGTAACGAGCGTCAACGCGCCCTCGCACAGCAGGCGTTCGGCCTGGCAGAGTGGGGTGGGTACGCCGCGCGGCGGCAGGGGAGGCACGGGAGACATGACGGCGACGATCTCCGTGAAGGTCGAGGGACCGGTCGGACTGGACGAGCCGGAGCAGCTCCTGGAGGAGCTGGGACGGGAGACAGGGCTGACCTGGCGGCTGGAGACGGCCGGGCAGGACGGCACCCTCGACGGCGGCCTTGCCGCCATCATGCTGGAGGCGGTGCTGGGCGGGACCGTCGGCGCCGCGGTGCAGGTCGCCGTGCAAGGGGCGATCGAGAACTGGCGGGGCCGCAGGCTCGATCCACCACCCGTCACCATCATCGTCGTCCAGCCGCCGCAGACCTCGCCGCCTGCCCAGGACCCGCAACCCGCGCCGCGCACCGACGGCCTCGCCACCCCCGAGGGGAGCTGACCGGCATGGCTTCCCGGGCGCTCGTGATCGGCGTCGGTACATACGATGAGGAATCCGGCATACAGGGCTATCCGACGATCGAGGCGAGCGCCCGTGCCTACGGGGCCGCGCTGGCCCGGGACCCGCGGTGGGGCGCCGCTGCCCGGTCCCCGGTGCTGGAGCCGGACGAGGTGCGGACGGCCGACGACGTGATGCGCGCCCTCCACGAGGCGGCCGCGGCCGGCGAGGGACCGGAGGACACCCTGCTCGTGGTGTACGTCGGGCACGGCGCCTACTGGCAGGACGTGCCCGGCGGCCAGGTCCACTTCGCGGTCGGCTCCTCGCGTGTCAGCGAACCCTGGACATGGCTGTCCGCCTGGTACGTGTACCGGGCGATCAGGAGGAGCCAGGCCGGCCTCAAAGTGCTGATAGCGGACTGCTGTTACTCCAACATGCTGCCCCACCTGGGACCCGAGTCCGTCCTGCCGGGCGCTCTCGGCACCCGTTCCAACGGCACCTGCGTCCTCACCGCGGTCGGCGGCAGCGTGCACAACGCGTGGGCCGGCGCCTGCCAGAACCTGCCTCACCCCCTCGACACCTGCACGCCCTTCAGCGGCCATCTGCTGAACGTCCTCGGGCAGGGCATGCCCGATCACCCCGAGGACCTCACCCTCGGCGCACTCCGCGCCGGTATCGACGAGGGGATGCAGGAGTGCGGCGTCCACCACGCGCCGCGGATGCTCCTGAACGACGCCTCGGAGGCGGCCCCGCTGTTCACCAACCACGCCAAGGGCCGCCGGCCCCGCACCCGCGCGCTCGGCACAGTGGACGAATGGGTGCGCGAGCTGCTCCTCAACGGCGAGCGCAACCTCCCCGATCTGATGCGCCGACCCGACCTCGCGGGCCGCGTGGTCGTACGGCTGAAGGCCGGGGACGAGCAGAGCCGCGACCTGGCCCGCCGCGTCGACCGGAAGGCCGGCGAACTGCTGCCCGACCCCGCCGACTTCGTCCGATACTGGGGTGAGATCGAACCCGCGATGCTGGGCGGCGGATGACCGGCGCCGACAGCGCCGCGGGCGACCGCCGCACGGATCACCTCTTCCAGCCGGACCTGGCCGAGTCGCTCAACGAGGCATACGCCTGGGTGGCGCGGGCCGAGGTCAGGCAGTTCATGGGCATCCTGGACAGGATGCGCAAGGAGCATCGCGAGGCGATGGCCATGCGCGCCCTGTACGCCTTCGCGCTGCGCCGCCCGGTCGACGAACTGGTCAAGCTCGCCCACCACTTCGACCCGCGGGACGGCGTCATGCTGATGGCGACGGCCGCCCTGTCACGGCCCGTCGGGGAGGCCGCCGAGCTGGCCGTGATGCAGCAGGAGGCGGAGTCCGGCAGCGAACGGGCCCCGATCACCGCGAGCATCGTGCACGACGTGGCCTGCCAGCGCACGGCCTTCGACGTGGCGGTGTTCGTACGGGTCGTGGAGGAGCGGCGGTCCGACCTCGCGGAGCGCACCGTGCAGGTGTTCGCGGGCCCCGGCTCCGGCCGCACCAACCTCGACAAGGCGTTGCTGTACACCGCGCTCCGCGACGAGGGCTGCGACCGCGAGGCCGACCGGCTGCTGGAACTGACCTTGCGGGCGATCGCCGACAGCGAGCCGGGCGCCGGGCCGGGCGAGGAGGGCGAGGAGATCGCCGACCTGTCGGGCGCGTTCCAGCACCTCAGCCCGGTCGGACGGGTCCTGGAGCGCTGGATCGAGGAGAGACTGAAGGCCTCGGACGCGACCCAGGTGGAGATGACGCGGCGACTGGTGGCGAAGCTGATCGCCCGGCGCGGCGCCGGTCACGACGCACTCGCCGAGCACATCGGCCGCACCACGCGGCCCCGGCACGTGGTGAAGCTCTGCGCGCTGCTGGCGAAGGAGGAGGACTCACCCGCCAAGTGCGCCCTGGTGCGGCACTACGCGGCTGGGCACACGAACGTACAGGAGCTCGCCGCGCTCGTGTCGTACTGGCACAAGGAGCCGGCCCTGACCCGTACCACCCGGGAGCTGCTGGCCGACATCGTGGCGGGCTCCGCCACCCCGGGCTCCGCCCCCCGCCCCCTCGACGAGCTGAAACACCTGGACGAGTGGCTGCCGGAGAAGGACGCGGCTCCCGAGTGCTCCCGGCTGCTGCGCCATGTCGCCGCCGTGAGCGTCGAGGGGCGCTCCGGCACCGAACTGGTGGCCCTGCTGGACAACGTCGAGCGTAGCCGTGACCGGACCCGGGCCGCGGACGAGGCGGGGCGCCGGCTGGCCGTGGCTGTCATGGAGCCGCACGCGGACCGTGACTGGTTCGTGGAGTGCCTGAGCGCGCTGCGGACCCGTCACTCGGTCGCGGTGGACGCGGCCTGCCGCGAACTCTCGGATCCCTCAGCCCGGTTGACGGTCGACGCCGCCCTGGTCGCCGATGTCGCGGCCCGTCTGCACCGCGCAGACCTGCGCGACGAGGCCTGGACGCTGCTCGAACGGTTCCTGGAGAACGAGCAGTTGGTGACTCCGGCCGCCGTCGTCGAGGTCGTGGGCGGGGTGCTGGCGCTGCCGCTGCCGGACGCCGAACTGCTGCTGCGGGCCACGGTGGGCCGCTGGTCGGACGTGGGCCACCGCGATGACGCGGTGGCCGAACTGCGGGCGGCCGAGCAGCACGAGGCGGCGGAGTGGGTCATCAAGTCCCTGCGGTGATGGGCACTTCCGGAGGTTCACGGCGGGGCACGGGCAGGGTGGGCGGCACTGTGTCCATGTAGCGTCGGCAGGCCCGGACCAGCAGCGGGAAGACGACAGCCGCCGACAGGGCCACGATCAGCTGCGGCACCAGGGCCAGATCCTCTCTCAGGACGTCCCGCAGCAGTGTGCACGACACGATCACGGCCAGATGCGCGAGAAGCAGCAGCACCGGTCGAACCGCCGGGTCCCCGCGGGTGGCGAAGCGAGAGACGTGGTCCCGGGCGTCGTAGCGCCTGAACAGGCCTCCTATGAAGGGCAGATCGCGTCTGGCCAGCCAGGGGAGCCCGAGCAGCAGCGCCGAGCCGATTCCCACGGCGGCCATGCCCCGCCACACGTTGGGCCACCCCGCTTCGAGCATCACGACGGCGATCGCGACGAACGCGGTGGCGGAGAGCGTCAGGTGCACCATCCGGCGCGTCCGCCCGAACCCGGGCAGTCTCAGCGCCACCAGGACGACGCCCGGCGTGGCGTACACGACCAGCGTCGGTACGCTGTTGAGGGCGACCAGTTCCTCCCAGTTGCCCCGCACCACGATGAGCATCGCCAGCCCTATTGCGAAGTTGACCAGCAGGATCATCCAGTACGCGTCGATCTCGCCGCCCCGGAACCGGAACGACGCCCGGCGCGCCGTCTGCAGTCCGCGGTGGGTCAGGTGGGCGCGGCTGAGGGCGGCGACCTCGCGGGTCAGGGCGTGGGTGAAGACGATGCCGGACCCCATCGGGGACAGCACCGCGTCCACCCGGATCAGCCAGGCCAGCCAGGTCATCGTCGCCGCCGCTGCGAACTGGGAGTACGGCGATTCGAGCATGTTCCCGGTGAGTCCCTGGCAGTGCCTGCCGAACACGTACTGCAGCGCCGTGTACAGCACGAACGCGCCGACGAGAGTGCCGTACACCGCCCAGCGCAGCCGCGCCGCCTCGCCCATGCCCCGCCGTTTGACGTTGCCGGCGAAGTCGAGCGGCGCCTGGAAGCCGATGTACGCGTAGATGACGGCGCCGCCCAGCACCACGTACAGCGGTGACAGGTGCCCTGCCTGGCTCTGCAGGTGCTCGGCGGTTCCCGAGCGCCCGCTGAGGTACCAGACCTGCTCCGGCTTGCAGCTCTCGGCGGCGTCGAACGCGGCGAACCCCAGACAGACGATGATCAGCACCGGAACCAGGACCTTCACCATGGTGATGAAGAGGTTCAGCCGGATCAGCCGGCGTGGCGGCAACAGGTTGAGCCCGACGATCAGCGCCATGAACACCACAGCCCACAGGACGCCGGTCATGGAGAAGTCGTAGGCGTGTTCCATGCTCTGCGGGGTGGGCGCGGCGACGTTCCTCAGCACCTCCCCGTTCCGCAGCAACGACGGGAACCAGTACGCCAGTCCGTGGACCATGGCCACCGCCTCGCTCGCCGGATTCACCGCGTACACGATCCACAGCCCGGCGGCCACGACCGTGGCCACCAGCGGGCCCGCGGCCTGCAGGGGGAGGAAGATCAGGCCGCCCGTCTTGGGGACGGCGATGCCCAGTTCGACCATCACGGCGGCTATCAGCAGCATCAGCGCTCCGCCGGCTGCCCAGGCCCACACGGCGTTGTCACCGGCCGCCCAGTGGGCTTTACCGGCCGCCAGCAGCCACCCGGAACCCACGACGCCGCCGGCGGCGAGCCCCACCAGATCCAGTGTGGACAGCCGACGGCGTTCGTCGGCGTCCTCCAACGAGCCCGACCGTGCCGAGCCCCGCTCGCCCATCCACCCCAACTCGTCCCCCTCCCCCGGAGTTACCGCCAGACCAGGTTATCTTCGTGAGCGACGCGGGAGGCGGTGGACGGCAGGTGAGGAACCGGTACTGAATCGATGCCGGTACGACGCCTTGGCGGGTTTCCGATCATTGCCCTTGGCCGGCGGGTCCGCCCGAAGGGGCGGGCCCGCCGGTGGCGTCGTCAGGGCTCCGTGCGGACCAGCCTGTCGTAGGCGTCCACGAGCCTGCTCGCGAGCTGGCCGACGCCGAGGACGTCGAGGCCCTTCTGCCCGCGCACCGCTGCCCTGGCGGCCGTGCGTGCGGTGGCGAAGTCGGCCCAGGAGTCGGCCGTCCAGTCGCTCCGGTCCGGGGAGCCCACCGCGTCCAGGGCGGTCCGCAGCGGTGTCGTGTCGACCGGCCCGTCCACGTCGCCGGAGAGTGCGGTGAAGGCGTCGAGCACGAGCTTCCCGGACTTGAGGGTGAACGTCGCCGTGTGTCTGCCGTCGGGCAGGCCGCGGAGTGAGTACGTCGCCTGACGCTTGTCGGTGGCGGCGGTCTTCGCGTTCCGGGCGACGGGCCGGCCGTCCACGAAGACGTCGAGGACGGCACTTGCGTCGTTGCCGCCGATGACGTCGATGCCCGTGCCGCGGAACGGGACGGTGACGGTCGCTCCCGCGGTGGCGCTGGTCGACGTCGAGCGGTACCAGTTCATCGCGTCGCCGAGGGCGGCGTTCCGGCTCCAGGTGCCCTCGTAGGCGACCGAGCTGTCCATGTTGTCGGTCAGCGTGGCGGCGTACGGGGTGTAGCCGGCGACCTTCTCGACCTTCAGGTTGTCGAACGCGGTCGTGTGGAAGTCGGTGCCGAGCTTGACGCGGCCCTCGGTCACCGGCGTGGGGTCCTGGTAGGTGGCGACGGCCTGGCCGTCGACGTACGCGGTGACGGTCGCGCCCTTGGCCTCGACGGCGAGGCGGTAGCCGTCGGCCGCGGCGACCGTCCCGGTCCGCAGCGCCGTGCCGTACCGGTAAAGGGTCCAGCTCCCGGTCGGGCCGATCCCGACGCTGTACGCGGCGTCGGTCGCGGCCATGCCCTTCTGCTGGCGTACGCCCAGGGTGGCGAGGCCGCCGGCCGGGTCCGGGAAGGAGACGTCGACCGAGGCCCGGTAGTTCTCCCAACGGAAGTCGCCGACCGTGGTGTTGGGGGTGTTCCGGTTCCAGGCGCCGGTGTCCTTCATCGACTGGTCCAGGTACTGGTACAGCACGTTGTCGCCGCTGGGACCCTTGCCGACCTCCCAGGCGCCGGTCTGGTCGACCAGGTAACGGGGCTGGTTGCCACGGGAGGTGAGGTACGACTGGGAGACCTTGCGGGCGCCGTTGTCCGTGCCGACCGCGACCCGTCCCTCCTCCTCGTACCCGAAGTCGTCGGCGTACAGGTAGGTGTCGTGGGTGTCGTGCTGCTTGCCGGTCGCGTCGGTGTCGAGGACCGTGCGGGCGGCGGTCTCGGGCAGGCGCTGCTTCGTCGCCTTGTCGGAGCTGCGGTCGAGGGTGGTGAACGTGACGATCGAGCGTGGCTTGACCGTGTAGGTGTAGTAGCCGTCGCCCTCGGGCCGGATCTGGGCGGCGAGATGCTTGAAGTCGGCGTCGTAGGCCTGGCCGGGGTCCGCGGCGCGGGTCTCCCAGACCTCCATGGTGGGATCGCCGCCCAGGGCCATGTTCTCGGCCTTGATGCGATAACTCTTCGTCCGGTCACTGTCGTTGACGGCGATCGTCGAGAAGTCCTTCTTCGCCGGGTCGGCGAGCGTCATGTAGCTGGGGGCGCCGTTCGAGCCGTCGACGTTCTCGGTGCCGCTGACGCCGCTGTAGCTCGCCTCGGGCACGGTGCGCCAGATGCCGGCCGTGTTGGTGTCGTTCTCCCAGCCGGTCTTCGCGAACTGGGTGAAGTGCTGCATCACATACACGGCGGCGTCGTAGTGGATGCTCCCCGACCACGGGTCGCGGGCGCTGACCAGCTCCTTGTGGCTGTACTGCGCGCCCTCGTAGAAGGCCCCGATCGCCGGCTGGAAGATGTAGTGCGTCCGCTTGGAGTTGGCGTAGCTCTTCACGGAGCGGTTGGCGAGGTCCAGGGCGCTCTGCACACCGCCGATGCCCGTGCTCGCGCCGCCCGGCCCCTCGCTGTTGGAGACCCGGTAGTCCGTCCAGCCGAAGGAGCCGACGCCCTCGCTGTACCAGACCTCCTTGTCCTGACCGTAGGTGTTGTCGCCGGTCGCCAGCTTCGTGTACGGCCGGTACGTGGCGCTGTCGGACGTGCCGTCGAGTCGGTCGTCGGTGGTGTAGTGGTAGCCCACCGCGTCGACCATGCCGAAGAGCTCGGTGTCCGTGAGCATCGCCGGGCCGATGTTCTTCGTGGTGTTCTCGTCCGAGGCGACGATCTTGATGTCGTGGTACGCCTTCGCGGCCGACTTCTGCTGCCGGGTTGTCAGTCCATAGCGGGAATCACTGAATTCGGTGTCGTTGGCCAACGTGTTCTTGTACCACTTGATGAAGGAGATGTCCGGTTTCTGGGTCTCGTTGGTGTCCGGATTCACGTAGTCGACCATGTACCCGTACTTCTGGTACGCGTCGAGGATCGTCTCCTTGTACCAGCGGTACATCTCGTCGGTGCCGGTGCCCTTGTTCCACTCGGTCTGCACCCACTGGGGCATGACCCAGCGCAGGATCGACACCTTGAGCTCCGGGTTGACCGTCTTGGCGTCGGCGGCGAGCTGGAAGCCGGGGGAGCGGGACGCGTCGGCGAGTTCGTCGCGGGTGCGCATCGTCGCGGGATCGGAACCGGTGGAGGTGTTGGTGTCCGAACCCATCTCGATCTTGACGTGGTTGATCAGGGGGCTCTTCCCGCCGAACAGGACCCTGATGAGCTGCCAGTACCGTTCGGGGTGCTCCGCCTTGTAGTCCATCAGCAGGTTGCTGGTGCTGTTGCAGCTGAGCAGGCCGAGGCCCTTGTAGGTCAGGCCGTTCACGTTGTCCGCGCGTACGTCGTTCCCGTCGACCACGATCTGCACGGGATCGTCCGCGGAGTGGGCGGCGGGCGCCGCGGTCACTCCTGCCGCCAGTGCCATGGTGGTCGCCGCGGCGAGGGACGCCCAGCCGAATCTTCGCTGCATACCCATTCGGGGGACCGTAGGCGGCAAGCGCTTTCTACGTCAATCCCCTTGCGTCACTCCAGATTTGCCCGTCCCCATGGGTGTGGCCTGCCGAAAAACGCGTGGACCGCGAAGGCGTCGTCGCGGGACACTGCCGAATTCGGACCGCTACTCCCCATGCACACAGGGTTAGAATGCAGACGCCTGAGCTAGAGAAAACCACGCCGCGCAGGGGCGCCGTGCTCCTCGCGCTTCGTTACTACGGACGGGAGTTGGCCCGGCTCCGCCGGCTGACGGTTCCCGCCATGCTGCTGTTCGCGCTGGGCGGCATCGGCCTCAACTACATCGCCCCGCTGATCGTCGCGAAGCTCGCCGGCGACATCGCCGACGGCGCCGAACTGACTGTCGGATCAGCACTGCCGTACGTCCTGGGTTTCGCCGGTGTCCTGCTGCTCGCGGAAGCGCTGTGGCGGGTCGCCCTGCACTGCATGAACCGTCTCGACGCCCTTGGCATCGAGCACCTGTACGTGATCGGAATGGACGAACTGTTCGCCAAGGACGCCACGTTCTTCCACGACAACTTCGCCGGCTCCCTCACCAAGCGCGTCCTGAGCTTCGCCACCCGTTTCGAGCCGTTCGTCGACACCCTGGCGTTCCAGGTCGTGGGCAACGTCGTACCGTTGCTGTTCGGCTCGGTGGTGCTGTGGCGCTACGAACCGCTGCTCGTCGTCGGCCTGTTGACGATGATCGCGGTGACCGCCCTGTGCGCGGCACCCCTCATCCGGCGCCGCCAGGCACTGGTCGCCGAGCGCGAGGCGGCGGTCGCGCGGGTCTCCGGACACGTCGCCGACAGCCTGATGAACATGGACACCGTCCGGGCGTTCGGTGCCGAGGCACGCGAGGCCGCCGAACACCGCTCCCGCGTCGCGGCCTCACGCCGGCTCACGCTCCGGTCGTGGGACTACGGCAACCTGCGCATCGACACCTTCGTCGCGCCGATGTCCGTGCTGACCAACGCGCTGGGCCTGCTCCTCGCGGTCACACTCGGCGGAGGCCGGCACGGTGTGGAGGCGGTCGTGGTCGCCTTCACCTACTACTCCAACGCGACCCGGATCATGTTCGAGTTCAACCAGATCTACCGTCGCCTGGAGAGCTCGATGACGGAGGCCGCGCAGTTCACCGAGCTGCTGCTGACCCCGCCGACCGTGCTCGACCCGCCCTCGCCCGAGCCGCTGCTGCCCGGGAAGGCCGACGTCCGCTTCGAGCGGGTGAACTTCGCCCATGCGGGTGCGGAGTTGCTCTTCGAGGGGCTCGACCTGTTTGTGCCCGGCGGGACGAAGGTGGGGCTCGTCGGCCGGTCCGGCGGCGGCAAGACCACACTCACCCGGCTGCTGCTGCGGATGCAGGACATCGACGGCGGCCGGATCCTGGTCGGCGGACAGGACATCAGCAGACTGCGCCAGACCGACCTGCGCGGTCTGATGGCCTACGTGCCGCAGGACCCGGCGATGTTCCACCGCACCCTGCGGGACAACATCGCCTTCGCCAGGCCCGACGCCACCGAGGCCGAGATCCGCCGCGCGGCCGAGGCGGCACACGTCACGGAGTTCGCCGACGCGCTGCCGGAGGGCTTCGACACCCTGGTGGGCGAGCGCGGCGTCAAACTGTCCGGCGGACAGCGCCAGCGCGTCGCCCTCGCGCGGGCGATCCTGCGGGACGCGCCGATCCTGCTGCTCGACGAGGCCACCAGCGCCCTGGACTCGGAGAGCGAGATCCTGGTCCAGGAGGCGCTGTGGCGGCTCATGGAGGGGCGGACGGCGCTCGTGGTGGCGCACCGGCTGAGCACGGTCGCGGGCATGGACCAGCTCGTCGTCCTCGACCGCGGGCGGATCGTCGAACAGGGCAGTCACCAGGAACTGCTCGCGCTGGACGGCCCGTACGCCAAGCTGTGGCACCACCAGTCGGGCGGGTTCCTCGAAGAGGACCCCGTGGAGGTCGAGCTGCGCTGAACGGGGCGAACGGAGGCGAGGAGGTCAGGTGACCAGGGGCGTCCTGCGCGGGGCCCTGCGCGGACCGGTGAGCAGTGACGCTGACCGTGAGGACCGATCCGCTGCTGTGGAGGTATCGGCTGTGCTTCTTCTTGACCCGCCGGGATTCCTGGCCGACCCCAAGGACTGCCGCACTGGCCCTATGGTCAGGCCGTCGACGACGCTCTGGCCGCCCGGAGTATCCCGCCGGCAACGGTACGGGCCCATCACACCAGCCTCGAACGCGGCATGACCATGTACACGGTGATGACGTGGGACGTCAGCCGGACCGGCGGCCGCGGTGGCCTTCAGCTGCACTGGCAGGAACGCAAGGGCTGGTTCTATGCCCTGGCCGGGCTGAGCCAGTTCGACGTCCACTTCAACACCGTGCTCATCCCGCTCGGTACGCCGATGGTAGTGCAGCTGACTGGGCGGCAAGGGGTCGCAGGTTCACATCCTGTCGTCCCGACGGTGCGAAGGGTCTTCGCAGGCGGAGCCTGCGGGGGCCCTTTTCGTATGAGTCGTGTCCGGCCTTCGGCTGCCGGCAGCGACGCAGCCGATCAAGACGCCGGAATCCGCAGGGCGGGGATGGCGGCTCCGCCGGGCGGGCTTGTCCAACTCGCCTCAGTCAGGGGGCCTCGTGGACGGCCGCCCGCAGGACGCCATCCTGCAACCCGAGACTCCCGTCACCGCAGGTCACGAGGCCCGCCTTCGTGGCCGAAGCACCCGCTGCGGTGATGGCGCAATTGCGCCATCTCCAAATCGTAAGCACATATTCCACACATCCCCCTCTGCAGACGGGTGTCGATGGTCTAGATTGACCTTGCTGCCCATGGTGGGACACAGGGCGACAAATAGTGATCTATGGGTCCGGCGCTGCGGACACTGAGCAGAAACGTCTCGGCGCCAGGCTCGGGGGTGATCGGTTCTTGGAACCCGAGTGGGGGCTCGGGTGCGGGGAGCATCCGAGGTTTCGGTGGGTTCCCGCGCAACTCGAGAGTCTGGCGGGACGTGTACATCCGCTGCTGCCAAGGTGAGTTGCTGACGCAGTTTTGAAGTAGGCATGTCATGCGCGGGGGGTGGTCCCTCCCGGGAGAGGAACAGCGCGGCGCGGGGCGGGGGGGGGTCCTGCGAGGGGAGGAACGGCGGGAGGCGGGGGCCTCCCGGGGGGAGGAACGGTGTCTGGCAATCACGTCGTACCACTGGGGACCGGGGGGGTTCTGTGCGGGAGGGGGGAATAGTCAGGCCCTTTCCGTCGGCGCACGAGCGTCTGACGGATGGGGCGACAGGCCAGTCGGCGAACGACTGGGAGCAGCGGTACCGCCGTACTGTGATCACCAGCGACACCGTGACCACCGCCTTCGTGGTGGCGGGGATCGGAGAGTTCTTCGGGGCCCGGGACGCAGCCAACTGGCATGAGAAATGGGGGATACTCGCGTTCGGCACCGAGCTGCTGGTGCTGGGAGCGTTTGCGGTGAGCCGGGCGTGGGCTCCGGCCGTGCTCGGCCAGGGGGCCGAGGAATTCCGCCGGCTGGGACGCTCGCTGTTCGCGGCGACCGTCGTGCTGGCCCTCGGCGGGATCGCCCTCACCTCGCGCAACATCAAGCTCTGGATCTTCGTTGCGATCCCCGCGATCGCGCTCGTCACCATGACCGCGCGGTATCTGCTCCGCCTCGGGCTGCACAAGCAGCGGAAGGAAGGGCAGTGTCTGAGACCGGTGCTCGCTGCCGGGAGCCCGGCCACCGTGCGCGACCTGATCAGCCGCACCCGTAAGTTCCCGCACCTCGGATGGCGCGTGGACGGGGTGTGCACGACGGACGGTAGCGGGCTCGACGGTGACGAACTGGACGGAGTGCCGGTCCTCGGCCAGCTGACGGACGTCGCCAAGTACGTGGAGAACGACGGCTATCGTGTCGTCGCGATCACACCGGACCCGTACTGGACACCGGACCGGCTGCAGCGGCTGGCCTGGAACCTCGAGGGCAGCGATGCCGAGATGGTCGTGGCCCCGGTGCTGATGGAGGTGGCCGGCCCGCGGCTGCACGTCGACGCCGTGCTCGGGATCCCGATGCTGCGGGTCAGCATGCCGACGTTCACCGGAGGCCGCCGGGCGATCAAGGCGGTCGCCGACCGGCTGGGCGCGGCGATCCTGCTGATCCTGTTCGCGCCGCTGATGCTCTTCGTCGCACTGCTCGTGGTGACGGACAGCCGGGGCGGGGCGTTCTACCGCCAGCGCAGGGTCGGCAAGGACGGCCGCGAGTTCACCATCCTCAAGTTCCGCACCATGGTCGTAGGGGCCGACCTGGCACGTGCCGAGTTGGCCGACCGCAACGAGGGCGCGGGGCTGCTGTTCAAGATGCGCCGGGATCCGCGGGTGACCCGGGTGGGAACGGTGCTGCGCCGGTACTCGCTCGACGAACTCCCGCAGCTTTTCAACGTACTCACCGGATCGATGTCGCTCGTCGGTCCGCGCCCTCCGCTGCCGGAGGAGTCCGCCGCGTACGGCCCGGACATCCGGCGGCGACTGCTGGTCAAGCCCGGCCTCACCGGCCTGTGGCAGATCAGCGGACGCAGCGACCTGCCGTGGGAGGAGGCCGTCCGCCTCGACCTGCGGTACGTGGAGGACTGGTCGCTCGCCCTGGACGCGGTGATCTTGTGGAAGACGCTGCGCGCGGTGCTCTACGGCCAGGGGGCCTACTGATGTGCGGGGGGCGCCGTCCGGACGGCGAGCAGAGCGCAGGCCACAAGGGCCTGCCTGGGGGGAGGAACCGGTCATGAGAATCAGCGTGTTCGGGCTCGGCTACGTGGGCTGCGTGTCGGCCGCGTGCCTGGCCGGCATGGGGCACGAGGTCATCGGCGTGGACGTCAACCAGGTGAAGGTCGACCTGGTCAACGACGGCAAGGCCCCGGTGGTCGAGGAGCGGATCGGCGAGCTCACCGCGGAGGCCGTGCGGACCGGAGCGCTCCGCGCCACCACCGACGTCCGTGAGGCGATCATGGACAGCGAGGTGTCGCTGATCTGCGTGGGCACCCCGTCGGAGCCCAACGGCAGCCTGTGCACCACGTACTTGGAGCGGGTCACCGAGGAGATCGGCGCCGCCCTGGCCGAGCGGGGCGGGCGGCACACCGTGGTGTTCCGCAGCACCATGCTCCCGGGCACCTGCCTGAACCTCCTGGTACCGATCCTGGAGAAGAACATCGGCGGCACCGCCGGAGTGGACGTCGGGGTCGCGGTCAACCCGGAGTTCCTGCGCGAGGGCACCAGCGTGCGGGACTTCTTCGACCCGCCCAAGACGGTCATCGGCGAGCTCGACCCGGCCAGCGGCGACGTGGTGGCGGCGCTGTACGAGGGCCTGCCCGGCGAGGTGTTCCGGGTGCCGGTCCCGACGGCCGAGGCGATCAAGTACGCGGACAACGCGTTCCACGGCCTGAAGATCGGCTTCGCGAACGAGCTGGGTGCGGTGTGCCAGGCGCTCGGGGTGGACTCGCACCAGGTGATGGACGTGTTCCTGGCCGACCGCAAGCTGAACATCAGCTCCGCCTATCTGCGGCCCGGCTTCGCCTTCGGCGGCTCCTGCCTGCCCAAGGACCTGCGCAGCCTGGTGTATGCGGCGCAGCGGGCCGACGTCTCGGTGCCCATCCTCTCCCACGTGCTGCCCTCCAACTCCGACCATCTGCAGCGGGCGGTGGACCTGGTGGAACGCACCGGCAAGCGCCGGGTGGGCCTGTTCGGGCTGTCCTTCAAACCCGGCACCGACGACCTCCGGGAGAGTCCGCTCGTCGAGCTGGCGGAGCGGCTCCACGGCAAGGGGTACGACCTGCGGATCCACGACGCCAACGTGAGCCTCTCCCGGCTGATCGGCGCGAACCGCGAGTACATCGAAACCCGGCTGCCGCACCTCGCGCAGCTGCTCGCGGACTCCGTCGAGGAGGTGCTCGACCATGCCGAAGTGTGCCTGGTCGGGACGAAAGACCCGGCCGTCCTCGCGGCCCTGCCTCATGGCGGCGGCCCGGTGATCGTCGACCTCATCCGCCTTCCCGACGCCGAGACGCGCCGGACCGAACCGGGATACATAGGCCTTGCTTGGTAACGAAGTCAGAGGCGACGGCTCGGGCCGGCGCGCGCTGATCCTGGTGGAGAACCTGTCGGTGCCGTTCGACCGACGGGTGTGGCAGGAGTGCACGACACTGCGCGACGCGGGCTGGGAGGTGCACGTCATCTGCCCGCGTGGCGAGAAGCGGGACACGGAGCCCGAGGCGTTGATCGACGGGGTGCGGATCCACCGCTACCCGTTGCGCGCCGCCACCGGAGGACCGGCCGGCTATCTGCAGGAGTACGGAACGGCGCTCTGGCACACGGCCCGGCTCGCCCGCAAGGTCGGCCCGGTCCACGTGGTGCACGCCTGCAACCCGCCCGACCTGCTGTTCCTGTCGGCCCGTTGGCTGCGGCGGCGCGGCGCACGGTTCGTCTTCGACCAGCACGACCTGGTGCCCGAGCTGTACCTCTCCCGCTTCGACCGCGGCAAGGACCTGCTCTACCGCGCCGTGTGCGCGCTGGAACGGCGGACCTACCGGGCCGCGGACGTCGTGCTCGCCACGAACGAGAGCTACCGGGACGTCGCCGTGAGCCGCGGCGGCAAGCGGCCGGAGGACGTCTTCGTGGTGCGCAGCGCGCCCCAGATCGAGCGGTTCCAACCGGTGCCGCCCGAGCTGGAGTTGAAGCGCGGCAAGCCCCATCTGCTGTGCTACCTGGGCGTCATGGGCCCGCAGGACGGCGTCGACTACGCCCTGCGCGCCCTCGCGAAGCTGCGCGACGAGTTCGGGCGGACCGACTGGCACGCGGTGTTCGTCGGATCCGGCGACGCCTTCGACGCGATGGTGGAGCTGTCCCGGCAGCTAGGGCTCACCGATCAGGTGCAGTTCACCGGGCGCATCCCGGACGCCGACCTGGTGCGCTACCTGTCCACCGCGGACGTGTGCCTCTCTCCCGACCCGCGCAATCCGCTCAACGACGTGTCGACCATGAACAAGGTCCTGGAGTACATGGCGATGGGCCGGCCGATCGTCTCCTTCGACCTGAAGGAGGCGCGCGTCTCCGCCGGTGACGCCGCCGTCTACGCGTCGGCCAACGACGAGTCCCAGTTCGCCGAGCTCATCTCGGTGTTGCTGGACGATCCGGACAAGCGGGCCCGGATGGGCAAGATCGGCCAGGAGCGGATCGGCGGGCAGCTTTCCTGGAGCAACTCGCAGGCGTCGCTGCTCGCCGCCTATACCGCCGCGTGCCGGGACCGCAATGCGGTGTCGGCCAGCGGTCCGGTGCGCACAAGGAAGAAGAGGCAGCGCAGTTGAACGAAGACACCATCCGCCTCGTCACGATCGGGCGGATACTCCGGCGGCGGTGGCGGCTTCTGGCCGTCCTCGCCGTGGTGGGCGCACTGTTCGGTTACGGCACCTCGGTGCTGGTGTTCCCGCCGCGATACACCGCGTCGGCACCGGTACTGCTGCCAGGGGTGTGGGAGGAACGAGAGCTGCTCACCCAGGTCGACATCGCCACCAGCCTGACCGTGGTCGACCGTGCGGCCGACGCTCTGCACTGGTCCGACGTCAGCCGCTCCGAGCTGCGGGACCGCGTGAGCGCCACGGCCGGCGACGGGAACATCATCACGATCGCGGGTACGGCCGACACCCCGGAGCGCGCGCAGCGGCTCGCCGACGGGGTGGCCCAGCAGTTCGTGCAGTTCGCCGCGGAGGTCGCGGGCAGCGGCGCAGACGCCTCAGCGGTCACGCGGACCGAGGCGCTGCGCAAGCAGGTGGCGGAGACCAACCGGCGCATCTCCGAACTGGCCAAGGCGGCCGATCCGGGACAGACCGTGGAGAGCGTTCAGTCCCGCACGGCGCTCGAGAACCTGCGCACCTCGCTGGAGGCGGCCATGAAGAAGCTGCAAGAGGCCGACCCGTCGACCGACAAGTCAGGCATGGTCGTCATGGGGCAGGCCGCCCGTCCCACCGGTGAGGCGCCGCCGACGAGGATTCAGCTCATCGTGGGCGGGGCGCTGGTCTTCTTCCTGCTCGCGGTCGTCGGCCATCTCGTCGCCGCCCGGATGAACCGCCGACTGCGTACCGAACCCGAGATCGCCGCGGCACTGGGCTCGACGCCGCTGGGCGTCGTGGACGTGCCCGGTGAATGGCCCGCGCTCGGGCCGGACGGCGTGGGCCGGCGAGCCCGGATCCGCCGGTTCCTCGGCGCCGACACCCCGTGGAACGTACCGGCCCTGCAGAAGTCCGGCGACGAGGCCGGCAGACGGCTCCGTTACCGGCGGGTGTGCGTCCGCCTCCGGGAGCAGCTGCCGGCTCCCCGGCGGCTGCTGGTCGTCGTACCGGACGGCGACGAGATCGCCCGCCGGGCCGCGGGGCAGCTCCTTGCCGAGGCCAAGAACGATCCGCTGCTGCGGGTGGTGGAGGTGTCGGTGGACCGGCCGATCGTGCCGGACCGAGGGACGGAGAACGGTGCCGTGGTGGTCCTCAGCGCGAACAGCTGGACCGCGGAGGAGCTCGCCGGCATCGCCGAGGCGTGCGCGGACGGTCGGCACGAGGTCGTCGGCGTCGTCGTCGCAGGCCCGGTCCAGGCCCGCCCTACGCGTTCTGCCGCCGACCTGCCGGACGACGCCACTCTGACGTTCGCGGTCCCCGGCCGCGCGACGGGAGGTCGGGCGTGACGACGAACACGACTTCACCCGAGTCGGCCGCCAGCCCGCTCCTGGACCTTCAGGCGCTGGTGGTGGCGGTGCGCAGGCGCCGCCGCCTGTGGTGCGCCATGGCGGTCCTGGGCTTCCTGGCCGGCGCGGCAGTGGCGGTCCTGATGCCGCCGCCGCCGAGCGCGACGACCAAGGTCCTGGTCGCCCACGCGGAGGACCAGCCGAACGACACCGGAACGCTGATGCGCACCGATGTCGCGCTGCTGCAGACCACGCGCATCGCCGACGCGGCCCTGAAGTCCCTCAAGTCCCCGGAAAAACCTGAGGACTTCATGAAGGACTACCGGGGCACCGGCCTGACCAACAACCTGCTGCAGATCGAGGTGAGCGGCGACAACGACGCGCAGGCGGTGGCCCGGGCCAAGGCGCTGGCCGACGTGTTCGTCGCGGACCACGTGCAGCGAATGAAGGCAACCGCGCAGGCCGAGTCCAAGGCCCTGCTCGACCAGCGAGACCGCACGCGCGACGAGCTCGCCACGGTCAACAAGGAGATCAACGACCGCGCCACGGCAGGCGAGACGACGGGGGCGGCGGGCATCGAGTCGCTCTACGCCCGCCGCGCCGAACTCAACTCGCGGATCGCCGACTTCGACCAGCGCGCCGCCGAGGCCCGCACCGGCACGCCCGCGGTCGTCGCCGGCACGCAGATCGTGGACGCCCCGAGCGCGGTACGGCACTCCCTGCCCAAGGCCGCTGCCACCGACGCCGTGGTCGGACTCGTCCTCGGGCTCTTCCTCGGACTCGCGCTGGCCGCGGTCGGCGTGGTGGTCGGGGACCGCCCCGTACTGCGCCGGGACATCGCGGCCAACCTGGGTGCCTCGGTCATCTCGGAGCTGCCCCGCCGGTCGGGCAGGCCGTGGCAGCGCCGAAGGACCCGGCTGGCACGCGAACGGCTCACCGCGTCCCTGGCCCGCACCGCGCGCGGATCCGCGGAACCGTTGTCGCTGCTGGAACTGGGCTGTGCGCGCAGCACGAGCGCGATCGCCCTGAACGTCGCCAGGGCACTGGCGGCCGACGGGCCCGTGGTCGTCGTCGACGGTCTACCGGGCTCGGAGCTCTCCGGCCGCCGCCCGAAGCCGGGGGACCCCACCGTGGTCAGCGGCCAACAGGCCACGACAGTGCCGGACCACGGGCGCCTGCTCGGCGTCGGCTCGGTGGCACCCGGCACCGCGTGGACCGACCTCCAGTACCTCGGTACCCAGACCGTGCTCGTCGTGCGTGCCGGGCACGGCAGCGCCGCATGGCTGCACACCGTGGCGCGGCAACTCGCGGACCAGCGCATCGCGGTGGTCGGTGTGGTGCTGATCGACCCCGATCCGCGGGACCGGACCGACGGCACGCTCTGGGACGGGCTGCACATCGCGCTGCGGGGGCGCAGCGAGCGGACGGCCCGGCAGAACGGGACCGGCCAGGTGAAGACGGACCGACAGCCGATGTGGGCCGCACGAGTCCCGGACAGCGACCAGGAGGTGCGGTAGGACATGTGTGGCATCGCAGGGACTTACCGATGGCCGGACGGCAAGATGGTGACCGACCGGCTCACCGACACCCTCGCCCACCGCGGCCCGGACGGGGCGGGCCGGTACGGCCACCCCGTCGGTGACGGCGAGGTGCAGCTCGGACACCGCCGGCTGTCCATCATCGACCTGTCCGAGACCGGCGCCCAGCCGATGGTCTCCGACGGCCTCGCCCTGACGTACAACGGCGAGCTGTACAACGCGCCCGAGCTGCGTGCCGAACTGACAGCCGCCGGGGTGCGCTTCCGCGGTACCTCCGACACAGAGGTGCTGCTCGAGGCCTGGCGACGCTGGGGCACGGACTGCCTGCCCCGGCTGCGCGGCATGTTCGCGTTCGGCATCTTCGACGAGCGCACCGGCGAACTGGTGCTGGTCCGCGATCAGTTGGGCATCAAGCCGCTGTTCCTGCTCAGGCGCGGCGAGGGCCTGATGTTCGCCTCCGAGCTCAAGGCGCTCGCCGGCGCGACCGGTGGATCGCTGGAGGTGGACCACGCGGCGCTGGTGGCCTCGCTCCTCTACTACTGGGTGCCGGACTCACGGTGCGCCTTCCGCGAAGCGGAGAAGCTGCCGCCGGGGAGCTGGCTGCGGTGCCGACCCGACGGCCGGGTGGAGCGCGGCCGGTTCTGGAACCTGAAGGACGTCGCCGCCGAGGGCCAGGAACGGGCCAGGGCCGGTGAACGGCCGGACCTGGCCGCCATCGTCGAGGAGTCGACCCGGCAGCACCTGCTCTCCGACGTCCCCGTGGCCACCTTCCTGTCCGGCGGCCTCGACTCGAGCTGGCTGACCGCCCTCGCGGCCCGCCACCAGCCGGGGATCTCCGCCTACACGATCGGGTTCCGCGCCGAGGACGCCAGGTTCGAGGCGATGCCCGACGACCTGCGCTACGCCCGGCAGGTGGCCGAGCAGTTCGGCGTAGACCTCCACGAGATCGAGATCGCCCCGAACGTGCTCGACCTGCTGCCGCAGATGACGTACCACCTGGACGAGCCGATCGGCGACCCCGCGGCGATCAACACCTTCCTGATCTGCCAGGCCGCCCGGGAGGCCGGGGTCAAGGTGATGCTCTCGGGGATGGGCGCCGACGAGCTGTTCGCCGGATACCGCAAGCACCTGGCCAACCTCCTTGCCCTGCGATACCAGCGCGTCCCGCGGCCACTGCGGCGCGGGGTGTCCGCGGCCGTGGACCGGCTGCCGGTCGCCACGTCCCGCCGGGGCCTGAGGTCGGTGCGCTTCGCGAAGCGGTTCCTGTCCTTCGCCGATCTGCCGGAGGAGACCGCGTTCCGACGCAGCTACACCATGTACGACCAGGACGAGCTGCTCGCCCTGGTCGATCCGGACCTGGCCGGGACGGTCGACGACGTACTGACCGAACACGCGGACATCTACCAGGACAACGAGCTCGACGACTTCGTCAACCGCATGTGCCTGGGCGACGCCCGGATGTTCCTGCCGGGCCTGAACCTGGCCTACACGGACCGGTCGAGCATGGCCGCGTCGACCGAGGTGCGGGTGCCGTACGTGGACGTCGAGGTGGTCAAGGCGGCGTTCGCCGTGCCCGGCGACCGCAAGATCGTCGGACGGCAGGGCAAGGCCGTCCTCAAGGAGGCGGCCACCTCGATTCTGCCCCGGGAGATCGTGTACCGGCCCAAGGGCCTGTTCAGCGCCCCGTTGCGGGCCTGGATGAGCCGGGACCTGGCACCACTGGTGCGCGAGGTGGTCAACGACGGCGAGCTCGTGCGTTCCGGGTTCCTGCGCCGTGACGCGCTGAACCGGATGGTCGCCGAGGACGCCGCCGGGCAGCAGGACTTCTCCAAGCATCTGTGGCATGTGCTGACCCTCGAGTACTGGTACCGCGACGCGACCTCCGGGTCCGGCCAGAGCACTCGGCAAACGGCTTAGGAATCAGGGGACTTCGGTGAAACAGGTCGTACAGAACTACAAGAGCGGCGAGCTGGCGGTGCTCGACGTGCCGGTGCCGGGGTGCAAGCCGGGCGGTGTGCTGGTCCGCACCGCCTACTCGCTGATCTCCACCGGCACCGAGCTCATGAAGGTGTCCGAGGCCGGCATGTCGATGCTGGGCAAGGCCCGCTCCCGCCCCGACCAGGTGGCCAAGGTCATGCAGAGCGTGGCCACCAACGGGGTGCCCGCCACGTACCGCAAGGTGATGGGCAAGCTGGACTCCTACACGCCGCTGGGCTACTCGCTGTGCGGGGTGGTCGAGCAGGTCGGCGCCGGGATCGACGACGTGAAGGTCGGCGACCTCGTGGCCTGCGCCGGCAACGAGCACGCGCTGCACGCCGAGCTGAACTGGGTGCCGAAGAACCTCTACGCCCCGGTGCCGGACGGCCTCGCGCCGCAGCACGCCTCCTTCGGCACCGTCGGGTCGATCGCGATGCAGGGCGTCCGCCAGGGCGAGCCGCAGCTCGGCGAAGTGGCACTCGTCATCGGCCTCGGGCTGATCGGCCAGCTGGTGGTGCAGCTCCTGGCCGCCTCGGGAGTCCGCGTCGTCGGCGCCGACCCCGACCCGGTGCGCTGCGAGCTCGCCGAGCGCCTGGGTGCCGCGGCCTGCGGCGACCCCGCCTCCGCCGCCGTGGAGAACGCCGTCGCCGAACTCACCGACGGACACGGCGTGGACCAGGTGTACCTGGCCGCCGGCGGCGGCAGCAACCAGCCCGTCGAGCTGGCCGCCAAGCTGGCCCGGGACCGCGGCCGGGTCGTCGACATCGGCAAGTGCCGCCTGGACCTGCCGTGGAACGCGTACTACGAGAAGGAACTCGACGTCCGCTTCTCCCGCAGTTACGGCCCCGGCCGCTACGACCCGTCGTACGAGCTGGAGGGGCGCGACTACCCGATCGGCCACGTGCGCTGGACCGAGCGCCGCAACCTGGCCTGCTTCCTCGACCTCGCCGCCCGCGGCAAGGTCGACGTGGAGCCCCTGATCTCCCATGTCGCCGACTTCGACGACGCCGTCGAGACCTACCAGCGCCTGAAGGACGGCGAGCTCAAGGCCATCACCGCGCTGTTCCGGTACCCCGAACAGGCGGGGGAAGCGGAGGAAGCGAAGGCCCCGGTGGTCGCCGTGCCCGCGGTGAATGTGAAGCCGAGTCCGGCCCGGGCTGCCAGTTCACCGGTGCGTCTCGCGTTCGTCGGCGCCGGAAACTACGCGACGTCGATGCTGCTGCCGCACCTGGCACAGCGCGAGGGCGTCGAGCTGTCGACCGTCGTCACCACGACGGCGCTGTCCGGAGCCAACGCGCAGCGGAAGTTCGGCTTCGCCAAGGCGACCACCGACCTCGACGCCGTGCTCGGCGACAAGTCCATCGACGCGGTGTTCGTGGTCACCCGGCACAGCTCGCACGCCGAACTGACCCGGCAGGCCCTCCTGGCCGGCAAGACCGTGTTCGTGGAGAAGCCCCTGGCCCTCACCGAGGACGAACTGGCCGGCGTGCTCGCGGCGGTGGAGGAGTCCGGCAACGACCGGCTCCAGGTGGGCTTCAACCGCCGGTTCGCGCCGCTGCTGCAGGAGGCCAGGACGCGGTTCGGCGCCCGGACCGGTCCGGCGAACCTCCGCTACCTGGTCAACGCGGGCCGCCTCACGCACGGCAGCTGGTACCTCCAGCAGGGCACCGAGGGCTCGCGGTTCGCCGGCGAGGGCGGACACTTCATCGACACGGCGAGCTGGCTGCTCGACGCGGACCCGGTCTCGGTGTACGCGACCGCCACGTCCGGCAACGAGGACCTGCAGGTCGTGCTGCGCTACCCGGACGGTTCCACCGCCACCATCAGTTACGTCACCACTGGCCCGTCCGGCTTCCCCAAGGAGACGCTGGACCTGGTCGCGGACGGCCGCGCGCTGCGACTCGACGACTTCGTGCGAGCGTCGCTGTATTTGGACGGCAGGGCCGGCCGTAAGAAGTGGGTCAGTTCGCGGCTGCCCAAGGCCCGGGACAAGGGCCAGAACGCCGAACTCGCCGCGTTCATCAAGGCAGTTCGGGCCGGCGGTCCGATGCCGGTGCCGCTGGAGTCGCTGGTCGCCACCACGGCGGCCACCCTCGCCGTGCAGGCCGGCCTGGCCGGTGGCGTGCCGGTGACGTTGGCGAGGTCCCGATGACCATGAGCGTGGGCTGGTACCTCCGGCGGCTGTCCCGGATGGGGCCGCAGGAGGTCGCGGGCCGGGTGGGCGACACGGCGCGCAGGCGGCGCTGGCGGTCGGCGCCGCCCGACTGTCCGAGCGTGACCGGCGCCCGGTTCACCGCTGTACTGCCCGCCGGGGCGATCTCCGCCGTACCCGCCGACGCCGCGAAACGCCTCATTGCCGAGGCGGACCGGCTGATGGACGGGCACGCCGAGTTCTTCGGCGTGGTCCGCGACGACCTGGCCGACCCGGACTGGTGGCGCGACCCGAAGACCGGGCGCCGGGCCCCCTCGGGCTACGCCTTCGACGTGCCGTACCGCAGTGAGGACGCGGTCGGGGACATCAAGCAGATCTGGGAGCCGTCCCGGCACCAGTACCTCACCCAGCTCGCGGCCGCCTACGCGATCACCGGGAACGAGCGGTACGCCGAGCGCGTGGCCGAGCACCTGCGGTCGTGGTGGTCGGCCAACCCGCCGCTGCGCGGCGTCCATTGGATCAGCGGCATCGAGCTGGGCATCCGGCTGCTGTCCTGGGTGTGGATCCGCCGACTGCTCGACGGCTGGCCGGGCGCGGCCGACTTGTTCGAGGGCAACCCGGTGGCGCGGAACCAGATCTGGCACCACCAGCGCTGGCTGGCCGCCTTCCCCAGCCGGGGGTCTTCGGCGAACAACCACGTCATCGCCGAGGCCGCCGGTCAGTTCGCCGCGGCCTGCGCGTTCGACTGGTTCCCCTCCTCGACGCGCTGGCGAGCCGACGCGCTGCGCTCGCTGGATCGGCATCTGCGCGGTAACACCTACGGCTCGGGCCTCAACCGCGAGCTGGCCACCGAGTACCACGGACTGGTCCTGGAGCTCGGCCTGGCCGCGTTGGCCGAGGCGGATGCCGCCGCAGTGCCGGTCCCCGCGTCCGTCCGTCTTGTGCTGCTGCGCATGACCGACGCGCTCGCGGCCGTCGTGGACAACCGGCTCCGGCCGCCGCGTCAGGGGGACGCGGACGACGGGCACGGTCTGATCGTGGACGGCGCGGGCACCGACCGCTGGGCCTCGCTGCTGGCCACCGGGGACGCCGTGTTCGGCCGGCTCGACTGGTGGCCGGAGGTGACCGTCACCGATGTGCGCACCCCGCTGCTGGCCGCGCTCGTCAAATCCACCGAACTGTCCGTGACCCGCCCGGCGAGCCGGCCGGCCCACTTCGCCGACGCGGGCATGACGATCCTGCGCGGCCCGGAGGAGATCTGGTGCCGCTGCGACGGCGGGCCGCACGGCTTCCTGTCCATCGCCGCGCACGCCCATGCGGACGCGCTGTCCGTGGAGGTCCGGCACGACGGGGTCGACGTGCTCGCCGACCCGGGGACGTACTGCTACCACGGGCAGCCCGAGTGGCGGCAGTACTTCCGATCGACCCTCGGCCACAACACCCTGCAGCTGGACGGCGGTGACCAGTCCGTCTCCGGCGGCCCGTTCCTGTGGACCCGGCATGCCGAGAGCCGTGTCCTGGTCGCGGACGCGTCCGGCGAGGTGGCCCGCTGGTCTGCCGAGCACGACGGCTACCAGGGGTCCGTGCACCGCCGCCGGGTGGAGCTGACGGCCGCGAGCCAGCAGCTGAGGCTGGTCGACGAGGTGAGCGGCCCGCGCCGGACCGTGAACCTGGCGTTCCACCTCGGCCCGGCGATCACCGCCGACCTGGTCGGGAATCGGGCACAGCTCACCTGGACCCGCGACGGCGAGGACCGCTCCGCCGTACTCGACCTGCCCGCGCAACTGTCCTGGCAGGCGCACCGCGGCGAGACCGAACCGCCGCTGGGCTGGTACTCCGCCGGATTCGGGCGCAAGGAACCCACCACCACCCTGATCGGCACCGGCTCCACCGACGGCACGGAGAGTTTCACCACCGTGCTCGGGTTCCGCGGCCAGGGGGGCACGTGAGGATCAAGAGGCGGCCCTGGGCGTTGGCGGCGGCACCGCTGACGCTGGCCCTGCTGGCGGCGACCGGCTGTGACAGCAGCACGCCGGAAGCCAGTGCGAACCCGACCGCCGCGCCGACCACGTCCGGGGTGCGCTCCACGTCCCTGGCCCGGGTGTGCGCCAACCCCGCGGCCGGGCCGACCAAGGCACCGGCGGGTGCGGTGACGGTCGACCCCGCGAAGGTCGGTGACCTGGCGGCCAAGACCAAGAGCCACCCCCCGAACACCACGTTCTGGCTCCGACCGGGAAAGCACAGGCTCGACCCGGACCGCTACGCCCAGGTGTTTCCCAAGAAAGGGGACCGCTACCTCGGTGCGCCGGGCGCGGTGCTCGACGGCGGGAAGAAGAACCAGTACGCGTTCAGCGGCAGCGCCCGCGACGTCACCATCCGCTACCTGACCGTGCAGCATTTCGTGGCGCCGTCGGACGAGGGCGTGGTCAACCATGACTCGGCCGACGGGTGGGTGATCGAGAACGCGACGATCCAGGACAACGCCGGTGCCGGGCTGATGGCCGGTGCCCGCCAGCAGGTCCGCGCCAGCTGCCTGCGGAACAACGGCCAGTACGGCATGAACGCGTACAAGGGCAAAGGCCGTATCACCGGCCTGGTGGTCGAGGGCAACGAGATCGTGGGCAACAACACCGGCGACTGGGAGCGGCGCAAGCCGGGCTGCGGCTGCACCGGAGGCATCAAGTTCTGGGCCGTCGACGGCGCCGACGTGCGCGGGAACTGGGTGCACGACAACCGGGGAACCGGGTTGTGGGCGGACACCAACAACAACGACTTCCTCATCGAGAACAACGTGATCGAGGCCAACGACGGCGCCGCCCTGATCTACGAGATCAGCTACAACGCGATCATCCGGAACAACACGATCCGGCGGAACAACTGGGTCGAGGGCCGCAAGGCGGCCGACAGCGGCGACAGCTTCCCGTTCGCGACCATCTACCTGTCGGAATCGGGCGGCGATCCAAGGATCAAGGCCCGCACCGACAAGATCGAGGTCTACCGGAACGTGCTGGAGAACAACTGGTCCGGGATCACGCTGTGGGAGAACGCCGACCGGTTCTGCAACAGCCCGGCCAACACCTCGTCCGGTGACTGCACGTTGCTGGTGAAGAAGACCGACAGCTGCGCGAAGCCGGCGATCGCCAAGGCGCCGCTGTACGCCGACTGCCGGTGGAAGACCCAGCGGGTGGACATCCACGACAACCGCTTCGTGCTCGACAAGTCCGTCGTCAAGTGCACGACGAAGTGCGACCGCATGGCGGTGTTGTCCAACTACGGCACCTATCCGGACTGGTCGCCGTACCAGGGCGAGAAGGTGGCCGACGCGATCACGCAGAACCAGCACAACCGCTGGCACGACAACGTCTACGTCGGACCATGGCAGTTCGTCGCCCACGACCCGAGCAAGGTGCTCGACTTCGAGGCCTGGCAGGGCATGCCGTACCAGCAGGACGCGGGCAGCACCCTCGTCCCACGGGCCGGTGGTTGAGATGGAGGCAGAGCGCACGCCGAAGATCGTCGGGGTGGTCTGGGGGCTGCTGGTCCTCAACACGCTTGGTTCCACCGGGGCGAAGACCATCGTCCCGCTGCCCCGCTCCCTCATCCAGATGGTCACCATGGGCGCGCTGGTAGCCGCGTTCGCGCTGGCGCTCGCGATCAATCTCCGGTTGCGCATCCGAGCCAGCGCGTACGTGTTCCTGCTCACCCTGCTGCTGGTGACGAGCGTGATCTCCAGCGCTCACCTGGAGTCCGGGTTCGGCGCGCTGTTCCGCTGCTTCAGGCTGACGCTCTTCGTCGGCACGCTGTGGCTGCTCAGCCGCTGGTGGGACGGCAGCCTGACGTTCGTACGGCACCACATCCGGATGTACTTCGCAGTGCTCGGGTCGGTGGCCCTCGGCCTGGCCGTCTCACCGGGCGCGGCCCTGCCTGACCTCTACGGCGGGCGGCTGGTCGGCGCGTTGTGGCCGCTCACCCCGCCGCAGATCGGCCAGTACGCCGCGGTGATCATCGGGCTCACCGTGCTGCTCCTGCTGGGCCGCCGGACCGACAGGACCAGCGCGGCGGTGGTCATCGTGCCGTCACTCGTCCTGCTCGCGCTGACCCATACCCGGACGGCCACGCTCGGCCTGCTCCTCGGGCTGGTGTTGGCGATCGGCTCGCTCCTGCTGACCAGCGTCGCGGCCCGCCGCTTCTTCACCTGGGCGGTGGTGTGCGCCACGGTGGCCACGGTGGGGTTCGCCTCCGCGCTGCAGGCGTGGTTCCTGCGCGGACAGAGCAAGGACAACTTCTCCAGCCTCACCGGTCGCGCCAAGGTCTGGGACGCCCTGCTGGCCGCGCCCCGGTCGACCGGGGAGAAGTGGTTCGGCGTGGGTCTGGGCGACAAGTCGTTCGGCGGTCTGCCGATCGACAACAGTTGGCTGGCCGTCTACAACGAGCAGGGCCTGATCGGCGTCACCCTCGTCGCGGCGATCATCGTCGTGCTGGGCGGCGTCGCGTTGCTGCGGCCACCGTCGCTGCAGCGGGCCTGCGCGATCTTCCTGATCAGCTACTGCGCGATCGCCTCGTACACCGAGGCCGGCCTCGGCGACGCCTCGCCGTATCTGCTGCATCTGGCCCTGGCCGCCGCGCTGTTGGTGGCACCTGCCGAGGCCACCCCCCTCGCGACGCCCGTCGTCCCCCGACAACGCATCCCGCGCTGGGCCCAGAGATCGGAGGTGAGGTGAGCATGCACATCCTCGTGGTGCACAACCGTTACGGCTCGGCGCAGCCGAGCGGCGAGAACAAGGTCGTCGACCAGGAGGTGGAGCTGCTGCGCGAGGGCGGCCACCGGGTCGAGATGTTCGAGCGGCGCAGCGACGACATCGGCGCCATGTCCCTCCTCGCCAAGGTCGCGGTGCCCCTGCGGGTGCCGTGGAACCCGGCGGTCCGCACCGAACTCGCCACCCGGCTCCGCACCGAGCGGCCGGACATCGTCCATGTCCACAACGTCTTCCCGCTCCTGTCGCCCGCGGTGCTCGCCGCCTGCGCCGACGCCGGCGTGCCCGCCGTGGCGACGCTGCACAACTACACCCAGGTCTGCCCGCCCGGCACCCTGCAGCGGGACGGCCGGCCGTGCGCCGAGTGCGTCGGGTCGACGCCGCTGCCCGCCGTCCGGCACGGCTGCTACCGGAACTCCCGGCTTGCGACGGTGCCGCTCGCGGTCAGCCTGTCGGTCAACCGGCGGCGGTGGTGGTCCGGCGTGGAGCGGTTCTTCTGCATCTCCGAGGCCCAGCGCGACGTCCTGGTGCGGGCCGGCATGCCCGCCGAGCGGCTGGCGGTGAAGCACAACTTCGTTCCCGATCCGGGCACTTGCCGAGTCGGCGGGGGAGAGCATCTGCTCTATCTCGGCCGGCTCGCGGAGGCCAAGGGCGTGCGGCTGCTCATGGCCGCGTGGGACGAGATCGCAGCGAGCGGCGGTGTGGGAGTACCGCTCGTGATCGCCGGCACGGGACCACTGGAGGCAGAGGTCACCGCCTGGGCGGCGGGCCGGGACGACGTGCAGTACGTCGGCCTGTACGACACGGCGGAGTGCCAGAAGGCCATCGCGCGGTCTGTCGCCGTGGTGGCTCCCTCGACGTGGCTGGAGGCGTTCGGCCTGGTGGTCGTGGAGGCGATGGCGGCCGGGGTCCCGATCGTCGCCGCCGGCCACGGCGCCTTCGTCGAACTCGTCGAGGACGGGGTGACCGGGCTGCTGCACCAGCCCGGCGAGTCCGCCTCGCTCGCGGCCTGCATACGCCGGATCGCGGCCGAACCGGCCCGCAACCGGGAGATGGGCGAGGCGGCCCGGCGCCGTTACGAACAGGGTTTCAGCCCGACGGTCGGCCTTGACCGCCTGGTTGATGAGTACCGCACCGCAATCGCGGGTCGGTCAGCACTGACTCGCGGCGGGGACACCCGCGCGAGCAGGGGGGATGGGAACAGCAGATGACACGATGCCGACTGTGCGGCTCGGAAGCGATGGCGAGCGTCGTCGACCTCGGAGCGACGCCACCATGTGAGAGCTTTCTCGGCGCGGACCAACTCGACCAGCCGGAGCCCGCGTACCCGTTGCACCTGCAGGTCTGCACCGACTGCTGGCTCGCGCAGATCCCGCCGCTGATCACGCCGGAGGAGACGTTCAAGGAGTACGCGTACTTCTCCTCCTTCTCGACGTCCTGGGTGGAGCACGCGCGCACGTTCGTCGCCGACGCCGTGGAGCGGGTGGGACTTGGCCCCGACGCCTTCGTGGTCGAGGTCGCGAGCAACGACGGGTACCTACTGCGGCACGTGGTGGACCGGGGGATCCGCTGCGTCGGCATCGAGCCCTCGGTGAACGTCGGCGCGGCGGCGCGCGACGCGGGCGTACCTACGCTCACGGAGTTCCTGAGCCCGGACACCGGCTCGGCCGTCCGCGCCGAGCACGGCCCGGCGAACCTGGTCGTGGCCAACAACGTCTACGCGCACATCCCCGACGTGGTCGGCTTCACCCAGGGGCTGCGCGCCCTGGTCGCCGACGACGGCTGGGTCTCCATCGAGGTGCAGCACCTGCTGACCCTGATCGAGGAGAACCAGTACGACACGATCTACCACGAGCACTTCCAGTACTACACGGTCGCGTCCGCGATCCAAGCCCTGGCGAGCGGCGGACTGACGCTCGTGGACGTGGAGTTGCTGCCCACGCACGGCGGTTCCATCCGGCTGTGGGCCCGCCCGGCCGAGGTGGCCGGCGAGCCGACGCAGCGGGTGGCCGACGTGCTGGCCCGGGAGAAGGCAGCCGGGCTGCAGGAGCTGTCCGGGTACACCGAGTTCTCCGCCCGGGTGGCCAAGGTGCGCCGGGACCTCCTCAAGTTCCTCATCGAGGCGGCGGAGCGCGGCGAGACGGTCGTCGGCTACGGCGCCCCGGGCAAGGGGAACACCCTGCTCAACCACTGCGGTATCCGGCCCGACCTGCTCGCGTACACGGTCGACCGCAACCCCTACAAGCACGGCAGGTTCACGCCGGGCACCCGCATCCCGATCCTGCCGCCCGAGCAGATAGCCGCCGACAAACCCGACTACGTGCTCGTCCTCCCCTGGAACCTGCGGGCCGAGCTGGTCGAGCAGCTGTCCTTCGTGCACGACTGGGGCGGCCGGCTGGTCTTTCCCATCCCGGAACTGAGCATTGTCGAGGTCACAGCATGAAGGTCGTTCTGTTCTGCGGCGGTTACGGGATGCGGATGCGCAACGGGACCTCCGACGACGTGCCCAAGCCGATGGCGATGGTCGGCCCCAGACCGCTGATCTGGCACGTCATGCGCTACTACGCGCACTTCGGGCACACCGAGTTCATCCTGTGCCTCGGGTACGGGGCGGACCACATCAAGAAGTTCTTCCTCAACTACGAGGAGACCGCCTCCAACGACTTCGTGCTGCGAGGCGGGCGGACCGAGCTGCTGTCCACCGACATCTCGGACTGGACGATCACGTTCGCGCAGACCGGCATCGAGTCACCGATCGGGGAGCGGCTGCGCCGGGTGCGGCACCACCTGGACGGCGACGAGATGTTCCTCGCCAACTACGCCGACGTGCTCACCGACGCTCCGCTGCCGGAGATGATCGAGAAGTTCGCGCAACGCGACGCCGGTGCGTCGATGATGGTCGTACCGCCCCAATCCTCCTTCCACTGCGTGGAGTTGGGCGAGGACGGGCTGGTGGGGGGCATCACCGCGGTGAGCGAACTGCCGCTGTGGGAGAACGGCGGCTACTTCGTGCTCCGCCAGGAGGTCTTCGACCACATACCGGAGAACGGTGACCTGGTGGCCGACGGATGCGGCCAACTCGCCAAGCGCGGGCGGCTGGTGGCGCACCAGCACCGCGGCTTCTGGAAGCCGACCGACACCGTGAAGGAGCGGGCCGCGCTCCACGAGGCCTACGCCCGGGGCGACCGCCCCTGGGCCGTGTGGGAACGGGACGACGCCGGGGTCAGCGCGTGATCCGCCTCGGGGCCGGCCGTCTGGACCGGATCGTCGCGGTGGGCGCGCACTGCGACGACATCGCCATCGGCGCCGGCGGCACCCTGCTGACGCTGTGCCACGCGCGGCCGGGTATCCGCGTCGACGCGCTGGTGCTCTCCGGGGGTGGCAGCGAGCGGGAGCAGGAGGAGCAGGCCGCGCTCGCCGCCTTCTGCCCGGGCGCCGACCTGCGCCTGACCGTGCACAAGCTGCCGGACGGCCGGCTGCCCGTGCACTGGGACGAGGCCAAGGCCGCGGTCGAGGAACTGCGCGCGCAGACCGACCCGGATCTGATCCTGGCCCCGCGTACCGATGACGCGCACCAGGACCACCGCGGCCTGGCGAAGCTGATACCCACCGCCTTCCGCGACCACCTGGTCCTCGGCTACGAGATCGTCAAGTGGGACGGCGACCTCGGCCGCCCGACCGCGTACCAGCCGCTGTCGTCGGAGATCGCCGAACAGAAGGTACGGCTGCTGCAGGAGCACTACCCCTCGCAGCGGCACCGGCCCTGGTACGACCGCGAGGCCTTCCTCGGCCTCGCACGGATCCGCGGTATCGAATGCCACGAGCGATACGCCGAGGCGTTCGCCGCCACCAAACTCACGCTCAATCTGGGGGACTGAACCTTGCGCGTACTACTGACCGGACACCAGGGATACCTGGGCACCGTCATGGCCCCTGTCCTCACCGCCGCCGGGCACGAGGTCGTCGGCCTCGACGCCGGCCTGTTCGCCGACTCCGTGCTGGGCGATCCGCCCGCGGACCCGCCCGGGCACCGGGTGGACCTCCGCGACGTCACGGCCGAACACGTGGCCGGGGTGGACGCCGTGATCCACCTGGCCGCGCTGTCCAACGACCCGCTGGGATCGCTGGCGCCGGACCTCACCTACGACATCAACCACCACGCGTCCGTACGCCTCGCCCGGCTGGCCCGCGACGCCGGCGTGCGACGCTTCCTGTACGCGTCGACCTGCTCGGTCTACGGTGCCGCAGGCGGCGACGAGCTGGTCACGGAGGATGCCCCGCTGCGCCCGGTGACCCCGTACGCGGAGTCCAAGGTGCGGGTGGAGGACGACCTGCACGCGCTGGCCGACGGCGACTTCACCCCGGTGTTCATGCGCAACGCCACCGCCTTCGGCTACTCACCGCGGCTGCGCGCCGACATCGTGCTGAACAACCTGGTGGGCCACGCGCTCCTGTCCGGCGAGGTCCTGGTGCTCTCCGACGGCACCCCCTGGCGCCCGCTGGTGCACGCCGCCGACATCGCACGGGCCTTCACGGCCGCGCTGACCGCGCCGCGCGAAGCGGTGCACGACCGCGCGTTCAACATCGGCAGCGAGACCAACAACGTCACGGTCGCCGAGATCGCCGAGCAGGTCGCCGAGGCGGTGCCCGGCTCCAAGGTGAACATCACCGGGGAGAACGGCGCCGATCCGCGCTCCTACCGGGTGGACTTCTCCCGGTTCCGCGCCGCGATCCCCGGCTTCGACTGCGAGTGGACGGTGAAGCAGGGCGCGCTCGAACTGGCCGACGCCTACAAAAAGTTCGAGCTGACCCGGGAGGACTTCGAGCGACGCTTCACCCGCCTTGCGGTGCTGCGTGCGGCCTCCGACGCCGGCACCGTCGACGACACCCTGCGGTGGCGCCGATGACCCATCCCGGCGAGGAGATGTACGCCCTGGTGGAGCGGTTGTACCCGCTGTGCCGGAGCATCACCGGCGACGGCGTGCGCGCCACCCTGGAGATTGTCGGCGAGTACATCCCGCTGCAGGTGCACGAGGTGCCGACCGGGACGCAGGTGCTCGACTGGACGGTGCCGCAGGAGTGGAACATCCGGGACGCGTACATCGCCGACAGCGCCGGCCACCGGGTCGTCGACTTCGCCGCGTCCAGCCTGCACGTGCTCGGCTACAGCGTGCCGGTGTCGGCGACCATGCCGCTGGCCGAACTGCGCGGACACCTGCACACCCTGCCGGACCACCCGGCCTGGGTGCCGTACCGCACCAGCTACTACAAGCCGGACTGGGGGTTCTGCCTGGCTCAGGAGACCCTGGACGCGATGGCGGACGGCGAGTACGAGGTACGCATCGACTCCACCCTCGCCGATGGCCACCTCACCTACGCCGAGCATGTCGTCCCCGGGCAGGTCGCCGACGAGGTGATCGTCTCCTGCCACGTCTGCCACCCGTCGCTGGCCAACGACAACCTGGCCGGCATCGCGGTGGCGACGTTCCTGGCCCGGGCGCTGGCCGAGCGGACGCCGTACTACACCTATCGGTTCATCTTCGCGCCCGGCACCATCGGAGCGATCACCTGGCTGGCCCGCAACGCGGAGCGGGTGGAGCGGGTCAAGCACGGGCTTGTGCTGGCCTGCGCCGGCGACCCGGGCGGGCTGACGTACAAGCAGAGCAGGCGCGGCGACGCGGAGATCGACCGGGTGATGCGGCATGTGCTGGCCGCCTCCGAACGACCGCACCACATCACCGAGTTCACTCCGTACGGCTACGACGAGCGGCAGTACTGCTCGCCCGGGTTCAACCTGGGCGTGGGTTCGCTCACCCGGACGCCGTACGCCGGCTACCCCGAGTACCACACCTCCGCGGACAACCTGGACTTCGTCTCCCCGGAGGCGATGGCGGACACGCTTGCCGTCTGCCGCGAGGCGTCCGCCGTCCTCGACCGTAACCGGCAGTACGTCAACCTCAGCCCCTACGGCGAACCACAGCTGGGCCGGCGCGGGCTGTACGACGCGCTGGGTGGCCGCAGCGACACCAAGCAGGCCCAGATGGCCATGCTCTGGGTGCTGAACCTGTCCGACGGCGAGCACAGTCTGCTGGACGTCGCCGAGCGGTCCGGGCTGCCGTTCAGCGCCGTCGCCGACGCGGCCGGCGCCCTTCACGAGGCCGGACTGATCAAGACATGACGTCGATACCCGTCGAGGGGGAGAATCCGCAGACTGCGGCGCCACCGGCCCGGTCCGCCAAGCGTGCCCTCGTCGGCCGGCTGTCCTGGGGACTGGCCGACCAGGCGGCCTCCAGCATGTCCAACTTCGCGGTGGGCATCTACGTGGCCCGCTCGCTGGGGGTGACCGCGTTCGGCGTGTTCAGCCTGGCCTGGGTGACCTACGGCGTGGTGCTCAACGTCTCCCGCGGCCTTTCCACCGACCCGCTCGTGGTGCGCTTCAGCGGCGCGCCGGACGCGTCCTGGCGCGGGGCGGTGGCCCGGTCGACGGGTACCGCGCTCGGCGTCGGTACGGCCATAGGTGCGGCGTGTCTGGTGGTCGGACTCGCTCTCGGCGGCCGGCTGGGACCCGCCTTCGCCTGCCTCGGCGTCATGCTGCCGGGACTGCTGCTCCAGGACGCCTGGCGGTTCTCGTTCTTCGCCGCCGGCGCCGGCCGGAAGGCGTTCGTCAACGACGTCGTGTGGGGTGTCGCGCTCGTCCCGGCCATGGTCGTCGCGGACCGCGTGGGCACCGTGGCCGCTTTCGTGCTCGCCTGGGGCGCGTCCGCCACGGTGGCGGCGGGTTACGGCTACCTCCAGTCCGGCATCCGGCCCCGGATGACGAAGGCGCGTGGGTGGCTCCGCGAACAGCGCGATCTCGGCTACCGGTACCTGGTCGAGAACGTCAGCCTCAGCGGCGCGAACCAGCTGCGGGCGTACGGGCTCGGCGCGATCGTCGGGATCGGCGCGGTGGGTGCGGTGCGGGGCGCCGAGCTCCTGATGGGCCCGTTCCTCGCTGTGCTGATGGGCCTGTCGCTGGTCACCGTCCCGGAGGCGGCACGGGTGCTGCGGCAGGCCCCGCAGCGGCTCGGGAAGTTCTGCCTCCTCCTCGGCGGCGGGCAGGCCGCCGCCGCGCTGCTCTGGGGCGGGGCACTGCTGCTGATGCCGGACCGGCTCGGCGAGCTCGCGCTCGGCAGCGTCTGGCACTCCGCCTCGCAGCTCATCGCGCCGATCACCCTCGGCGTCGCGGGCGCCGGCCTCGGCACCGGCGCGGCGGCCGGGCTGCGCGCGCTCGGCGCGGCCCGGCGCAGCCTGCGCTCCCAGCTGTTCGCCTCGGCCTGCTATGTCAGCGGCGGGCTCGGCGGGGCAGCCGTGGCCGGCACGGTCGGCTCGGCCTGGGGCGTCGCCGCCGCGACCGTCAGCGGCTCGGCCGTGTGGTGGCTGCACCTGCGGTCCGCCCGGCGCGAGCACCGCCACAACCCCATCCCCGAAGTGAGGACCTCATGACCGCCCAACCCAGGCTGACCATCGGCCTGCCCGTGTACAACGGCGAGGAGTACCTGGCGGAATCGCTCGACGCGCTGCTCGGCCAGACCTACGAGGACTTCGAACTGGTCATCTCCGACAACGCCTCCACCGACGGGACCGAGGACATCTGCCGCAAGTACGCCGCGCAGGACGCACGCATCCGGTACCTCCGGCTGCCCCGGAACGTCGGCGCCACGCCGAACCACAACCGCGTGTTCGCCGAGTGCCGCGGCGAGCTGTTCAAGTGGGCCTCGCACGACGACCTTTACGCCCGCGATCTGGTCCGGCGCTGCGTCGAGGCGCTGGACGAGCGGCCGGACGTGATCCTCGCGCACGCCGACCAGGCGGTCATCGACGGCGACGGCCAGGTGAAGGTCCCCTACGAGTACACCCTTGCGACCGACTCACCGCACGCGCCGGAGCGCTTCCGCAGCATGCTGTTCGAGCCCGGCGGTGACGACTTCTACGGGGTGATCCGGGCCGACGCGCTGCGCCGGGTGAAGCCGATGGACAGCTACCACCACGCGGACCGCACGTTCGTCGCCGAGATCGCGCTGCACGGGCGCTTCCACCAGGTGCCGGAACTGCTGTACTTCCGCCGCGACCACCCCAACCGTGCCGAGCGGGCGAACCCGTCCAAGCGCTCCCGGTGCGTCAACCTGGACCCGCGCCGGGCGGGCCTGCTGCACCCGACGCCCCGGCTGCTCGCCGAGTACGTCTGGGGCTTCGCCTCGGCGATCCGACGGGCCCCGTTGTCCCCGGCCGACCGGCGCGCCTGCTACCGCCACATGGCCGCATGGATGACCAGCCGGGTCCGGCCGGGCGCCGGCGAGCGGGTCGAGGACCGCGCCCCGGTCGACCCGGCCAAGCTGACCGTTTCGGTCGACGCCCTCGTCGCCGGCCGCGAGGGGAGGCAGGCATGACGTCAGCGGACGAAACCCCGGTGCGCGTCGGGGTGTTCGGCCTGCTCGGCTCCGGCAACCTCGGCAACGACGGGTCGCTCGAGGCTGTCCTCGGATACCTCCGCGCCGAGCATCCGGAGGCGGTCGTGGACGCGCTGTGCGGCGGACCCGAGACCGTCACGGCCCGGTTCGGGATCCCCGCGACACGGCTGCACTGGTACCGCGGGGAGTACCGGACCGCGTCACGCGCGGCGGCGATCGCGGGCAAGGGCGTGGGCAAACTCGTCGACGTCTTCCGCACCGCCGCCTGGGCGCGCCGGCACGACGTGGTGATCGTGCCGGGCATGGGGGTCCTGGAGGCCACGCTGCCGCTGCGGCCGTGGGGCTTCCCCTACTCGCTGTTCCTGCTCTGCGCGAGCGGCCGGCTGCTGGGCACCCGGGTCGCGCTGGTCAGCGTCGGCGCCGCCGAGATCGGCAACCGGCCGACCCGGGCCCTGGTGCGCTGGTCGGCCCGGCTGGCCACGTACCGGTCGTACCGGGACACCCAGTCCCGTGACGCGATGCGGGCGATGGGCGTGGACACCGTGCGCGACGAGGTCTACCCGGACCTCGCGTTCTCGCTGCCCGCACCCCGGGCGAGCGCGCCCTCGGGCTCGCCGGGCCCGGTCTGCGTCGGTGTCATGGACTTCCACGGCGGCAACGACGACCGCGCCCGGGCCGAGGAGATATACCGGCGCTACCTCGACGGGACGATCCGGTTCGTCCGCGCACTGGTCGAGGAGGGCAGGCAGGTCCGCCTGCTCACCGGCGACCAGTGCGACCTGTCGGTGGTCGCCGCGATCCTCGACGCCGTCGACTCACCGCTGGTCACCGCGGCCGAGCCGGCCTCACTGGCCGACCTGATGAACGAGATGGCGGCCGCCGACACGGTGGTGGCTGTCCGCTACCACAACCTGATCTGCGCGCTGCGGACCGGAACACCCGCGCTCGCCCTCTGCTACGCGGCGAAGAGCGACGCGCTCATGGACGGGATGGGACTCGGCGCGTACTGCCACCCGGCACGCGAGGTCGACGCCGCCCGGCTGCTGGAGCAGTTCCGGGACCTGGAGAAGCACTCGGCCGAAGTACGGCAGACCCTGTCCGGGCGCAACCAGGTCGTCGCACAGCAACTCGCCCAGCAGTTCACCGCCTTGACCACGACCTTGTTCCCCGCGAACACCCACGCCCTGCGGAAGGCTCCATGAAAGCGACCGAAGTCCCCGAGATCGCCGGCGCGTACCTGTTCGAGCCGACACCGTACGCCGACGAACGCGGCTTCTTCTGCCGCACCTTCGACGTCGACGTGGTCCGCTCGGTGGGCCTCGACCCGCACGCCTTCGTTCAGGACAGCGTGTCCCGTTCGGTCCGGGGCGTGCTGCGCGGCCTGCACCTGCGCTCCGGCGCCGGCGAGGCCAAGCTGGTGCGGTGCTCGTACGGGCAGATCTTCGACGTCGTCGTGGACCTGCGGCCGGACTCGCCGACGTACCGGAACCGGGCCTTCTTCGAGCTGTCCGGCGAGAGGCAGACGACCCTGTACATCCCGGCGGGGTGCGCGCACGGCTTCCAGGCGCTTACCGAAACCGCCGACACCTCGTACCGTATCGACCGTCCGCACGATCCGTCCGAGGACGTCACGATCGCCTTCGACGACCCGGAGCTCGACATTCCCTGGCCGCTGCCGGTCGCCTCGATGTCCCAGCGGGACCGGGAGGCACCGAGCCTCGCCGAGGTCCTGAAGCACAAGGAAGGATGAAGGCGGTTGACCACCGAGCACACCGAAGAGACCGCGGAGTTCCTCCTGCCCCGGTCGCGGACAGCGAACGAGCGGCTGCACGCCCTGATCCCCGGAGGCGCGCACACCTACGCCAAGGGCGACGACCAGTACCCCGAGGGCCTGGCCCCGGTCATCAGCCACGGCCGCGGTGCCCACGTGTGGGATGTCGACGGCAACCGGTACATCGAGTACGGCTCCGGCCTGCGGTCGGTCAGCCTCGGCCACGCCCACCCACGCGTGACCGAGGCGGTGCGGCGGGAAATCGACCGCGGCAGCAACTTCGTCCGGCCGTCCATCGTGGAGGTCGAAGCCGCGGAACGCTTCCTGGGCACGGTGCCGACCGCCGAGATGGTGAAGTTCGCGAAGAACGGCTCCGACGCCACCACCGCCGCGGTGCGCCTCGCCCGCGCCGCCACCGGGCGCCGGCGGGTGGCCCTCTGCGCCGACCATCCGTTCTTCTCCACCGACGACTGGTTCATCGGCACCACGCCGATGTCCGCCGGCATCCCGGAGTCGACCAACGAGCTCACCGTGGCGTTCCCCTATGGGGACCTGGCAGCCACGGAGGAACTGCTCACCCGGTACCAGGACGAGGTCGCCTGTCTGATCCTCGAGCCCGCCACCCACACCGAGCCGCCGCCCGGGTACCTCGCCGGTCTGCGCGAGCTGGCCGACCGGTACGGCTGCGTACTGATCTTCGACGAGATGATCACCGGCTTCCGCTGGTCCGAGGCGGGCGCCCAGGGCCTGTACGGCGTCGTCCCCGACCTCTCCACGTTCGGCAAGGCGCTGGGCAACGGATTCGCCGTCTCCGCGCTGGCCGGGCGCCGCGAGCTGATGGAGCGGGGCGGGCTGCGCCACTCCGGCGAACGGGTGTTCCTGCTGTCCACCACGCACGGCGCGGAAACGCACTCGCTGGCCGCCGCGATGGCCGTGCAGACCATCTACGCCGAAGAGGGCGTCACCGCGCGGCTGCACACCCTCGGTGAGCGGTTGGCTGCCGGTGTCCGCGACGCGGCGGCCGGTATGGGCGTCGGCGAGCACATCGTCGTCCGGGGCCGGGCCAGCAACCTGGTCTTCGCCACCCTCGACGAGAACGGGCAGCCGTCGCAGGAGTACCGCACTCTGTTCCTGCGCCGGCTCCTCGCGGGCGGGGTGCTGGCCCCGTCGTTCGTGGTGAGCAGCGCGCTCAGCGACGCCGACATCGATCACACCGTCGACGTGGTGGCCCAGGCATGTGCGGTGTACCGGAAGGCACTGGACGCCGCCGACCCCACCCCCTGGGTGGGCGGACGACCGGTGAAGCCTGTATTCCGTCGTTTGGCGTGACGTGACGTGACGTCAGCGAGGCTCCCGCTGACCGGCGCCGGCCGTCCGATCGACCAACCGGTCGGCCGTCCGGTCAGCTGCCTGGTCGACCAGCCACGCGGTCGCCGGAATCACCGCCAGCGCGGTGCACCAGCCACCAAGCACGTCGGTCGGGTAGTGCGCGCCCAGGGCGACCTGCGCCCATCCCATCGCGGCGCCGGCCAGGAGCGCCGTGCAGAGCACGAGTGACGTGCCGGCCGTCCTGCCGAGGCCGAGCCGGCCGGCCGCGAGCAGCGCCACGATGAAGGCGAGCGCGGTGAAGAAGGCGGTGTGCCCGCTCGGATAGGACAGGTTGCCGGCGCCGTGGATGGTGCGCCCCACCAGATGCTTGAGCAGCGTCGCCGTCCCCACGGCCATGGCGGCGCCGGCAACGACGAGCACCGCCGCGCGGGGACGCCGAAGCAGCAGGCAGCCCGCCACGATGACCATGACCAGCATCACCGATCCGGCGGGCTCTCCCAAGAAGTCCAGAGCCAGAGCGACGTGCCGCCACGGCGGCCGTACGCTGTCCGCGGTCGGCGGGATGATCCACCTGTCCACCCTGCCGGGCCGGCTGTGGCCGGCGTACAGGACAGCGAGCACGACGACCACCAGCGCGGCGAGGGCCGCGACCAGCCCGAGCCGCGCGCGCAGCGACGGGGGCAGCACCGCGGGCGTCGGCCGGCCGGTCACACGCCCACCGCGTCCGGTTGACCCGCGGTGACCTTCTTGTCCACCGTGCGCAGAGTCGGGCGTTGCGGGACCACCTCGTCGCCCTGCCGGCGCGGCGGGAACGCGACAAGACGCTGACCGCGTCGGCGGAGCGAGTGACCGCGCGCTCGCTGCCGGCGCGGTTCCTGCCGGTCCTCAGTGAAAAACAGGCGCGTGATCTGCTCTGTCACGTCCAGCGGGTTCGAGATCCCACCGGACCGGAACGCATCCCAGACGCGGTCCACCTTGCCCTTGATCTCGCCCGTGATCATGGGCGACACGTTAGCGGAAGGCGCCGGCAGCCGTGGCCGGTCGGTTACATCGGCGGCACCGCCACCGCGGAGGCCATCGTCGGGTGGCTCAGAACGTTGCACGTTGTGGTGGAAACAGGCGTCATGCGCGCTCGACGAGGTGGCCGTCCTTGTCGTCGTACAGCGCACTCGACTCCGGGCACTCCCAGCCGCCCGGCTCGCCCTTCCGCTCGACCAGCCGGACACCGGCCCGGCCCACCCAGCCGATCCGGCGCGCCGGAACACCGGCCACGAGCGCGTGGTCGGGCACGTCACGGGTCACCACGGCGCCCGCCGCCACCAGCGCCCAGCGGCCGACACGGACCGGCGCCACACACACCGACCGGGCCCCGAGGGACGCTCCTTCGGCCACCTCCACCGCCACGGCCTCCCAGTCGTCGCCGCGCTTCAGCTTGCCCTCCGGGTCCACCGACCGGGGGAAGCAGTCGTTGGTGAGGACCGCGGCCGGACCGACGAACACCCCGTCGCCGAGCACGGCGGGCTCGTAGACCAGCGCGTAGTTCTGGAGCTTCACGTTGTCGCCGATCCGCACCCCGGGGCCGACATAGGCGCCCCGGCCCACGATGCACCCGCTCCCCAGCCCGGCGTTCTCGCGGATCTGGGCCAGATCCCAGACCGTCGTCCCCTCGCCGATCGCCGCCGGCTCGTCGACCTGGGCGGTCGGCTGCACCTTGAAGTTCATCGGGCTGAGCCCTTCGTCTCGTCGATCACATCTGGTCGTCGAACATGCCGGCGGTGTCACTTGACGGACCGAGTCTGATCACCGCCCCGACGGAATGCCGGCCTCCGTTCGTGAACCGTCCCGAACCGCGGCGGACTCAGACCAGGCCGGGATCGACGTGGATCTTCGGGCCCGGACCGGCGCCGGGCGGGCGCTCGCCCGCGAGTACGGCACCGATCGCCTCCAGCGCGACGGTGGCGGCCACGAGCGGCCTCGGGTCGACGATCCTCTCGGCGTACGCCTTGATGGTGGCGTCGAGCCCGGGGGAGGCCGACAGGACGCCGATCGCCGTCACGTCCTTCAGGACGAGCGTGCGGGTGTCGATCCTGCTGGGCTCACCGGCCAGCCCGATGTACACGAGCCGCCCGCCCGGTTCGACCAGCTCCTGCGCCAGGGCCGGCAGATGCACCGCGTTGGTGGCGTCGACGACCGCGTCGAACGGCAGGTCCGGCAGGGTGTCCTCGCGCCATGCGTGCGGGAAGCCCAGCGAGCGCGCGAAGACGAGGGAGGCGTCGGTGGCGCCCAGCAGATGCACCTCCGCACCGGCGGACCGGGCGAACAGCGCGACCAGCAGACCGATGGTCCCCGGACCCAGCACCAGGACCCGGTCACCGGGCCCCGCTCCTGTCGCCCGCGCGGCCCGCAGGGCGTTGCCGCCCGGCTCGACCAGCGCGCCGAGCACCGGGTCCACGGAGTCGGGCAGGAGGTGCAACGAACTCACGGGCACGGCGAGTTGTTCGGCCAGGGCACCCGCTCGGCCGCCCCGGATGCCCACCTCCTCCCGCTGCTCGCAGACATGCTGCCCTCCGCGCCGGCAGCGGCGGCAGGTCCCGCAGCCGAGCATGGTGTCGCCCATGACCCGGCGGCCGGTCCAGACGGGATCCACACCGGCGCCGACGGTGCGGACCCGGCCGGCCCACTCGTGGCCCAGCCGCATCGGATAGGCGGCGTGTCCTTGGTGCAGATAGGTCATGGCCCCGGTGAAGAACTCCAGGTCGGTGCCGCACACCCCGACCCGCTCGACGTCGACGACGACCTCGCCGGGCGCGGGTACCGGTGCCGGTACCGCCCGGACCGCGAACTCGCCGGGGGCCGTGAGGACGAAGGCGCGTATCTCGGCGTCGGGTGCGTTCAACTCAGGGGCTCCTTCAGGGGGCCGAGGGCGTCACGGATCTCCTCGACCGCGTCGACCAGCGTCCGCAGCGGAGTCCGGTATGCCAGCGCGCTGACGCTCACCGCCCCGGAGGGAACGGTCGGTGAGGTGCCGTACACGGGCAGCGCGAGGCAGTTGACGCCGGTCTCGTTCTCCTGGTCGTCGAGGGCGTACCCCCGCTCGCGCGTGGCCCGCAGCTCGCGGTACAACTCCGCGGCCGTGCACAGGGTTCGAGGCGTCCGGCGCTCCAGGGGCGCCTTGCCGATCCATTGCCGTACGGCGTTCAGGGTGCCCAACTCGTGGGCGAGCAGCGCCTTTCCGGCGCCGGTCGCGTGGGCGGGATTGCGGCCGCCGACCGTGGAGGTGAGCCGGACGGCACCGGTGGGCGGGTCGGCCTTGGCGCGGTGGACGACCTCACGGCCGTCCAGGACGGCGTAGTGGGCCGTCTCGCCGAACCGGTCCGCCAGTGACTCCAACAGCGGCCGGACCCGCACGTGTTCGGGGCGGGCCTCGTGATGGACGAAGGCCATCCGCAGGAACTCGTCGCCCAGCAGATAACGGCCGCGGGAGTCCTGGCCGGCCAGACCGGCTCGGCGCAGGGCGGCCAGAGCCCGGTGCACGGTCGCTTTGGGGCTGCCGATCACTCTGGTGAGCCCTTCGAGCGAGACCCCGTCCGGGTGCCGGGCGAGCTCCTTGAGCACGGCGAGCACCCGGTCCGATCCCACGAGACGGTCGCCCTCCGCGCGGTCCGTGACGGGGGCTGTCGAAGCGGGGAAGGGCTGCGTATGCTGCATCGCGTTCCGGATAGTAGACCGTCGTACCGATTACCGGAAAGAGCCGAGCGATGGGCCTTCGCAGCGCACAGTGGTATGGGGGACAGGACCGCAACGCCTACATCCACCGGGCCTGGATGCGCCGGGGTGTCCCGGACGACGCCTTCACCGGCCGGCCCCAGATCGCCATCGCCAACACCGCCTCCGATCTCACGCCCTGCAACGCGCACCTGGACGAGGTGGCCAGGTCCGTCCGGGACGGTGTGTACGAGGCGGGCGGTATCCCCCTCGACCTGCCCGTCGTGTCGCTGGGCGAGACCAATGTGCGGCCCACGGCCATGCTCTGGCGCAACATGGCGGCGATGGCCACGGAGGAGATGCTGCGGGCCAACCCCCTCGACGGCGTGGTCCTGCTGGGAGGCTGCGACAAGACGATCCCGTCGCTGCTGATGGCCGCCGCCTCGGTGGACCTGCCCGCCGTGGTCGTGCCCGGCGGGCCGATGCTGACCGGCACCTTCCGCGGCACACCGCTGGGCTGCGGCACGGACGTGTGGCGGCTGTCGGAGGAGGTCCGCGCCGGCACCCTGTCCCAGGAGCAGTTCATCCGCTCCGAGTCCTCGATGATCCGCAGCCGCGGGCACTGCAACACCATGGGCACGGCCTCGACGATGGCGCTGGTCGCCGAGGCGCTGGGCACGGTCGTGCCCGGGGTGGCCGGAACGCCCGCGCCGGACAGCCGGCTGCTGGCGGCCGCGCACGGCACCGGGCGGCTCGTGGTGGAGCTGGTGGCCGCCGAGCGCCGCCCGAGCACCTTCCTGACCAAGGGGTCCTTCCACAACGCGATCGTGGCGCTGGCCGCGATCGGCGGCTCCACCAACGCCGTCGTCCATCTCCTCGCCATCGCGGGCCGGCTGGGGGTCGACCTGACTTTGGACGATTTCGACCGCGTCGGCTCCCGGGTGCCGGTCCTGGTGGACCTCCAGCCCGCCGGGCGCTTCCTCATGGAGGACTTCCACCGGGCCGGCGGCCTGCTCGCCGTGCTGCGCGAGGTCGCCGACCTCCTGGACCCCGAGGCGCTGACCGTCACGGGCAAGCCGCTGGTGGACCACCTCACCGACGCCCCGATCTGGGACGCGGAGGTGATCAGGACCCGGGCGCGGCCTCTGGTCGAGGAGGGCGGCATCGCCGTCCTGCGCGGCAGCCTCGCCCCCGACGGAGCGCTGATCAAACCCGCGGCCGCCTCCCCGCAGCTGCTGCGGCACCGTGGCCGGGCGGTCGTCTTCGACAGCATCGAGGACTTCCACGCCCGCGTCGACGACCCGGACCTGGACGTCGACGCCGACTCCGTCCTGGTCCTGCGCGGCTGTGGCCCCAAGGGGTATCCGGGCATGCCCGAGGTGGCCAACATGCCGCTGCCCACCAAGCTGCTGGAGCAGGGGGTGCGGGACATGGTCCGCGTCTGCGACGGCCGGATGAGCGGCACCGCGTACGGCACGGTCGTCCTGCACGTGGCCCCGGAAGCGGCGGCGGGTGGACCGCTCGCCCTCGTACGGACAGGCGATGTCATCAGTCTCGACGTCGAGGCCCGCCGTATCGACCTGGAGGTGCCCGCCGCCGAACTCGCCGCCCGCACCCCGAACGCGGCCACCGTCGCGGGCTTCGCGAACCCCGGGAGGGGCTGGGAGCGGTTGTACGTCGACCATGTCCAACAGGCCGACACGGGAGCAGACCTGGACTTCCTCCTCGGTTCGAGCGGCTCGGAGGTCAGCCGCGAGTCGCACTGACCGCGAGGACAGCCGCGGGTTCCTGCCCCTGCCCGCCTCGTGGACGCCCTCTTGACGTGCGCCCCGGCCCGATCGACACTCCAGATGGGAATCCTAGTGAACAGGTAGGGAAACATGGGGCGCGTGGAACCGGCCGTCGGCCGAGAGAGCCGGACATCCCGGCCGTCGCCTCTTCTGACCTCCCGCCGTCACATCGATCTGCTCCGGGTCTGCAGCGCCATCAGGCCCCTGGGCTGAGCCCGACGCTTCCGCCGCGTGTACGTCCCGCGCACCGACACTCCGGGGAGACCCATGTCCGTCACACCGCTCGCCCGCATCTCCGCCACCCACCCGGCCCCCGCGTTCCGAGGCCGGATCGGCCAGGACGCACGCAGTGGGCACTACGCCGTGCCGCGCCGCTACCGGCTGCACCTGACCGCCGCCTGCGCGGACGGTCTGCGCATCGCCGTCGTGCACAGCCTGCTCGGCCTCGACGACATCTGTCCCGTGACCCTCCTGGACCCGGTCCCCGACTGTCCCGACGGGGGGCATTCCGCGCTGCGCCCGCTGTACGAGGCCAGCGCGCACCGGTACACCGGCGCTGCCGTCGCACCCGTGCTCAGCGACGACTGGTCGGGACGGATCGTCAGCACCCACGCCACCGACATCACCCGCGACCTGGCCCGGCACTTCGGCGGCGGACGTCCGGCGCTGTACCCGTGTGGAGCGGAGTCGGAGACCGAGGCCGTCGAGCGGATGAGCAGGGGAATCGCACAGGCCGCGCAGCAGGCCGGGGCGGCGGGCGGTGACGACGTGGACCGAGTCGCCGCCCTGGAGCAACTGCTGGACTCCCTGGGCTCGTTGGAGCGCTGGCTGGTGGACCGCGACTTCCTGATCCGGGATCACGTCACCGCCGCCGATGTCGAGTTGTGGGTCACGCTGGTGCAACTCGACACCGTGCACCGCCACCACCTCGACGCCGCCGCGGTGCAGCGCATCGCCGGCCACCCCACGCTGTGGGCCTACGCCCGCCGTCTGACCGCCCGCCCGGCCTTCGGCACCCACCTCGACCTCGACGGCATCGCCCGCCGGCACCACGCCCACTGCCAGGGCCTGGAGGCCGCCGGGTCCGCCGTACAGATTCTGGACTGGGCCTCGCACGCCGGGCCTTCCAGGCGTTCCTGACCGTCCCATCTGCCGGACCGGCGTTGACACCGGTCCGGGCGACTGCTTTTACTTGCGGCTCACAAGAGCCTTGACCCCCGAGAACAGCGACGGTGACCGACATGTACGCAGCTCCCAGGACGGCCTCACGCCGTTCCCCGGGCTGCGTACGGCCGTACGGCAATCCGCTCGTCGCCAACCGGGCCGTCGACCTGCTCCGCGTGAGCAGCGCACTGTGTACCGCACCGGGCCGTGCCCGCTGTCGGGGCTGACGTTCCGCCTCCGCAGTCCCCGCGTTCCTGACGAACACCGCGCTCGCGGTGTGCCGTTGTCCGCCCAGCCCCCGGTTCCCGTGCGTCGCGTCCTGCGCCCGTAGTACGCCGTGTTCGCCGTGCCCCAGGGGAATCCCCACTCCGCCGGAGTCCCTCATGAGTGAACCCCCAGGCGCCGCCGTGTCCGTCACCGAGGCGCCGCCGCAGGCCGACGTGGCGCCACCACAGCTCGCCGCACAGCGAGTTCTGCCACTGCGACGGCCCGGCCGCTGGATCGTCACCGCCGTCGTCCTGGTCCTGGCGGCCCAGTTCGTCCACGGCCTGGCGACCAACCCGTTCTACCAGTGGGACCGCTTCGGCTACTGGTTCCTGCGGCCCACCGTCCTCGACGGGCTCCGCATCACCCTCGAAGTCACCGTCTACAGCGCCGTACTGGGACTCCTGGGCGGCATCCTGCTCGCGCTGGCCCGGCTCTCCAAGAGTCCGGTGCTGCGCGCGGTGAGCTGGACCTACGTGTGGGCCCTGCGCTCCATACCGCTGATCGTCGTTCTGCTCTTCCTCTACAACTTCAGCGCCCTGTACAAGACACTCAGCGTCGGCGTCCCCTTCGGCCCGGCCTTCTTCTCCTTCGACGAGTCCCGGCTCGCCACCGACATGGTCATCGCCGTCGTCGGCCTCAGCCTCAACGAGGCGGCCTACGCCGCCGAGGTCGTCCGCGGCGGCATCCTCTCCGTCGACCAGGGCCAGCACGAGGCGGCCTCCGCCCTCGGCCTGCCCAAGGGCTACCAGTTCCGGAAGATCGTCTTTCCGCAGGCGCTGCGCTCCATCACCCCGAACTACGTCAACCAGCTCATCGGGCTCGTCAAGAGCACCTCGCTGGTCTTCTACGTCTCGCTGCTCGACCTGTTCGGCACCGTGCAGTCCATGGGCGCCACCTACCCCGGTGACATCGTGCCCCTGCTGCTGGTCGCCACCGTCTGGTACCTGATCCTCACCAGCGCGGTCTCGGTCGTCCAGTTCTACGTCGAGCGGTACTACGCCCGGGGCGCCACCCGCTCCCTGCCGCCGACCCCACTCCAGAAACTGCGGGCCGGTCTCACCGACCTGCGGGCCCGCATCCGCAGGGAGGCCGCCGTATGACCGCCGCAGCGCTCGAAGTGCACGGCGTGCACAAGTGGTACGGCGCCCACCGCGTCCTGGACGGTGTCGACCTGACCGTCCGCCCCGGCGAGGTCACCGTCATCCTCGGCCCTTCGGGGTCCGGGAAGTCCACTCTCCTCAGGGTCATCAACCACCTGGAGAAACCGGAGATCGGCCACGTCAGCGTCAACGGCGAACTGATCGGCGTCCGCCGTCAGGGCGACCGGCTGAAGGAGCTGAGCGAGCGCGCCATCCTGACCCAGCGCAGCCGCATCGGGTTCGTCTTCCAGAACTTCAACCTCTTCCCGCACCTGACCGTCCTCGACAACGTGGCCGCCGCCCCGGTGGCGACCGGGAAGCTCACCAGGACGGAGGCCAAGGAGCTCGCCCGAGAACTCCTCGGCCGGGTCGGCCTGGCCGACAAGACCGGTGCCTATCCACGGCAGTTGTCGGGAGGCCAGCAGCAGCGCGTGGCCATCGCCCGCGCCCTCGCCCTGCGCCCGGGCGTGATCCTCTTCGACGAGCCGACCTCCGCCCTCGACCCCGAGCTCGTCGGTGAAGTCCTCGCCGTCATCAAAAACTTGGCGACCAGCGGCACCACGCTCGTCATCGTCACCCACGAGATCGGCTTCGCCCGCGAGATCGCCGACCGGGTCGTCTTCATCGACGGCGGACGCATCGTCGAGCAGGGCCCGCCCTCCGAGGTCCTCGACCGGCCGCGGCACGAGCGGACCCGGGACTTCCTGAGCAAGGTCCTCTGAACCTCCTTCACCTCTTTACCCCTTTACCGCCTTTCTCCCAACTCCTAAGGACAGCCATGCCCACTCGCCCCTCCCGACGCAGCCTGATGCGCGGCATCACCGCGGCGACCGCCGTCGCCACCCTCGCCGGCGGGCTCGCGGCCTGCGGCGGTGACAGCGACGCCGCCACCGGGACGACCGACAGCGCCGGCACGGTCACCGTGGGCCGGTTGTCCAACGGAGCCGCCAAGGAGACCGCGCTCAAGGTCGCCGAGGTGAAGTCCATCAGCGCCGAACTGCCCGACGCCGTCAAGAAGAGCGGCAAGCTCGTCATCGGCTCCGGCACCCTCCCCTCCGGCTCCCCGCCGCTGGGCTTCGTGGGCAGCGACCAGAAGACCCTCACCGGTTCCGAGACCGACCTGGCCCGCCTGGTCGCCGCCGTCCTCGGTCTGGAGCCCGAAGTCAAGCGGTTCACGTGGGAGAACCTCTTCGTCGGCATCGACAGCGGCAAGGTGAACGTCGGCTTCTCCAACATCACGGACACCGAGGAGCGCAAGAAGAAGTACGAGTTCGCCTCCTACCGCAAGGACGACCTCGCCTTCGAGACGCTCAAGACCTCGAAGTGGACCTTCGACGGCGACTACGAGGCCCTCGCGGGCAGGACCGTCTCGGTCGGCGCCGGCACCAACCAGGAGCGGATCCTGCTGGAGTGGCAGAGCAGGCTGAAGAAGGAGGGCAAGCAGCTGACCATCAAGTACTTCCAGGACAGCCCCAGCATCTATCTGGCCCTGGGCAGCGGCAAGATCGACTCCTATCTGGGCCCCAGCCCCAACCTCTCCTATCACGTCACCCAGACCGCGAGCACGCCCAACGCGACCCGAATCGCCGGCCAGTACTCCGGTGCGGGGGAGTCGCTCCAGGGCCTGATCGCCGCGACCGCCAAGAAGGACAGCGGCCTCGCCAAGCCCCTCGCCGACGCGATCAACCACCTGATCGACAACGGCCAGTACGCCAAGTGGCTCGCCGCGTGGAACCTCTCCAACGACGCCGTCTCCAAGTCGGAGGTCAACCCGCCGGGGCTGCCGCTCGACAACTCCTGACCCGTCCTCGGCGAACCCGGTAGGAAAGGACTCCGCCTCCGTGACCCAGCAGACCGACATCCGCGCAGGCGGAGCCTCCTCGAGACCCACCGCGCACGACACCTCCGTCCTCGACAACGCCGTGTGGGCCGCCCTCGACGGCCCACACGCCCACCTAGCCGAACGCGTCGGCCGCGCCGCCCGCTACCCGGACGACGTCTACGCCTTCGCCGCCCTCGCCGATCCCGGCGACCCCGCCGCGTGGGCCGACCTGCACACGCTCGTCGGTCCCGGAACCACCGTTCGGGTCAAGCCCGTTGACACGGTCCCGGACGGCTGGGAGGTCGTCGGCGGGGATGGGGGTACCTCCCATGCCCTTAAGGCTATGGGGGAGGGCGTCCAGCTCGTCGACACCGCCCTGCGCGCCGAACCGGCCCCCGAGGCGGTACGGCTGGGCCCCGATGACGTGCCCGAGATCCTGGACCTGGTCGCCCGCACCCAGCCGGGACCCTTCCTCAAGCGGACCATCGCACTCGGCACCTACCTCGGCATCCGCGACCGCGAGCGCCTGATCGCCATGGCCGGTGAGCGGATCCGCCCGCCCGGCTGGACCGAGATCAGCGCGGTCTGCACCGACCCCGCGTATCGCGGCCGGGGCCTCGCGACCCGCCTGGTCCGCGCGGTCGCCGCCGGCATCCGGGAGCGCGGCGACACCCCGTTCCTGCACGCGGCCGCGGACAACACCACCGCGATCCGGCTCTACGAGTCGATCGGGTTCACCCTGCGCCGCCGTTCGCCTGTCCTCCTGGTCCGCAGCCCGGGAACATCCCGCGAGGCCACGGCGTTGTGACCGACGACGAGATCCGCCGGGCGCCGTCGTGCGCCCAGAAGCAGGAGGTGACGGGCGTGATCAGCACACTCCGCTCCGCGCACCTCCACTCCCGGCCCCACATCGATCTCCTGCGCGTGTCCACCGCGCTCTGTTGTTCCTGACCCGTCAGCTGCCCCAGCCGCCGTGCCCTGCCCACCCGCGGGCCGGCGCTCTCGTACGGATCCCCAGGAAGGCACCCACCTGTGTCCCCTTCTCCCTCCTTGCTGCATCTCGCCGTCGCTCTGGACGGCACCGGCTGGCACCCCGCCTCCTGGCGCGAGCCGGTGGCCCGGCCCCGTGAGCTGTTCACCGCCGGATACTGGGCCCACCTGGTCGCCGAGGCCGAGCGCGGCCTGCTCGACTTCGTCACCATCGAGGACGGCCTCGGCCCGCAGTCCTCCCATTTCCTCGACCCCGACGAGCGCACCGACCAGGTCCGCGGCCGGCTCGACGCCGTCCTGATCGCCTCGCGCATCGCCCCGCTCACCCGGCACATAGGCCTGGTCCCGACCGCGGTGGTCACCCACACGGAGCCGTTCCACATCTCCAAGGCGATCGCGACCCTCGACTACGTCAGCACCGGCCGCGCGGGCCTGCGGGTCCAGATCACCGCGCGCCCGGGCGAGGCCGCGCACTTCGGCCGCCGCACCATCCCGCGTATCGAGGCCTACGACAGCCCCGGGGCCCAGGAACTCGTCACCGACCTCTTCGACGAGGCCGCCGACTACGTCGAGGCCGTGCGTCGCCTCTGGGACAGCTGGGAGGACGACGCCGAGATCCGCGACGCCGCCACCGGCCGCTTCATCGACCGGGACAAGCTGCACTACATCGACTTCGAGGGCAAGCACTTCAGTGTCAAGGGCCCCTCCATCACACCCCGCCCACCGCAGGGCCAGCCACTCGTCACCGCCCTCGGGCACCAGACCGTCCCCTACCGGCTCATCGCCCGCCAGGCCGACGTCGGCTACGTCACCCCGCACGAGACCGACGAGGCCCGCGCGATCGTCGCCGAGATCCGCGCCGAGCAGGAGACCGCCGGGCGGAGCGAGGAACTCCTCCATGTCTTCGGCGACTTGGTCGTCTTCCTCGACGACGACCCCGCCGAGGCCGCTGCCCGCCGGGACCGTCTCGACGTGCTCGCGGGCGAGCCGTACACCAGCGACGCCCGCATCTTCACCGGCACTCCTTCGCAACTCGCCGACCTGCTCGGTGAGTTCCAGGCCGCCGGTCTGACCGGATTCCGGCTGCGGCCCGCCGTCGCCGGCCACGACCTCCCGGCGATCACCCGCGGTCTGGTCCCCGAACTCCAGCGCCGGGGCGCCTTCCGCACCGACTACGAGGCCGACACCCTGCGTGGCCTGCTGGGCCTGACCCGCCCCGCCAACCGCTACGCCGCCGCCTGAGCCTTTGAGCCTCTGAGTCTTGAGCCGGAAGGACCGCACATCATGAGCAAGCCGCTGAAGCAGATCCACCTGGCCGCGCATTTCCCGGGCGTCAACAACACCACCGTGTGGAGCGACCCCGAGGCCGGCAGCCATATCGAGTTCAGCTCCTTCGCGCACTTCGCGAAGACCGCCGAACGCGCCAAGTTCGACTTCCTGTTCCTCGCCGAGGGCCTCCGCCTGCGGGAACAGGGCGGGAAGATCTACGACCTGGACGTCGTCGGCCGCCCCGACACCTTCACCGTCCTGGCCGCGCTGGCCGCCGTCACCGAGCACCTCGGCCTGACCGGCACCATCAACTCCACGTTCAACGAGCCCTACGAGGTGGCCCGCCAGTTCGCCAGCCTCGACCACCTCTCCGGCGGCCGCTCCGCGTGGAACGTCGTCACCTCCTGGGACGCCTTCACCGGCGAGAACTTCCGCCGCGGCGGCTTCCTGCCCCAGGAGGAGCGCTACTCCCGCGCCAAGGAGTTCCTCGCCACCACCCAGGAGCTCTTCGACTCCTGGCACGGCGACGAGATCCTCGCCGATCAGGCCTCGGGCGTGTTCCTGCGGGACGCGAAGGCCGGCTCCTTCGTGCACACCGGGCAGCACTTCGACATCCACGGGCAGTTCAACGTCCCGCGCTCCCCGCAGGGCCGCCCGGTGATCTTCCAGGCCGGTGACTCCGAGGAGGGCCGGGAGTTCGCCGCCTCCAGTGCCGACGCGATCTTCAGCCGGTACGCCACCCTCAAGGAGGGCCAGGCCTTCTATACCGACGTCAAGAACCGCCTCGCCAAGTACGGCCGCCGTCACGACCAGTTGCTGATCCTGCCCGCCGCCTCCTTCGCCCTCGCGGATACCGACGCGGAGGCCGAGGAACTGGCGCGGACCGTGCGACGCCAGCAGGTCAGCGGGGCCACCGCCCTCAAGCACCTGGAGTTCGTCTGGAACCGGGACCTGTCCTCCTACGACCCCGACGGGCCGCTGCCCGACATCGACCCGGACGTCAGCGACAACCACATCTCCAAGGGGCGTGCCCAGGTCCGCATGTACCGGGACCCGCTGGCCACCGCTCGCGAATGGCGCGAACTGGCCGCCGCCAACAACTGGTCCATCCGTGACCTGGTCATCAACACGGGCAACCGGCAGAACTTCATCGGCTCGCCGGAGACGATCGCCCGCACCATCAACGCGTACGTGCAGGCCGACGCGAGCGACGGCTTCATCCTCGTCCCGCACATCACCCCGACCGGCCTCGACGCCTTCGCCGACAAGGTCGTCCCGCTCCTCCAGGAGCAGGGCGTCTTCCGCACCGACTACGAGGGCCCGACCCTCCGCCACCACCTCGGCCTCGCCCACCCGGACGACGTCCAGGACGAGCAGCGGGTCGCGTCGTGAAGCGAGGTCACTCCTCCCAGTCGAGCTGATGCTCGGGCGTACCCACCGACCGCCCGTACGCCACCGCTTCGGCGCGGCCCGCCTCGTCGCCGCGCCGATAGCGGAACACCTTCCCCGCGAAGACGACCACGCGCTCGTCCCCGGCGGTGAAATCGGCGTACCAGCCGAGCTCCGGCTGCAACGCCTCGGCGAGCGCCTCCGCCAGGGCACCGACCTCCTCGCCGTCGGTCTCCCACTCGACGAGCGTCCACACCGGCGGCTGCGCGTCGCTCGCCCCGCCGATCTCGACCCTGCTGACCCTCCGCAACCGCAGTCCACGCGGCTCGAACACCGCGCCGGGCCGAAGGCTCTCGCCGATGACATATCCGGTGATCATGTGCTGTCTCCCTGCTGATCGGGGGCTTTGCGGATGACGCTACGGCCGTATGGCTGACATCCTGTGTCAGTCATACGGCCGTCAGTCATACGTCGATGAGGTGGTCGCCCGATGCGTGCGGACCGGCTGCTGTCCCTCCTGCTCTGCCTTCAGTCCCGTGGACAGATGACCGCCCGTCATCTCGCGGCGGAGCTCGAGGTCTCGGTGCGTACCGTCTACCGGGACCTGGAGGCGCTGAGCGCGGCGGGCATACCGGTGGTGGCGAGCGGCGGCCCTGGCGGCGGCTGCCGTCTGATGGAGGGCTGGCGCAGTCCGTTGCTCGGTATCAGCGCGGAGGAGGCGACGGCCCTGCTCGCGGTCGCGTCCGAGGGCGGCCCGCTGGAACGGATCGCGCTGGGCGACGCGCTGGCCCAGGCGCGCCTGAAACTGCTGTCCGCCCTGCCGGCGGCGGGCCGCGAGCAGGTGAGCCTGACGGCGAGCCGCTTCCACATCGACACCCAGGCCTGGTTCAAGCCACCGGAACCGGTCGCGCACCTCGCCGTGTTGGTCGATGCCGTCCGCCGGGACAGGCGTCTGCGTCTGCGGCACGCGCAGCGCGATGTCCGGTCCGACGTGGACCCGCTGGGCCTGGTCGCGAAGGCGGGCGTCTGGTACCTGGTCGTGCGCTCCGACCGGGGCATCCGCGCGCACCGGGCGTCGAGGATCACGGAGGCGGAACTCCTGCCCGAGTCCTTCACCCGCCCCGCCGACTTCGACCTCCCTGCCCACTGGGCGCGCTGGGCCGCCGAGTTCGAGGCGAGTCTGGACCAACTCCCGGTCACGGTACGCCTGTCGGCGGCAGGACTCGCCGCACTTCCGCAGGTACTCGGCGACACGGAGTCGGCGGCGCGGGCGGTCCCCGATCCCGAGGAACCCGGCCGGCACCGCCTGGTCCTCCACTTCGACGACCGGCGCACCGCCTGCCGCCGTCTGCTCGGCTTCGGCCCCGACGCCGAGGTTCTCGAACCGGCGGACGTACGCAGGGAGTTGGCGGAGACCGCGCGCCGCACGGCCGCTCGTTACCGGAATGCTCGTCACCGGAATGCGTCCGACCCCATGCCATGATCGACGCCATGGCCGTCCGAATCGACCTCGCCGATGTGAGCGACCTCCACCAGGTCCTGGCGGACCACGCCCGCTACTGGGGCGAGCGCGACCTGCGCGCACTCCACCTCACCGCGCTGGTGCAGGAGTTCGGCGCCACCTGTCTGGTCGCCAGAGCCGAGGACGGCATCCGCGGCTACCTCTTCGGATTCGTCACTCCCGGCCGCACCGGCTACGTCCACCTGATCGCCACCCGCGACGATGCCCGCGGCACCGGCCTCGGCCGTACCCTCTACGAGGCGTTCACCGAGGCCGCCCGCGGGCAGGGAGCGGTCCGCCTCAAGGCCATCACCTCGGTCACCAACGAGGGCTCGATCGCCTTCCATCGCAGCCTCGGCTTCGACGCCGGAGTGGTGGAGGACTACGACGGCCCCGGCCGTCCCCGCGTCGTCTTCACCCGGGACCTGCGGTGAGGATCGCGTCGAGCAGCGGGCCCAGCGAATCCCTGGGCTCCTGTCCCGCGGTGTCGACCACGAGGCGGTCCCGGTGCCACGGCTCGTACTCCCGATCGACGATCTGCTGCCAGGTGGGCAGCGGCAGGTCCGGGATGTCCACCGAGCGCGAGTCCACGCGGCGCCGGTGCTCGTCCGGATCGGAGCAGACGACCTCCACCTCGACCACGGGCACCCCGGCCCTCGTCGCGGCGCCGCACCAGGCATCGCGCGTGACCGCCAGCGGGTTGACGGACTCCGCGATCACCGTGAGCCCCTGCCGCAGCTGCTCCTCGGCGAGGGCGTACCCCACGACATAGCCCACCGGCCCCACGGGATGCCGGGCCAGTCCGGAGGTGACGACCGCCTGCTCGATGGTGTCGACCCGCAGATGGACCGCGCCCGTCCTGGCGGCCAGGAGCCGCGCGAGGGTGGTCTTGCCGGTGGCGGGCAGGCCGCCGATGACGATCAGCACGCCCCCACCCTTTCACCCCGAACGCGCACGCCGTGTGGCCGGCGCACGTCTCCCTCCCCCGAAGGTGACGTGCGCCGGCCATTCCCCCGGCGCCGGACAGCGGTCCAGCCTCGCCCGTGCGGCCCGTCTGTGCTGTCACCAGCACATGACCGCGGTTTCCCCCGAACCCCACGCGGAGTACAGGCGCACACGGACGAAGTAGCGGCGGCCCTTCACGAGACGGGCCCTGATCGTGGCGTTGTGCGGAGTGCCTCCGTCGTCCCGGCCGGTGAGATAGCGGGGTTCTCCGTCCCGCTCCTCGAAGACCACGACGACGGTGTCGCTGTCGCCGAAGGTGCCCACGGTGTACTCGCGGGTCTCCGGCGGTTCCACGGTGAAGTCGGCCTGCTCACCCGGTTTGAGACCGAGCGGCGCGGACCGGAAGGGCACCAGCGCCGACGGCCGGGTCGGCTCGGTCGGCGGGTACCAGCGCAGGACGTACTCCTTGTCTGCGGCCGACAGGGTGCCGGGCGGGTCGAGGCCCGCGCGGAACTGCTCCGGCTCCAGGATCAGTCCCGCCTCGAAGGCGTACTCCATGATCGACTGCGGGTCCCAGACGGTGCCGTTCACCTCGTCCGGGTCGAGCTTGCGCAGGATGTTGAAGAACGTCCGGTCCCGGTTCCAGAAGTTCGGCGGGCCCGCCAGATCGGCGTAGACGGCCTCGTCGTCCCAGTGGATCCCGGCGAACGGACTCTGGTGCTCGTGCAGCATGCCGAGCGCGTGCCCGATCTCGTGCAGGGCGGTCCCGCGCTCCCCGGGCGCGGTCAGGTCCCAGCCGAAGTTCATGGTGCGCTCGTTCAGACCGACCTGGAGCGCGTCCCTGCCCACCGTCGACCAGGAGCCGTCGCCGAGTTGGAAGCCGATGCGCAGTTCGGCCTCCGAGCGGTCACCGACCTCGCTGACCGTGACGCCGATCCCGAGGTCCTGCCACTCCTGGAAGCACTCGCGCACCACGTCCCGCTGCTCCTTGGCGCCGACCCACGACACCCGGCGGGACTGCCCCGTCCCCGGAACCGGAATGACCGACCCGTCGGTGTCGCCGTCGAAGAAGCAGTAGTGCAGGACCGTGCTGTTGACCCACATCCGGCTGCCGCCGATGAGCGCACTCAGCCGCTCGGCGGCCAGCCCCGGGGCGAACGCCGGAGCCGACTGCTGCGCGAGTGAGCAGTAGCGTGCGGTCATGGGGTTCAGCGTGCCGTGAGGCGTCTCGGGGCGCCTGAGTCGGGGGCTACTCAAGTCCCCCTGTATCAGGACTGAGTAGCGGTGCTCCTGCTTCCGTGATGACTTTCGAACGGGACGCGAAGACCCTGGAGCTGCCCTGGCCGTTCACCGGGCGGGAGGACGAACTCGAGCTGGTCCGCGGGTCTGTCGCCGGGGGGCGGCACGGCATCGTGGTCACCGGTCCCGCGGGCCGGGGCAAGACCCGGCTCGTCACGGAGGCCGTACGCGGCACCGACTGTGCCAGGGTGGCGGGCACGCCCGGGACCCGCGGGCTCCCGTTCGCCGCTTTCGCGCACCTTGTTCCGGAGACCGCGTCCCTGCACCGCGCGGTCCAACTCCTGTCAGGCGTACGGCTGTTGCTTGTCGACGACGCCCATCTGCTGGACGACGCCTCGGCGGCCCTCGTCCACCAGCTCGCCGTGCACGGCCGCACCCGTCTCCTGGTCGTCGCCACGGACGGGGCCCGCGCGCCGGGCGCGATCTCCCGCCTGTGGACCGGAGAGCTCCTGCCGCGCCTCGCCCTGGAGCCGTTGCCCCGCGAGGAGACCGCGCAGCTGCTCGCGGCCGGCGTCGGCGGCCTCGAAGCCCTCACCGTCAACCGGCTGTACCGCATGTGCCGGGGCGATCTGCGACTGCTGCGCGAGTTGGTGGACGCGGTGTGCGAGCAGGGGCTGCCGGCCCGGGTCCCGGACTCGACCGAGTGGGAGTGGCGCGGCCCGGTGCCGGTCACCGCGACCGTGCGCGAGCGCACCGCGCACCTCCTCGACCGCACGGGTCCCGGCGAGCGTGGGACCCTGGACCGCCTGGCGTTCGGCGAGCCGCTCCCCGTGGACGCCGGCACGCTCGACCTGGACGCCCTGGAACGCCTGGAGGCCGACGGTCTGGTCCACGTCGACGAGCAGGGCACCGCCCGTCTCGCCCACCCGCTCCACGCCCCGGTGCTGCGATCCGCCGCCGGACGCCTGAAGACCCTGCGCCTGGCCCGCACCCCGGCCGACTGCGCGGCGGCCCTGGAGACCGAGACGGCCGCACTGGCCCGGGCGATCGGCGAGGCGGACGTACGGGCCGTCTCCGCGCCGGTGGGGGAGTGGCTCCTGGACGAGGGTGCCGGCGTACCGGCCCGGCACGCCGCGGTACGGGCACGGTTCGCACGCCTGCGGGGGGAACTGCGGGAGGCCGCGGCCTGGGCGAGGGAGGGAATGCGGGCTGCTGCCGATGACCCGGCCTGCCGTGTCGAACTCGCCCTGGCCGTAGCACAGTCGGGGCACCCGGAGCTCGTGGCACCTCCGGCGGGCCCGGGCGTCGACCGGTTCGCCGCCGGGGCCTCGGGCGGGTCGGACGCCGAGACATCCGCGGTCCCCTTGTCCGGGTCGGGCACCGATCGTTCGGCAGAGCCGTCGCCCGGATCGCGCACCGGCCGGGGCGACGCGACCCCGGCTCGTCCCAGCGGCGCTGCCGACTCGCGGGAGGTCGCGGGCGGTTCGGCTCTCACCTGGTGGGCCGCCGCCCGCGGTGATCTCGACGCGGCTCTCGGCACGGTCGGCGAGGATCCGTACGACGCCGTCCGGCTCGGCGCGCCCGAGCGGGCCGTCGGCCGGCTGACCGGTGTCTTCGCCGCACACGCCGAGGCGCTCGCCCACGACGACGGTCCTGCCCTCGACCGGGCGGCGCAAGCGCTGGAGGAGCGCGGTTTCCTGCTCTTCGCCGCCGAGGCGTACGCCCAGGCCGTACGGTCGCACCGCGACCCCGGTGCCGCCCGCACCTCACGCACCCGAGCCGTCGCCCTGGCCCGGCGCTGCCAGGGCGCCCGCACCCCGGCCCTGGCCGGGCTGGTCCTCGGCGAACTCACCGTCCGCCAGCGGCAGATCGTCACCCTCGCGGCCGCCGGCCTGAGCAACCGCCAGATCGCGGAGAAGCTCACCCTGTCGATCCGTACGGTCGGCAACCACCTCTACAGCGCGTACGCCCGCCTCGGTGCGAGCGACCGCGACGCGCTGCCGTGCCTGGTCGAGCTGCCGGAGGCACAGCCGGCCTGAGCCGAACACCGGACCGGGGCGGTCTGACCCCCAGTATTCGGGGGAGGGGTCAGGCCGCCCCACACATCGCGCATCCCCTTGGGCATCACGCCGCCCCGAACGCCGAGAACGCCCATCCCGTCGCCTGATGCACCGAGTCCCCCGGCAGCGAGGCCCGCGCGTCGCGCAACGCCTCCGCCATCGACGCCCCCGCACTGAGCCCCTTGTGCAGCGTGAGCATCAACGGCACCACCGCCTCGTCGTTGACCGGCGCGCTGCACGCCACCACTCCCGCCGTACCCAGCGGCAGCAGCGCGGTGACCAGGCCGAGCAACTCGTCCGCGCCCACCGACGCGAACCGGGCGGTGTCGCAGCAGGACAGGATGATCCGGTACGGGCTGCTGTCCAGGCGCTCGAAGTCGTGGACGATGAGCGGCCCGTCGGCCATCCGCAACGCCGAGAACAGCGGGCTGTCCGCACGGAACGTGCCGTGCGCGGCGATATGTGCCAACGCCGCCCCGTCCAGTTCCGCCAACACCCGCGGCACGCGCGCGTCGTCGTACTCCAGGACGGTCGTCGCGGAGCCGTGGCGCCTGGCCAGTTCGGGCACCTCGGCGCCTCCGGTCGCGAGGCCCGGCCCGCGAACGAGCACCTGACGCCCGCCGGGGGGCGGCACCGTCTCCCTCGCCCGCAGCCAGCTGCTCGCCGACGGCGACACGCTGAACACCCGTTCCCGCAGCGAGGGCAGCAGCGCCCACGGCACCCGGTGCAGCCGCCCCGGCGGCACCACCACGACCGGTCCGGAGCCGAGCTGCGCCGCGGCCGGCCCGAGCAGCAGCTCCTCCAGTCGCCGTCCGGCCGCCTCCACCACCGGAAGCCGCGCCTCCGCCCCCGGATGTGCCAGCCGCCTGAGCCCCGCCTGGACGTGCTCCGCCTCGCGCTCCGCGTCGGCCAGCAACCCTCCCTCGAACCGCCGCACCCGCCCCTGCGCGCACAACAGCACCTGAACACGCCCGTCGAGCACGGCCAGTTCGACCAGCCGTACGTCGTCACCGAGCCGCTCCAGGAGCCTTCGGGGGTCGAACCGGTACCCGTCAGAGGGTGCGTCTCCCCGCATGTGGAGGGTCCGGGAGCGGATCTCCCGTTCCAGGCGCCGCTGTTCACGCTCCAGCGTCGGCACCGGCCGGCCCTCCATCCGGGCCGCCTCCGCCCGGGCCGCGATCTCCCGGAAGGCGGTCAGGTCACTGAGCAGTTCAGGATCGGCGGGCGGGCGGGTCGGCGGCGCGGACAACACCGTGGCCCGCCAGCGCTCGCTCCACACCAGCAGCCGCCGCGGCCCGCCCGAGGCGAGCGAGGCCCGCGCGGCGAGCCCGGCCAGCTCAGCACCCTGAGCGGTGGCCCGCGCACGGAGTTCCGAGGCGCCGAGCGTCGTACGGTGGTCGTCGAGCACGTCCAGTCCCCGGCGACAGGCCTCGAGCACCCGACGGTCGGAGCCCACGGCCCGCGCCCACAGCGCCTGCGCCGCCCACCCCGTCATCCGTGCCAGCGGCGGCCCGCTGTGCCGACTGCGGGCCGCCACCTCCAGATGCCGCTGGGCGTCCTCCCGCCACCCCAGGCCGAGCGCGATCCGGCCCGCGAGCAGCGAGGCCTCCGGGGCGGCCGGCGCGCCGAACGAGGCCAGCCGGTCGGCGACCGCGGCCGCGTCCGCGACCAGCCGACCCGAGCCGCGCCCGGCGGCGACCCGCGCCTCGATCAACACCAGCCGCGCATGCGTCTCCCACCAGGTGCGCCGCTGCCCCGCGAACAGTCGCACCGCCATGTCCGCGCGCGCGATCGCGGTGTGGGCGTCACCCGCGAGCCGGGCCGCCCGCGCCGCGGCGAGCAACAGCTCCGCCTTGCGGGTGGACTGCCCGCCGATCCCGTCCAGCACCCCGATCGCCGCGTCCGCCTCCGCGAGCGACTCCGGGGCGAGCCCCGCCGCCAACAGGACCTCGCAGCGTCTGATGTTGAGCATGAACATCGGCGTGCCGAGCTTCGCGTACCGCTCCTGCGCCTCGTCGAGCAGCCGCAGCGCGGCGGGTATGTTCCCCGACCGGTACGCGGCCAGCCCCCGGCTCTCCACCGCGTCGGCCTTGTCGTGCTCCTGGCCCGTGGTGTCCCACAGCGCCTCCGCCGCCGTGAAGTCGGCGTCCGCCCGCTCCACCGCCCCGAGCGCCAGATGCACGGTGGCCCGCAGGGTCAGCGCCCGCGCCGTCCAGATCACGTCGTCGGCCTGCCGCAGCACCGGAACCGCCCGCCGTACGTCCTCCAGCGCCGCCCGGTGATGCCCGAGGACCCAGGACGCGTAGGCACGCCGGAACAGGACACGCGCGCGGGTGTGCCCGCTGCCCACCTCGACCCCCCGCTCCAGCGCCGCGAGACCCTGCCGGGTCCGCCCCGCGTGGACCAGCGCCACACCGAGCGCGGCCAGCACGTCCGCCTCCCGGTCGGCCGATTCCGAGCGCGCCGCGAGATCGCGGGCCCGGCGCAGATGGTCCAGGGCGATCCGCATGTCGCCCCAGTCCCGCTGCCAGATGCCGATCACCTGATGGGCGACGGAGGCGTGCAGCGGTGAGGGATCCGAGCCGAGTACTTCCTCTGCCCTCGCCAGCGCCTGGTTGGGGGCGGCGAACACCATCGGCAGCAGTTCGAGAACCGAGTCGCTTCCCGCTGTCACCCCATGGATGGTAGTGGCCCAGGTGGCAGGCCACACCGGTTTGGCGCTGTATCAATCACCGGCCCCGCGGCTCTGACTGACGACCGCCGCCTCAGTGGGAGGAAACGCCATGGCACCTCAGCGATTCCACGAGCAGTTCGACCAGATCCAGCGCTCCATGCCCGACGTCCCGCTGGCACTGGGACCCGACGACGCCTCCGAGTTCATCTACGAGAAGGGTGTCGTGCTCGCCCGCGACGGACACGACGCGGCGCTCGTCGAGGACACCGTCCGCACCCACTTCACCGAGGCGACCGGTCTGACCGGCGACCATGTGCGCCGGGACAGCCCCGAGACCAACCGCTCGGGCATCACCCGGATCAAGGTCGGCGACCCGGGCCACGGCGACCGGCGCGGCGACCGTGCCGTCACCCACGCCCTGCGCGCCATGAGCGAACGCGAGGGACGCGCCGGACACCGGCTGATCAGCCGCAACCACGTGGTGTCGATCGCGGTCAACTCCTGCCCCGGCGACGAGCCCGTGCCCGCCGCGCTCGGCCTGGGCACCAACCCGGCCCCCGCGGAAGCCGGTCACGACCCCGACACCGCCGTGGGCGTCCTCGTCGTCGACAACGGTCTCACCCACGACCACGGCCTCGTCCCGCTGCTGGCCCACGTCGAGGGCGACCTGCACGGCACCGAGACCGACGGGGCCGGCAACCTCCTCCAGTACGTCGGCCACGGCACGTTCATCGCCGGTGTCCTCGCGGCCGTCGCGCCCAACACCGACATCACCGTCCGCAACACCCTCAACGACGCGGGTGCCATCCTGGAGTCCGAGCTCGGTGAGAGACTCTTCGAGGCCGTCGCCGACGGCTGGCCCGACCTCATCAGCCTCTCCGCGGGCACCTCCAACGGCCGCAGCGACGGCTTGCTCGGCATGGACGCCTTCATGCAGGAACTGCGCGCCCGCGGCACCCTGTTGGTCGCCGCGGCCGGCAACAACGCCAGCGCCAGCCCCTTCTGGCCCGCCGCCTACGCCGACCTGCCCGCGTACCAGGACGTCGTCCTGTCGGTCGGCGCGCTGCGCGGCGACGGCGAGTTCGGCGCCTGCTTCAGCAACCACGGCTCCTGGGTGAAGGTCTACGCCCCCGGCGAGCGGCTCACCAGCGCCCTCACCGGCTTCGACGCGCCCGTGCCGTACCTCTACCAGCACTCCACGTACGAGGCCTGCCGGTTCGGCTTCACCTACGTGTGCACCTGCCAGTCTCCCTCGCACGTCGGCGCGTTGAGCGAGGACGGCACCACGGCCAAGCCGGACCAGGTGATGTTCGAGGGGTACGCCCACTGGAGCGGCACCTCCTTCGCGACCCCGGTCGTGGCAGGCCTGGTCGCCGCCCACATGACCGCGAACAAGGAGACCGACCCGCGCGCCGCCCGGCAGCAACTGCTTGCCACGAACACGCAGTTCGCCGAAGTGCGCGGGGCGCACGTACCGGCGCTGAGGCCGGCCGGCTGGCGCCCGGTGCCGGTCGTGCAGCGCCCTGTCGGCGCATGAGGGCCGGAGTGGTCCCTTCCACGGCGTACGATGACTTGCCGTACACGAGGGGTGGGACCGTGGACCGAGCAGATGTCGGTGCGCTGGTCCAGTCCGCCGTCGACGGTGACGCGGCGGCCTGGAAGGCGCTCGTGGAAGGGCTGAGCCCCCTGGTGTGGTCCGTCGTGCGCGCGCACCGGCTCTCCGACGCCGACGCGCACGAGGTGTACCAGACCGTGTGGTTCCGCTTCGCCCAGCACCTCGGGCGGATCCGCGAACCCGACAAGGCCAAGTCCTGGCTGGCGAGCACCGCGCGCCACGAGTGCCTGAAGGTGCTCAAGAGCTTGAAGCGGCTGACCGTCACGGACGATCCGCAGCTCCTGGACCGGATCAGCGAGGACCGCACGCCCGAGCAGTCGTTCATCGACTCCGAGGAGGCCGCCGCGCAGAGCGAGCGCGTCCGGTACCTGTGGCAGGAGTTCGAGGAACTCGGCGAGCGCTGCCGGCAGTTGCTGCGCATCCTGATGGCCTCGCCGAAGCCCGGCTACCAGGAAGTGTCCGCCGCCCTGGGTGTCGCGGTGGGCAGCATCGGACCACTGCGCCAGCGCTGCCTGAGGCGGTTGCGGGCGCGGCTCGAAGCCCGGGGGGCGGTATGAGCGACATGAACGACGATCAGGACGACCAGGACGACCAGGACGCAGCCTTCGACGAAGAGGCGTCGCCGGACGAGGAGTTCGCCCTCGACCTGCTGGAGGAGGAGCTCCGGCAGGCAACGGCCATCCTGGACCCCGTACCGCCCGCCCTGCGGCAGATCGCCGTCGAGGCGTTCGCGCTGCACGACCTGGACAGCCGGATCGCCGAACTCGCCTTCGACTCCGTGGTGGACGCCCTTCCGGTGAGGGGAGCGACGGGGGCACCGCGGATGCTGACCTTCCACGCGGGCGAGGTGACGGTCGACGTCGAACTCACCCCGCAGGGCCTCATGGGGCAGGTGCTGCCGCCCCAGTCGGCCCGGATCGAGGTGCTCAGCGGTCCCCAGGCCGGCGCGCCGCTCACCACCGACGACATGGGGCGCTTCATCCACGAGGCGTCGCCCGCCGGACCGTTCGCCCTGCGGCTGCGGACCGGCGAAGGAGTGATCGTCACCGACTGGCTCACCGTCTGAACCGGGCGTCAGGAGACTCCAGAGCGTCCACGAGAGTCGCGAGTGCCTGCGCGAGCCGGAGCAGCCCCGGCCCGGCGGGCCCGCCCGGTTCCGTCATGTACGTGTCCCGCCGAATCTCCACCATCAGGGCACTCACCCGGGGCTCGCGCCCGTAGAACTCCAGCGGCACGTACGCCCCACCGAACGGACTGTCCAGCCCGACCTCCCCGAACGCCTCCCGGGCCGCGGCGAGCAGCTCGGGCGGGGTGTGGAAGGAGTCGGTACCGAGGCAGACCGGCGGCCGTGGCCCCTCGCCGTGCAGCTCGTAGGGCAGCGGCGCACTGGGATAGGAGTGCACGTCGATGACGACCGCCCGTCCGGTGACGGCCAGCCGCTGGGCCACGGCCTCGGTCATCGCCCGGGCGTACGGCCGGAAGTAGCGCGCGAGGAGCGGCTCGGGGTCGGTGTCCGCGGGCCGCAGCTCCTCCCCGTGCGTGGTCCGCGTGTACACGGCCCCCATCCCCACGGCGAGCATCTCCTCCCGCTCGTCCGGAAACCGTTCGGGATCGACGACCAGCCGGGAGAGCCGGTTCACGAACCGCCACGGCATCAGGCGGGCCTGGCGAGCCGCCTCCTCGGCGAGCCGAGCCGTGTGCGCGTCGACGATGTGATCGAGCTCCCGCTCCAGCGCGAAGTCGTCCAGCACGATCCCGGCCCGCACCTCGGCCGGTATCTCCCGCCCCGAGTGCGGCACATGGAGGATCACCGGCGACTGCTCGGCACCGGGCAACAGGTCGAACGAGGGCATGCGGCTGCTCCCGGGGCGTTGTCAGTGGCGTGGTGCACCATCTCAGCATGAACATCAGCAACCAGCAGGTGACCGCCCACTCGTTCCTCGAGGCGCTCCACCGCGACGGCTACTACCCCGAGCGCGCGGTGGACCGGGGCAAGGAGATCCTGCGGCGGCTGTGCGAGCGGATCGAGGCGGACCGGCCCGCCGACCCGGCCGCGCTGTACGTGCTGACCCAGGCGGCCACCGAGGAGTTCAACGACCTGCAGGACGACGACTTCGACATCGAGACCGTGGCCCGCGAGGAGATAGCCGGGAACTTCCGGTTCGTGGCCGACGCCTACGGCTTCGCGGACGCCGACGTCGAGGAGCTCATCGCGACCCGGGACTGGTGAGAGGCCCTCGCCGCAGACCCGCGGGACCCGCGGCCTCCCCACGGCTGAGACGACCTCGCCCCGGCCGGACAGCTGCCGGTCGGGGCGAGGTCACGCAGCGAGCCGGTGTCAGCTCAGGGACGCCAGCGTCTCGTTCCACGTCGTCGACGGGCGCATGATCTTCGCGGCCTTGGCCGGGTCGGGCTGGTAGTAGCCGCCGATGTCGGCCGGCTTGCCCTGGACGGCGTTCAGCTCTTCGACGATCTTCTGCTCGTTCGCGGCGAGTGTCTCCGCGAGCGGGGCGAAGGCCTTCGCCAGGTCCGCGTCGTCGGTCTGCGCGGCCAGCTCCTGGGCCCAGTACAGGGACAGGTAGAAGTGGCTGCCGCGGTTGTCGATGCCGCCGACACGACGGGTGGGGGACTTGTCCTCGTTGAGGAAGGTCGCCGTGGCGCGGTCGAGGGTGTCGGCGAGGACCTTCGCGCGGGAGTTGCCCGTGAAGTCGGCGTACTGCTCCAGGGACGGGACCAGCGCGAAGAACTCACCGAGGGAGTCCCAGCGCAGGTAGTCCTCCTTGACCAGCTGCTGGACGTGCTTCGGCGCGGAGCCGCCGGCGCCCGTCTCGAACAGGCCGCCGCCCGCCATCAGCGGGACGACCGACAGCATCTTGGCGCTGGTGCCCAGCTCCAGGATCGGGAACAGGTCGGTGAGGTAGTCGCGCAGCACGTTGCCGGTGACGGAGATGGTGTCCTCGCCGCGGCGGATGCGCTCCACCGACAGCTTGGTCGCCTCGACCGGGTTCAGGACGCGGATGTCCAGGCCCTCGGTGTCGTGCTCGGTCAGGTACTGCTTGACCTTGGTGATCAGGTTGGCGTCGTGGGCGCGGGTCTCGTCCAGCCAGAACACCGCCGGGTTGCCGGTGGCGCGGGCGCGGGTGACGGCCAGCTTCACCCAGTCGCGGATCGGGGCGTCCTTGGTCTGGCAGGCGCGGAAGATGTCGCCGGCGGAGACCGTCTGCTCGATGACGGCGTTGCCGTTCTGGTCGACGAGGCGGACCGTACCGGTGGTCTGGATCTCGAAGGTCTTGTCGTGGGAGCCGTACTCCTCGGCCTTCTGCGCCATGAGGCCGACGTTCGGGACGGAGCCCATGGTCGACGGGTCGTAGGCGCCGTTGGCACGGCAGTCCTCGATCACGGCCTGGTAGACACCGGCGTACGACGAGTCAGGCAGGACCGCGAGGGTGTCGGCCTCCTGACCGTCCGGGCCCCACATGTGGCCGGAGGTGCGGATCATGGCCGGCATCGAGGCGTCCACGATCACGTCGGACGGCACGTGGAGGTTGGTGATGCCCTTGTCGGAGTCGACCATCGCCAGGGCCGGGCCCTCGGCGAGCTCGGCGTCGAAGGACGCCTTGATCGCGGCACCCTCGGGCAGGGACTCCAGGCCCTTGTAGATGCCGCCCAGACCGTCGTTCGGGGTCAGGCCGGCCGCGGCGAGCGTCTGGCCGTACTGCGCGAAGGTCTTCGGGAAGAACGCGCGCACCACGTGACCGAAGATGATCGGGTCCGAGACCTTCATCATCGTGGCCTTCAGGTGCACGGAGAACAGCACGTCCTCCGACTTGGCGCGGGCGATCTGCGCGGTGAGGAACTCCCGCAGCGGGGCCACGTGCAGCACCGAGGCGTCGACGACCTCGCCCTCGAGAACCGGAACGGACTCGCGCAGCACGGTGGTGGAGCCGTCGTCGCCGACCAGCTCGATCCGCAGCGAGCCGGCCTCGGAGATCACGACGGACTTCTCGGTGGAGCGGAAGTCGTCCACACCCATGGTCGCCACGTTGGTCTTGGACTCCGACGACCATGCGCCCATGCGGTGCGGGTGGTTCTTGGCGTAGTTCTTGACCGAGGCGGGGGCGCGGCGGTCGGAGTTGCCCTCACGCAGGACCGGGTTCACGGCGGAACCCTTGACCTTGTCGTAGCGGGCCTGGATGTCCCGCTCCTCGTCGGTCTTCGGGTCGTCCGGGTAGTCCGGCAGCGCGTAGCCCTGGGCCTGAAGCTCGGCGACGGCGGCCTTGAGCTGCGGGATCGACGCCGAGATGTTCGGCAGCTTGATGATGTTGGCCTCGGGCGTCTTGGCCAGTTCGCCCAGCTCGTGCAGGGCGTCCGGGATCCGCTGGTCCTCGGTCAGGTACTCCGGGAACACGGCGATGATGCGCCCCGCCAGCGAGATGTCCCGCGTCTCCACGGAGACACCCGCCTGCGACGCGTACGCCTGGACCACCGGCAGGAAGGAATACGTCGCCAGGGCCGGGGCCTCGTCAGTGTGCGTATAGATGATGGTCGAGTCAGTCACCGGGTGCTCCGCTCCACGTCTGCAACATTGCTCGACATCAAGATATCTCGTGATGCCGCCGTCCTCGACAGCGGTCCTCGCCTGCTTCCGAAGATCCTGCACATTCCCCGGGGCAACCGAAGCGTCTGATCTTGTGGTCATGCACGTTGATCGCACTCATCCGACGGCCGGTCCCAGACCACCCGGCCGCCCGAGGGAAAGCAGACCATGAGATATCGCACCAGAGTGACGGCCCCGGCAGCTCTGCTCGGCACCGTGGCGGCCCTGTCCGTGGCCTCCCCGGCGCACGCGGACCCGGAGACCGGCACCCCTGGCCCGGAGACCCTCGGGGATCCCGTCTTCCCGAGCCTCGGCAATGACGGCTACCGCGTCGGCGCCTATCACCTCGACCTCGCGTACGACGCCACGACCCGGCTCGTCGAGGCGACGGCGACCCTGACGCTCACCACCACCCAGGAGCTGAGCCGCCTCTCCCTGGACGCGCTGGGCCTCGACGTGCACGAGGTGCTGCTCGACGGCGTGCCCGCCGCCCGGGAGCAGGCCGGCGAGAAGCTGCGGATCACCCCGGCCGTCTCGCTGGCCGCGCAGACCACGGCGACCGTGACCGTGACGTACACGGCGGACCCGCGTGCCGCTCTCGCCCACACCGCCTGGGTGCCCACCCCGGACGGCTTCGCGGTCTGCCCCCAGCCCAACACGGCGCACACCGTCTTCCCGTGCAACGACCACCCCTCGGACAAGGCGGACTTCACCTTCCGCATCACCGTCCCGGCCGGCCTCAGGGGCGTCGCGAGCGGCCACCTGGTGAGCACCGAGGAGCTCGGCGACGGCCGAACCGCGTACTGCTACCGGTCCCGGGAGCCGATCGCCACCGAGATCGTGCAGATCACGGTCGGCGACTACGTGATCAAGGACCGGCAAGGGCCGCACGGACTCCCGCTCAGGGACGTCGTCCCGACCGCCCGGGCCGCCGCCCTGGAGCCCGCGCTCGCCCTCACCCCGAACCTGGTGAGCTGGATCGAGCAGCGGCTCGGGGCCTTCCCGTTCGAGACGTACGGCCTGCTGCCGTGCAACAACGACGCCTCGGACGCCTTCGACTTCACGGGTCTGGAGACCCAGACCCTCACCCTGTACAAGCCGAACTTCCTGCTCCAGGCGGAGAAGAGCATCGGCTCGCACATGATGCACGAGCTGGTGCACTCCTACTTCGGCAACAGCGTGAGCCCGGCGACCTGGTCCGACCTGTGGCTCAACGAGGGCCACGCCGACTTCTACGGGCTGCTCTACCGCTACGAGCGCGGCTGGGCCGACTCCCTCGGTCTCACCACGATGGAAGCGCGCATGAAGGACACCTACGCGCGCGGCGACCAGTGGCGCAAGTCCTCGGGCCCGGTCGCCGCCCCGAACGAGGCGAACCTCTTCGACAGCCAGCGCTACCTCGGCGGTGTCCTCGTCCTGTACGCGCTGCGCCAGCAGGTCGGCGAGAGCGTCTTCAGCGCGATCGAGTCCACCTTCCTGGAGCGCTTCCGCAACGCCTCGGCGTCGACCGGCGACTACATCGCCGTCGCCTCGGAGGTCTCCGGCGCCGACCAGTCCGGCTTCCTGCGGGACTGGCTCTACGGCACGAAGACCCCGAGGATGCCGGGCCACCCCGACTGGACGGTGACGCCGGTCAGCTCCGCGCTGCGGCAGCCGCAGAACCGCACGGACGGCCACTGGCACGACAACTCGGCGACCCTGTAGGGACTCAGTCGAGCCGGGCGGAGGGCACCTCGCCCGGCTCGATCACGGTCTCCGCTCCACGCTGGTGCGGTATCGACACCGACCCCTGCTGGAGGGCGACGGTCCGCGTCGGCGCCGGGATCCGGATGCCCTCCTTGCGGTAGCGCTTGTGCAGCTGCTTGATGAACTCGTGCTTGATGCGGAACTGGTCGCTGAACTCACCGACGCCCAGGATGACCGTGAAGCCGATCCGGGAGTCACCGAAGGTGTGGAAGCGGACCAGCGGTTCGTGCTCCGGGAGGGCTCCCTCGACCTCGGTCATGACCTCGGTGACGACCTCGCAGGTGACCCGCTCGACGTGGTCGAGATCGCTGTCGTAGGCCACGCCGACCTGGACCAGGATCGTCAACTGCTGCTCGGGACGCATGAAGTTGGTCATGTTCGTCTTGGCGAGCTCGCCGTTGGGCACGACGATCAGGTTGTTGGAGAGCGCGCGGACCGTCGTCTGGCGCCAGTTGATGTCCTCGACGTAGCCCTCCTCGCCGCTGGCCAGCCGGATGTAGTCGCCGGGCTGGACGGTCTTGGAGGCGAGGATGTGGATGCCCGCGAAGAGGTTGGCGAGGGTGTCCTGGAGGGCCAGCGCGACCGCGAGACCGCCGACGCCGAGGGCGGTGAGCATCGGCGCTATGGAGATGCCGAGGGTCTGCAGGACGACGAGGAAACCGAGCGCCAGGACCAGCACCCGCGTGATGTTGACGAAGATCGTGGCCGAACCGGCGACCCCGGAGCGGGACGTGGTGACCGTCCGCACGAGCCCTGCGACCAGCCGGGCCGCCGCCACCGTGACGACGAAGATCAACAGCACGGTCAGCACCTGGTTGACGGTGTGCTGGACCGCCTTGGTCAGCGGCATCGCCGCCGCGGCCGCGGCTATGCCGCCCGCGATCGCCGCCGAGGGCACCACGGTCCGCAGCGCGGCCACGAGGACGTCGTCGCCGCCCCACTTGGTGCGGTCCGCGTGCTTGCCCAGCCACTTGAGCAGCATGCGCAGCAGGAAGGCCGCCACCAGGCCCGCCACCACGGCGATGCCGGCGCCGACCATGTCGTCCATGGTGAGATCCCGTTGAAATGCCGTCACGTTGCCACCTGTTCGAAATTGCGGGATGTGCGATCGCGTCGGCCGTGTGAAGGTTCCGTGGCCGACGCGACCGCTCATCCTGCCGTATCCGGCACGGGAGTTCGTAGCCGGCCTCGTGCCCGACGGCGGGGTTTCGGACGATGCCCTCGGCGAGTTCGGCCTGCTCCCGGTCGCAGTACGCGGCGGTCGTGGGCGTTCCGTACCACCGCCGGGCCACGAACCACCACACCGTGGCGATCAGCAGGAAGACGGCCAGGGCGACGGAGGCGTAGTTCATCGTGTCCACCGTCACACAGGCCCCCCACACCACCGCCGTCCATCCGATGGGCTTGCCCCACCGCCCCAGGCTCCACGGACCCGGCTGAAAACGGCTCCCAGCGCGCAGCCGCAGCAGTACGGGGATGGCCTAGGCGGGCGTGATGCCGATGACGTTGATCGCGGTCACCGCGCCGTAGGCGGTCGCCGAGTACACGTTGCCGCAGAACAGCTGCGCCACGATCATCACGACGAGCAGCGCGCTCGCTGCGTCCGAACCGAGGCGGCAGGCGAGGGGACGCCCCGAAGCGCGTCACCCCGGCCGACCCCCTGCCGTACTTCCTGCGCACGGCGACCCCGCCGTCCCGCGCCGTCCTGCACATCACCCAGGACGGCCGCACCGTGCACCGCGCACGCCTGCGCACGGCGGTTCCGAACCGGACCGTCACCCTGACCGCCCGCTGGACTCACCAGGTCGTGCGCGTGCGGCTCACCGGTCGGTGAACGCCCTGGTGCGCGACGCCCGGGTCAGATCACCTTCAGCCGCACCAGCGCACCCAGCGTCAGCGCCCCCGGCACCAGCGGCACCCAGACCGTGATGATCCGGTAGGCGAGCACCACCGCCGTGGCCACGGCCACCGGGCCGCCGGCCGCCACCAGCGCCACCACCAGAGCCGCCTCCACCGAGCCGACCCCGCCCGGTGTGGGCACCAGCGCCACCGCGCAGGTCGCCGCCAGATACGCCACGGCCATGTGCGCCGGCGGCACCGAGAGCCCCAGCGCCTGCCCCACCGAGGCCAGCCCGGCCGCCTGCAGCGCCGGGAAGGCGAGCGAACCGCCCCACAGCGCGAGCGCCCGGGACGGGCGGGTGTGCACCGAGCGGGCCTCGCCCAGCGCGGTCCGCAGGAAGGAACCCACGGCCGTCCGCACCCGGCGGACACCCGCGAGCACACCCACGGCCACCACGAGCACCGCGCCCAGGCCCAGCAGCAGCGGACCCACCGCGGTGTCGGGCAGCAGCCCGTCGAGGCGCAGCGCGTCCGGGAAGGCGACGAACAGTACGGCCAGCAGGGTGAGCCGGCCGATCGACTCCGCCAGCAGATACAGGGCGAGCGCGGCCGAGGAGCGGGCGAGCGAGACACCACACACCGTCATGAAGCGCAGATTGACCGCCCCCGCGCCGAGGCCCGTCGGCAACAGGTGGTTCGCCGCGCCCGCCGCGAACTGTGTCGCCAGCAGTCGCCGCCGGGGAAGCCGCTCCACCACCGCGCCCTGCCGGGTGAAGGAGGCGGCCACCCAGGTCAGACAGGTGGCACCGGCCGCGGCGAGGAGCCACGGCCACTCGGCATGCCGCAGATGGCCGAAGCCCTCGGCGAGCACGGACCGGTGCCGCACCGCCACGAGGGTGACCAGCAGGAGCGGGACCAGACACAGGATCTGGCGAATACGGCGGACGGGCAGGCGCTGGAAAGGGCGTCCCTGGGGGAGCTCTACCGCTGTCACACCGGGAGAGGCTGTCCCCGCCGCGCCAACGGCGGGTTGCGGAAGCGGGGCCAGGGTCTTACGTACGGTCATCGAGTCCTTCCGACGGAGAGAAAAGGGTCGGTCATTGACCTCAAGAACGCTTGAGGTCGTACGTTCTCTCCCATGAGCATGGAGACCACAGCCTGGACACAGCTGCACAGTGTCATGACCGCCGAACAGGAGCGCCGCCCGTTCGCCCGCGCGACGCTGCGCCGCATCGGCTCGTTCGCCCGCCCGCACCGTACCCGTATCGCCCGCTTCGTCGTACTCGGGGTGGCGACCGCGCTGCTCGCCGTCGCCACGCCCGTACTGGCCGGACACATCGTCGACGCGATCGTGTCGGGCGACGACGAGGGCAAGGTCGTACGCCTGGCCCTGCTCATCGCCCTCATCGCGGTCGCGGAGGCCGCGCTCGGCGTCCTCGGCAGACGGCTGTCGGCCGCGCTCGGGGAGGGACTCATCCTCGATCTGCGGACGGCTGTGTTCGATCATGTGCAGCGCATGCCGGTCGCGTTCTTCACACGCACTCGTACGGGAGCGCTGGTCTCCCGTCTCAACAATGACGTCATCGGCGCGCAGCGCGCCTTCAGCAACACCCTGTCGGGCGTGGTCAGCAACCTGGTCACCCTGCTGCTGACCCTTGTGGTGATGCTCACCCTGTCCTGGCAGATCACCCTGCTCGCGCTCGCGCTGCTCCCGGTGTTCGTGATCCCGGCCCGCCGCATGGGCAGCCGGATGGCCCGGATGCAGCGGGAGGCGGCCGCGCTGAACGCGGCCATGGGCACGAGGATGACCGAGCGGTTCTCCGCGCCCGGCGCCACCCTGGTCAAGCTCTTCGGCCGCCCCGAGCAGGAGTCCGAGGAGTTCGCGGCCCGGGCCCGCCGCGTGGCCGACATCGGCGTCCGCACCGCCACCGCCCAGTCGGTGTTCATCACCGCCCTGACCCTGGTCTCCGCACTGGCTCTCGCCCTGGTCTACGGCCTCGGCGGCTGGTTCGCGCTGCGCGGCAGCCTGGAACCGGGCGCCGTGGTCTCCCTCGCGCTGCTCCTGACCCGCATGTACGCCCCGCTCACCGCCCTCGCCGGCGCCCGCGTCGAAGTCATGAGCGCCCTGGTCAGCTTCGAGCGGGTCTTCGAGGTACTCGACCTGAAACCGCTGATCGAGGACAAGCCGGACGCCCGCGAGGTCCCCGAGGGACCGGTCGCCGTCGAGTTCTCGGACGTCCGCTTCGGCTACCCTTCCGCCGACAAGGTCTCCCTGGCCTCCCTGGAGGAGGTCGCCTCCCTCGACACCCGCGGCGGCGCCGAGGTCCTGCACGGCGTCTCCTTCCGCGCCGAACCCGGACAGACCGTCGCCCTCGTCGGCTCCTCCGGCGCCGGGAAGTCGACCGTCGCGCAACTGCTGCCGCGGCTCTACGACGTGGACGAGGGCGCCGTACGCATCGGCGGCGTCGACGTCCGCGACGTGACCGCCGGGTCCCTGCGGGCCACCCTCGGCATGGTCACCCAGGACGGCCATCTCTTCCACGACACGGTCCGCGCGAACCTGCTGCTGGCCCGCCCGGAGGCGACCGAGGCCGAGCTGTGGGACGCCCTGCGCCGCTCCCGCCTCGACGATCTCGTACGGTCCCTGCCGGACGGTCTCGACACCGTGGTCGGCGAGCGCGGCTACCGGCTCTCCGGCGGCGAGCGTCAGCGCATGACCATCGCCCGTCTCCTGCTGGCCCGCCAGCGTGTGGTCATCCTCGACGAGGCCACCGCCCACCTGGACAACACCTCGGAGGCCGCCGTCCAGGAGGCGCTCGCCGAGGCGCTGGAGGGCAGGACGGCCATCGTGATCGCCCACCGGCTGTCCACGATCCGCACGGCCGACCAGATCCTGGTGGTCGAGGACGGACGGATCGTGGAACGGGGGACGCACGAGGAACTGCTCGCGTTCGACGGCCGGTACGCGGAGCTGTACCGGACCCAGTTCGCCTCACACGACGACGGGATGACCGAGACCGCCGTGGCGTAGCCCGTCACCGGGTGTCCGTCTCACCACCGGTGACCGCGAGGACCTCTCCCGTGACGAAACTCGAGTCCGCGTCCGATGCCAGGAACACATAGGCCGGGGCGATCTCTTCCGGCTGCGCCGGCCGGCCGACGGGCGTCTCGCTGCCCACCTGGGCCAGGTCGCCGGGCGGCATGTGCCGGTCGGCGACGTTCAGAACCGTCCAGGTGGGGCCGGGCGCCACGACGTTGGCCCGCACACCCCGCGCCGCCAGATGCGGGGCGATGGACTTGGTGAAGGTGATCAGGGCGGCCTTGGAAGCCGCGTAGTCGATCATGGTGGTGCTGCCCTTGAGGGCTTCCTCCGTGGCCGTGGCGATGATCGAGTCGCCCTCGTCCAGGTGCGGAAGGGCGGCCATGACCAGGTGGAAGTAGGCGTAGGCGTTCGTCTTGAACGTCCGGTCCCAGTCCTCGGCCGTCAGCTGCTCCAGGTGCAGCTTGCTGTTGAGATAGGCGGCATTGCTGACCAGGATGTTCAACCGCCCGAGCTCCCGCACGGTGCGCTCGACGACATCCCGGCAGAACTCCGGCTCACACAGGTCGCCCGGCAGCAGGAGACACCTGCGGCCCTGCTCCTCGACCACCTGCCGGGTCTCCTCGGCGTCGGACTGCTCCCCGGGGAGGTAGACGATGGCGACATCCGCGCCCTCCCGTGCGTACAGCAGCGCCACGGCGCGGCCGATGCCGGAGTCGCCTCCGGTGATCAGGGCCACCTTGCCGGTCAGCTTGCCCGCCGCCTTGTAGCGCTCGGCCCGGTACCGGGGCCTGGGGTCCATCTCCGACTCGAGGCCCGGCGGATCCTGCTTCTGCTCGGGGAAGTCCGGAGTGGGTTCCGAGGTGATCACCGGAGGGGCGTCGATCCGGTCCCGGCCCTGCTCTTGCATCACGCCTCCTTGCGAGGTTCGTCGGGAAACGACCATGACCGGGCGCGGGTGCCCTGGCCTCGCGGGGGAGAAACCGGAACCTGCGAAGGAGCCGAAGGAGTCGGTCGAAGGAGTCAGGGGACGAGCCGGTGCTGGTGGCCGGCGCGCCATTCGGCCAGCAGGACGGTGGCGTCGTCGTCCAGGCGGCCGGAGTGGTGGTCGAGGACGGCGTGCGTCAGCCGGCGCAGGGTCTCGCGCAGGGTCTGGCGGCCGGGCGAACTGGTGGCTGAAGAGGATCGCCTCGACCTCGATGCCGTTCATCGCGATGATGCGGCACTTCGTGTACGGGTCACCGTGGTCGGGATCCACGGGCTCGACGTCGAGCTCCCGCCAGTTGCGCAGCTGGCGCAGGGGGATGCCCCGGTGTTCCAGTGGGTTGAAGCCCATGAGGGTCTCCTGGGCTGATGGGCCGGAACAGAGCCGCGCGGGTACCCGTGCCAGTGCCGTGCAACCGAAGTGTGAAGGGGGCGGTGGGACCGAATCGGCCGGACCGACGGGGGCTGTCAGCTCGAGGAGCTCGTGCCTGCCGTGGCCGGCGACGCCGGTTCCTGCCCCGTCATGGGAAACAGCAGAGCCGTGGCGATCCTCGCGTGCAGGGCATCCATTGTCCTGATCTGCTGCCCCGCCCTGCGCAGCAACTCCTCCAGCCGGTCGGCGTCCAGACGCGAGTCCTGTGCCGACGCGGCGAGCAGCCCGCGCCACAGCGAGGCCTTGCCCTGCGCCCCCAGCCGCATCGCTTCGAGCTCGACCAGCAGCGCGAGCCCCGAGCGGCGCAGCAGACGGCCGTTGGGCTTCATCCGCGCGGCCTTCTCGCCCAGCCACGCCCCGTACGTCTTGTAGTGCCTGACAGGGACGTCGAGATCGGCGAGGAGGCGTACCAGTGCCTGCCGGTCCTGCGAGATCTCCTTGCGCAGGCTCTCCAGGGTCTCGCCGTAGGCCGACCCGCGGTGCTCCTGAGCCATCCGGCGGGCGAGCTCGACACCCGCCGTCGCACCGGCCAGGTGGTCGTTGAGATAGATCACCAGCCGCTTCTGCCGCGTCGCACCGTCGTGTGAGTTCCGTGCCGTCCTGTTCATGGTTCCCCTCCGGCTGCCGGAGTCCTGTGATGGCCTCCGAGTGCCCCGGCCGGGCCGGTCAACCGCTCTGTCCGTAAATCCCCGGCGCCGGCGATGGGCTCGGGCACCTCCGGCGCAGGCGTACCAGCTCACCCCCATCACCACGGCCAGGCCGGCTTCCACGAGGTCGCCGCGGTAGTACATCCACTGGGCCCCGTGACGCAGGTCGGCGGCGGTGAAGCCGGTGCCGGGCGGCTGCCGGGAGCAGAGCGTGCGGGCCAGCACGGCGTGCGCGGTACCGGCGGCCAGGACGGTCGCGCCGCGCACGGCGAGACTCCAGCGGCGACGCACCGGATCGAGCCCGCACACGGCGAGGGTGAACAGCAGTCCCGCCGCCACCATGTGCACCTGTACCGCGCCGTGCGCCGACGGCCGGTGCGCCGTCGCCGCGAACAGCTCCGTGCGGTACAGCAGCCAGAGCCCGCCGATGTCCAGGACGGCCGCCAGGGGAGGAAAGAGCAGCAGCCCCACGGGAGCGGAGTGCGCGAGGGTCACCAGGAGTCGCCGTGTCCGGCCGGGCGTCAGGGCGCGCAGAGCGAGGGTCAGAGGGCGTGCCGCGACGAACAGCAGCGGGGCCGCCTGCCGACAACACGACCACGCGGCCTCTGCTGCGCCGCCGCGCCGCCGGGACCGGAGCGACCGGTTCGGTGTGTGTGGCCATCAGCCGCCCTCCGGTGCATCGAGGGGTCGTTCTGTCGGGCAGCGTGTAACCCTCCTGCCGGAAGCCATTCCTACCGGTTGGGGAGCTTTGGCGCGCAGCTTCAAAAGAGGAGCGGTACCGCTTCAGGGCCTGTCACGCGTCACGGACCGGACCAGCCGCTCTCCCGCTCCGCGCGCTCTTCGCCCTGCCCGGTGTCCTCGTCCTCCCTGTCCTCCCTGTCCTCGCCCTCCGCCTGCGAAGGGGTCGTTCGGGGCACGTCACGACGGCCGGACGTCTCCTCCGGCCTGTCCTCCCGGCGTTCGCCCTCCGCCTGGGACGGGGTCTGTTCACTCATCGTCGGCCTCCTACGGGGTGTCCGGTGTCTGCGCTGGGGCGGTCGCTCAACGTTTCCCCCTCCTCGCCCGGGCGGTGCCGCCTCCGGGGACGGACCGCAGCCAGGTGCTGATCCACCCGGTCTGCATCGCGGCGTCCACGAGATACGTCGGCCGGATCCGCCCCTTGGGCACGTAGACCAGATCCACGGCCAGCAGTGTCAGGGCCGTGCCCAGTCCGATACGGCGGGCCTGGGCCGGCCCCTGCGGACCGGGAGCCGCCGCGAGTTGGGCGAGACCGGCGGAGACCAGGAGCCCGCCGATCGTCCTCTGGAGCCACACGTCGGTCTTCGGCCCGAAGATCCATTCGAAGCTGCGCAGATGCACCAGCGGGCCACAGTCCACCCACGATGGTGAAGACCCCGTGCGCGACCGCGACACCCTGTCCGGGATCCCGAGCGCTCGTCCTGCCCACGCGTCACCCCTTCGTCCGGCCTGCCGGGTACCCCTGGCCGTGTGCCCTCACTCCGGCTCCAGAGCCACCGTGGTCGTGACCCGGGTCAGCGCGGGTCTCCTCGGCACGGACCCGAATCCGAAGCGCACGGGCGGAACGACGGGTGCCATCGCACCGAGGTCGTCTCCCTCGAAGACCGCCGTCACCGTGTGGATCGGCCGCAGGTCCCGGGCGCCGTACCACTCCCGGCGGCCCGCTCGCGCACTGCCACGGGTGCGTACGCCGGGCAGCAGCACACGGGCGGGTACGGACGTGAGCGTGCACCAGCCCGGCCGTCCGGCGAGCACGCCGGGCACCGCGCACAGCAGCAGCCCGAGGAGCCGTCTGCGGCCCGCCACGAAACGCAGGTCGAGCGGCCCCGCGGTGACGCTCCAGGTCCGGTCCGCGACGCGCACCCGGACCGGGACGACGCGTACGGTGTCGAAGACATAGGTGCCGCCGACGAACTCCGCCGTCTGCCGGGTGGGGGCGAGCAGCAGCCGTTCTCCGTCGGGCCGCTCCAGCATCACGTCGCTGAACGGTCCGAACGGCGACCGCGGCCAGTGCCCCAGCACGATGCGGGTCCCGGACGCCGTGCCCAGGCCGGCGATCCAGCCGTCGAAGCGCAGCCGTCCGCCGCGCGGGGCCCCGCTGGACGGCCCGCTCACGTGAAGAGGGGCCGGGAGGGCCCCAGCCGGACGTGCTCGACCCCCGGAGAGAAGTGCACGACGGGCTCGTCGAGCGGTGCGGGCAGCCCCGCCGCGGCGGTCAGGGTCTCCTCCAGCACGTCGACGGCCGCGTACGCCAGCGGCCAGGGTTCGTGTTCCACGGGCGTCTCCCAGAGGCGGCCCAGCCGACGGGTGTACGCACGCCAGCGCGAGGTCAGCCACACGTCCCGCTCCGCCGGCTGGACGGGATCGCCGGGACGGACGTACAGGCGGTACGAGACTTCGCCCGCTCCGCGCGAGCCGGCGTACGACACGGTGTCGCCGTCCGTGGCGACGCGCAGGGCTCCCAGGGTGTACGGCGCCCCGACGGCACGAGCGGCCAGCATCAGGGGGCAGGCCACGTCGATGGACAGAAACCAGATGCCGTCCCGTCCGTCCTCGCGTCGGACATAGGTCCGCAGGTTGGTCTCCGCGAACGACGGGAGCCCGGGGACGCCGGCGGGGACGCCCGCGGGGCGCACGTCCGCCATCACGAACGGGGTGAGCCCCACCCACGCCACCCCGTCGTACTCGTCGACGACCAGTTCCCGGGGCAGCAGGGCCTGCACCGCCACCGGCGGGAAGGGCCAGTGCACGAAGGTCTGTCTGCGCCAGCGGGCCCGCACAGCCGGCACCCGCACCCGTTGCTCCGCTCCGTACGCCACCACGACGACCGGGTCCCCACCCGGGGACCGCGGAAACGCCCAGGTCGTGGGGCCGACGGGGGCTGCCCGGCGCCAGGGCGCCCGACGACCGCCCGACCTCTCCTGTGACTGCCGAGCGACGCCGTACGGAGTGCTCTGGAGACGCGGTTGACGGCCGAACCCTGGGCACGGCGGTCCGGACCGAATCCGGTCTCGGTGCCCCGGCCGACCTCGATAAGCTTCAGCGCCGCATCACCCAGCCGGAGGAAGCCGGTCCCCTACAGCCCGAAGGCCCCGCCCTCGATCAGGATGAGCAGACCGATCGCGATGAGCACCAGCGGCAGCAGAATGTGGCCCCAGCGGCTGAGAGCCTTGGCGACGACCGGACGGGTGGCGAAGAACCTTCCCGCGAAGCACCACACCGCGACCAGGGTCAGAAAGACCACGGCATACACGCTCATCCCGCCGACGCCGGCAGTGGCGAACACGGGGACGTAGACGCCGATGTTGTCACCGCCGTTGGCGAAGGTGACTGCGGCGACCTCCAGCGGGCTCGGGCCGCCTTCCTTCGCCTCCTCCTCATCCGCGTCCTCACCGTCGCGGTGGTTCTTCCACGCCTGCCACGCCGCCTTGAGACCCAGGGCGAGTGGCAGCGAGCCGAGATACGGGATCGCCGCCTCCGGCAGGAACGTCGCCCCGAACGCGGCGCCGACTGCGACGGCAAGGATCGCTGCGAAGCCGAGATACTGCCCGATCACGATCCGGCGAGTTGAGTGCGGGTGACCCGCACCCTGGGCGAAGAACAGAGACAGGATCAGGATGTCGTCGATGTTGGTGACGGCGAACAGCCCAGCTGCCTGCCCGACGATGCCCGGATTCACTGACGGTTGTCCCTCTCGAATGTGACTGCCCGGCGACACTATCCGGCGCACGGCCGCCCAGTGCCGGCCGGACTCCACCAGAGCCTCGTCGACGAGAAGGCCGTGGCTGGACTCCCGATCAACGGCGCTGAGCTCCGTCATGTCGGTGCCGCGCAGGGGCCGGCCTGGAGCGTCCGCTCCGGGCCGGCCCTCCCATGCGACGTCAGCTTGCGGCGGGAACGCGGTCGCGGGTTGGTGCGGGCGTCTCCTTCGGATCGGGCTCGGCTGTCACCGCAGAAGGAGCGGGTGCAGGGGCGTAGGGGATCTCGCCGCGCAGGACGGCCTTGGCGCGGTCCTCGTCGAGCTCTCCTTCCCAGCGGGCGACGGCCAGGGTGGCGACGCCGTTGCCGACCAGGCTGGTCAGGGCGCGTGCCTCGGACATGAACCGGTCGACGCCGAAGATCAGCGCGAGGGCGGCGACCGGGACGTGCGGGACGGCGCTGAGAGTGGCGGCCAGGGCGATGAAGCCGGAGCCGGTGACGCCTGCGGCGCCCTTGGAGGTGAGCAGCATGACGGCGAGCATGGCCAGCTGCTGGGTGAGGCTGAGGTCGATGCCGAGGGCCTGGGCGAGGAAGACCGAGCCCATGGTCAGGTAGATGGCGGTGCCGTCGAGGTTGAAGGAGTACCCGGCGGGCAGCGTGATGCCGACGACCGGTTTCGAGGCGCCCGCGTGCTGGAGCTTGGCCATCATGCGCGGCAGGACCGGCTCGGTGGAGGAGGTGCCCAGGACGATCAGCAGTTCTTCCTTGATGTAGCGCAGGAACGGCAGCAGCCGCAGTCCGTTCAGGCGCATCACCGTCCCGAGGACGACCAGGACGAAGAAGAGGGCGGTCAGCCAGAACGAGCCGACCAGCAGGGCCAGGTGACGCAGGGTGCCCAGGCCGTAGTTGCCGATGGTGAAGGCCATCGAGCCGAACGCGCCGATGGGGGCGAGCCGCATGATCCAGCGGATGAGCGTGAACAGGACCGTGGAGAACTTCTCGATGCTCCGGGCGATGCCCAGGCCGGCCTCTCCGCTGGCGTGCAGGCCGAAGCCGAACAGCACGGACACCAGCAGTACCGGCAGGATCTCGTTGCCGGTCAGGGCGCTGACCAGGGTGGCCGGGATGATGGCGAGGAGGAAGGCGGCGAAGCCCTCGTGGGCCGTGGTCGCCTCCGGCGGCAGGCCCTCGGTGGACAGAGTCGAGAGGTCGATGTGCAGACCGCTGCCCGGCTTGACGACGTTGACGACGACCAGGCCGATGACCATGGCCACGGTGGTCAGCACCTCGAAGTAGACCAGAGCCTTCAGGCTCACGCGGCCGACCGCGCGGGCGTTGCCCATGGAGGCGATGCCGTGGACGACCGTGCAGAAGATGATCGGCGCGATGAACATCTTCACCAGTGCGATGAAACCGTCGCCGAGCGGTTTGAGGTCAGCGCCGACGGACGGCCACAGCCCGCCCGCGGCGGCGCCGAGGAGGACGGCGATCAGGCACTGGATGTAGAGGTGGGACAGCATCCGGCGGATGCGGCCCGGTGGTGCGGTGACGGTACCCGGGGCGGCGTCGTTGCGGCTCATGCGGGGCGTCCTTCCAGGACGGGAACGAGGAGTTCGGCTCGGGCGATACGCCGGGCGGCGCGGTGCAGCAGCACCGTGGGGGAGGCGCTGTCCGGTGCGGGGACGGCTTGGGTGGTGATCACGCCGGCGGGGGTGCCCAGGCGCAGCGTGCCGTCGGCGGTCTGCCGGGCGACGCGGTGGGCGAGGGTGCCGGGGGTGGCGGCGGCCGTGGCCAGGGCCACGGCGGAGGTCAGGCCGATCGCCGGGTGTGGGGCGTGCATGGAGACCATGCGCACGGCCAGGTCGTACTCGTCCTGGTTGACGAGTGTGCCCTGTGTGGTGCGGTAGGGGGCGGGCCGGGCGACGATGCCCACCTTCGGCACCGCGTGGCTGACCGGGTCGCCCTCGCGGGCCAGGCCCATGGCCAGCGCTGCCTGGCGGCGCAGCAGGGTCAGCGCGGGTACGGCGGTGGCGAACGCGGTGAGGGATTCGGTGCCGTCGAGGCCGAACGCCTTGGCCTCGAACAGCGCGGCCGGTGCGCCGGCGTCCACCAGGGATGCCTCGACGGGACCGTCCGGGCCGGTCAGTTCGTCCAGTGCCCGGCCGGTCGGCAGGGCGCGGCCGGTCGTCGAGCCCGCCGGGTCCTGGAACCCGAGCAGGACCGGCACGCCCGGCGCCGAGGTACCCGGCACCACGGCGGTGCCCTCCTCCGGGGCGACGCCCGCAGGGGTGGGGATGGTGCCCGTGAGGCGGGCCCCGGTGTTGACGTTGACCATGCGGACGGTGGTGGTGTCCGGTGTGATCGGTACGAGATCGTGGTGGACGGCGTACAGGGCCACGGCGGTGGCGCAGTTGCCGCAGTTGCTGGCCCACTCCACGCGCTCGTCACCGATCCCGATCTGTGCGAAGGCGTACTCGACGTCCACGCCGGCCTGGGTCGACGCCCGGACGACGGCGGCCTTGGAGGTGGTGGAGGAGGCGCCGCCCACGCCGTCGATCTGGCGGGGGTCCGCGGCGTTGAAGGCGGCGAGCAGGAGGGCGTCGGCGTCCACGCCCGTGGCGGCCACGTCGCGGTGGTCGAAGATCCAGCACTTGCTGGTTCCTCCGCGGATCATCTCGCCCTGCAGACGCAGCACAACTGACTCCTCACAGACGTGGAAGGGGGAAGTCCAGCGACGGTCTCGCCGTGCGTGGTGTCCTCCACGGTGGGTTACGGCAGCGTGAAGTACAATCTCGGAAATCTGCATGGCTATTAAGGTGAAGTGAACGCTGGAGGTGGCGGCATGCTGGACGTCCGGCGCATCCTGCTGTTCACGGAGGTCGCCCGGCGCGGCTCGGTGACCGCGACAGCCCGTGCCCTCAACTACACCCCGTCGGCGGTATCGCAGCAGATCAGCCGCCTGGAAGCGGAGGCAGGCCAGCCCCTGTTGGAACGCCACGCCCGAGGCGTCACTGTCACCGACGCCGGACGGGCGCTGGCCGAACGAGGGCAACGGATCGAACGCGAACTGCAGGCCGCGGAAAACGAACTCGCCGACTACGCCGGCCTGCGCGCGGGCACACTGCGCATCGGCACCTTCCCCACGGTCGGCGCCTCGCTCCTCCCGCAGGCCGTGATCGCCTTCCGGGACGCCCACTGCGACGTACGGCTGACCGTCCGCAGCGCCCGCATCGCCGGGCTCTGGACGATGCTGGAGAACCGGGAGATCGAGATGTCGCTGATGTGGGACTACGACTGGAGCCGGATCGACCGGGAGGACATCGTCGTCACCCCACTTCTCGATGACCCGCCGGCCCTTCTCATCAGCGACCGCCATCCACTCGCCGGCCGTGACGCCGCCTCACTGGCCGACTTCGCACACGACCCCTGGATCACCCGCGCCGAACAGCACCCGGTGGCCGAAGCCCTCGTCCGCGGCTGCCGCGCCGTCGGCTTCGAGCCCCACATCGCCTACGAGGCCCACGACTACCAGGAAGCCCAGGCCATGGTCGCCGCCGGCATCGGCGTCGCCCTTGCTCCCACCCTGGCCCTGGAGGGCGTCCGACCCGGCGTCAACGCCCTCCCTCTCCAGCCGCCGGCCCCGATCCGCCGCATCCTGCTGGTTCGCATGGCCGACCACTCGCTCACCCCCGCCGCCCTGACCTTCGCCGGACTCCTCCGGGACACCGCCGCGGCCCGGACACCCTGACACCGCTGGAGTTCGGGTACAGCGATGACAGTGGCTGCGGCGTCGACCTCGTCTTGGAGTCGTCGCCTCTTCACCGGTCGGCCCCTGCGGGAGGCGGACGCGAATGTCCCCTCGCTGGGCCGCGCTGCTGCTGGAGGTAGATGCTGAAGACGAAGACCATCCGTAGAAGGCGGCCATGAACGAGAACCCCGCGCCGCGGTCTGTCCGCGCTCGGGACCGGCCTGGCGTTCGTGCCCATGACCGTGCTCTCCGCGTTCATCAACCCGCTCTCCGCCCGCGCCGCCGAACGCTACGGAGCCCGGACGCCGATCACGTGCGGCATGTTCGTGATGACCGGCGGCCTGCTCCTGCTGCCCTCGCCCCCGCCCGGACGCCGACGCGGGGCCGGGCCCTGCTGATGCTCCCCGTCGGCATGGGCGGCCCACCGGCCATGCCCCGACCACCGCGCTGCTCGTCAACAGCGTCCCCACCCACCGGACCGGCACCGCCGACGGCGTCTTCAACACCAGCCGTCAGCTCGGCGGAGCATTCGCTGTCGCTGTCGCTGTCGCTGTCGCCGTCGCCGTCTTCGGGTGCCCTGATCGCCGACCAGGACCACTTCCTGCCCGGGCCTGCGCATCAGCCTCTCCCTGGCCGCCCTGACGACCCTGGCCGCAGCCACCCGCACCAGCCGGCCGCCCGGAGCACGAAACCCCCGCTCCGCCGCCCCCTGTGCCCCGCAGGTGGCGCTGCTGATCTTTCTTCCCGTACTGCTGCACTGGGAGGGCCTGAACAACGTTGCCGCGCTCCAGCACGCGGCAAGGCCCGGCGAACCCGAGTGGGTAAGCCGGGCCTTGCCGCAACGGTGCGATCAGACGGGGCGGATGTTCTCCGCCTGCGGGCCCTTCTGGCCCTGGGTGACGTCGAACTCGACCTTCTGGCCTTCCTGCAGCTCGCGGAAACCCTGGGCGGCGATGTTGGAGTAGTGGGCGAAGACGTCAGGGCCGCCACCCTCCTGCTCAATGAACCCGAAGCCCTTCTCGCTGTTGAACCACTTGACAGTGCCCTTGGCCACGACAGTCTCCTTCGAGGGAAACCGGGCGCGCACCCTGCGTGCCCGGAGGTGATCGCCCTGGTCCGGAGAGGCGCTGAAACGCAAGAACGCCCGTGATGGCGATCACGGGCGAACGGGACTTCGGAACCACGACTGCTAGGTCACGACGCTACACCCGGGGAGCGGCAGCCGCCATCAGGACACGGCACGTGTCGGCGTACTTCCTGGCATCGGCCGCCCCCACCGCACTCCCGGCCCCGGCGCCGAGGGCCTGTCTGTGACCAGGCAGGTTTGCCGCGTCGGGTGACGTTGCGGAGATGCGGGGAAGAAGGTGCGGCAGCCGATGGGAGGTTGCTGTGGAGGGTGGAGATCTGGAACTGGGCGAGTTGCTGGCCGCTGCGGAAGCGGCCCCGCCCGGTGAGTCCGTCGACGTGGTGGCCCGCGACCTGCAGAAGCGGTTCGGTGCGCAGCGGGTGTCTTTCCTGTTCGCCGACCTCATAGGTCAGCGGCTGGTACGGCTCGCCGCGACCGACGACGAGGTCGCGGACCAGGCCGAGCCGATCGACCTTCAGGGCAGTGTCTACGACAGCGTGCTGCGAAGCCAGCGCCAGCATGTGGAGCCGGACGGCCAGGGCGGACGGCGCGTCATCACACCGGTCAGCAACCGCGGCGACTGCATCGGCGTCCTGGAGGTGACCCTGCAGTCCGTGGACGACACCGTGCTGCGGCAGGTCCGCGACGCGGCCCACACGCTGGCCTACATCATCGTCACGGACGGGCGTTTCACCGACCTTTACCACCTGGGCCGGCGCACCACCGAGACCAGCCTGGCCGCGGAGATCCAGCACCAACTGCTTCCCTCGGCCCCCTGCTGCGAGGCGGCCCAGTTCACCCTCGCCGCCGGGCTGGTCCCGGCCGACGACATCGGCGGCGACACCTACGACTACACCCTCGACCGCGACACCCTGCACCTGTCCATCACCGACGCGATGGGCCACGACACGAACTCAGCACTGCTGGCCACCTTGTTGGTCGGCGCGCTGCGGCGGGCTCGCCGCAGTGGCTGCGACGCCCTCAAGCAGGCCCACCACGCCCACCAGGCCCTGCTGAGCCACAGCCGCGGGCTGGCCACCGGACAGTTGCTGTGCGTCGACCTCGAAACCGGCCTGTGCGAACTGGTCAACGCCGGCCACCCCTGGCCGCTGCGGCTGCGTGACGGCAGGGTCGAAGAGGTCAAGCTCGCCGTCAACCTGCCGTTCGGTGTGGCGGCACCGGCCTCCTACCGCGTCCAGGAACTGCAACTGCGTCCCGGGGACCGTCTGATCCTTCTCACCGACGGCATGCAGGAGCGCGGTGCCGCGGCCGCCGACCTGACCTCGGTCATCCACGACACCCGCGCGCTGCACCCGCGAGAAGCCGTCCGTGCCTTGACCGGCGCGGTTCTCGACGCCTGCCGCGGCAGCCTCAAGGACGACGCCACGGTCCTGGTCCTGGACTGGCACGGCGATCGCCGCCGACCGGTCGAGACCGGCTCCGGGGAGAGATCGCCGAGACATGGTGGCCGGTAGGGGTACTCCGCCGCCCTCCGGCATGCTGTCGTCGCCTATTCTCCACCGCAAGGAGATACTGGGGAGCAGGACGGCAGGCAACCAGGAGTGACTGCGTGGACAGTTCAAGGGAGGCGGACGCGCCGACGACATCGTCGGCCCCGCCCGGGGGCGCTCTACGCATGCTCCCGCTGACGGACCGGCCCGGCTGGCAAGCGGCAGGCGAGATCAGTCTGCTCACCCGCCCGGCCTGGGAACAGACGCTGGACCATCTTGCCCGGAGCGACGAAGAGACGTGCCACTTGGAACTTTCAGCGGTCACCTTCGTCGACGTCGCCGGCGTCTCCGCCCTGGCGATGACCGCCCAGGGCCTTCCGCGGGGGCGACGCATCGTGCTCGAAGAGCCGCCCGCCACCCTGCGGCGCGTTCTGGACATGTTCTGGCCGGACCTGCTTTCTGTCGAGGTGATGGGGCGATGACGGCTCCCAGCGTCGAACCGTTCGTTCACCCCGCCTTGTTCTACCGAGGCGAGCAGGACTATCTGCACGGCACGGTGCCTTTCGTCCGCGACGGCCTGAAGGCCGGGGAGCCGGTGGCGGTGGCCGTGCCGGGGCCGAACCTCGCCATGCTCAAGGCGGCTCTGGGCGACGACGTCGCACACGTGAAGTTCCTCGACATGACCGAGGCGGGGCGCAATCCGGGACGGATCATCCCCAGAGTGCTGCGTGCCTTCGCGGACACCCATCGCCAGACGCGGGTGCGGATCATCGGTGAGCCGATCTGGGCCGGCCGCAGCACCGTGGAGTACCCGGCATGCGTGCAGCACGAGGCACTGATCAACCCGGCATTCCAAGGCCGGGAAGTCACCATCCTGTGCCCGTACGACGCCGACCGCCTCGATGAACAGGTACTCACCGACGCGTACGCGACCCATCCCCTGATCATCTCCGGCGGCAGCGAACGGCCCAGCACCGCCTACGCCCCCGAGCATGTGGTCGCGCGCTACAACCAGCCCCTGGAGCAGCCGGCGGCGGCCGGGGAACTCGTCTTCCAAGCCGGCCAGTTGCCGAGCGCCCGGCTCTTCGCGGTCGAACGGGCCGCGCGGTTCGGTCTTTCCGGTACCCGCCTGGAGGACATGGCCCTGATCGTGGCCGAGCTGACCACCAACAGCGTCGTGCACGGCGGGGGTTCCGGCGTCCTGCGGGTGTGGGCCGACGGGGGCCAAGTGGTGTGCGAGGTGCGCGACCACGGGGAGCTGAACGATCCGCTCGCCGGCCGTCGCCCACCCGCACAGGACACGCCCGGCGGCCGGGGCCTGCTGCTCGTGCACTCCCTCGCCGACCTCGTACGCATCCACACCGGCCCCGACGGAACGGCCATTCGCTGCTACATCGGTCAGCACTGATCCCTTCCGTACGGGCACCCGGCACCGCTCACCGCAGACAGGCCGGCCCTCCGTTTGCCGGCGGACGTCCGCCGCGGCGCGGATGCGTACCACGAGCCGACACCGCCGCGCTGGACGGTGCCCGGGCCGTTTCGTGAGAGGCGGACCATGGCGCGGTAGAGGGCCGTGGGCGCCGGTGCTTCGGGCAGCGCGGGGATCGGGGCCCCGGGGCGGCGTAGGCGCGGAGCACATGGCCGACGAGGCGGCGCCAGGTGTCGTGGGCCGCGTGGCCGGCGTCGGCGATGGCGTCGGCGTTGGCCTTGTACTGATGACGGGGTCCTCGGGGACGAAGTTCCTCGCGGAGGTGGCCGCTGTCCTTGGCACGGGCGATGAGTTCGAGGAACGCGCCGTACGACTCGGCGCGCCGGGTCTCGAGCGCCTTGGCGGTGGGGAAGGTCGTGGTCACAACGTCGGCGAAGCCGCGGTCGGCGGCCTGCATGGCACAGACGGCTCGACGCCGGTGAAGCCGTGCCAGGGGTCGGGATCGGCGAGTGCCTCGGCCGGTCGCCTCGTCGTCCACCGGCTCCTGGACGACGGCCATCAGGTCACCGCTGTGGTCCGCACCCCGGCCAAGCTCGCCGTCACCCCGCCAAGCCGTCGAGCAGGCCGACAGTGGCGCCGACGCGGTGATCAGCGCCCTCTGCCCGTGTCCGAAACGGTCCACGACCGGAGCCGCGCCGGCATCGCTGCGTTCCTCGTCGCCCAACTCACCGCCACCCGGTCGAACCGCTCGGCACGAAAGTGCTTCCGCAGATCCGCGCCGAGCTGGCGACATCAGGAGTGATCGACCGCCGCGGGAGTGTTCAGGCCGCGGTGATACGGGAGTTGACCCGCCGCATCCAGTCCCGGTCGGTGTGCCACATGGGGTGGTGCGGGGCCGCGTTGGAGGTCAGGACGACGCCCTGGAAACCCGCGTCGAGGCAGCGGTCGACGACGAACTCGGCGATGTCCTTGCCGACGGCGTCTTCCTCGAAGCGCGTCAGCAGCGGGGTTTAGCCCACGACGCCTTCGCCGAGGACGGCCGGGACGGCACGGCGACGGGCGAACTCGGCGACGGAGTCGACCCACCCGGCGAGCGTGTCCCGCATGGCCTGCCGGTGCGCCGGATAGTTCTCGTAGAGCCACAGGTCCCATCGGTCGGGGTCGACCCAGTCGTGGGCGTAGAACAGTTCGCGCGGGATTCCGGTGGCGGCCGGCCGCCAGGGCTCGTCGGGCTGGTAGTCGGCGAAGGAGGGTGCGTCGGGGCGCAGCATGGCGGCCAGTTCGGGGGTGGGCCAGGTGGCCGTCTCGGGCGCCGCTTCGGTGCCGTGCCCGAGTCCGACCGCCTCGTACAGCGCGCCGAGCACGCCGTAGACGTAGAAGTGGAAGTGCGCGATCTGTGCCTGCTCCGGCAGATCGTGGAGTTCGCCGGGCCAGGGCTCGCCCAGTGAGTAGGTGACGGGGATGTCGAGGTGGCGTGCTTGCAGCAGCTTCACCGCGCGTTCGAGGGGGCCGCGCAGCCGGGCGTAGTGGCCGGAGGTGCCGTCGGCCGGTACCAGGTCGCAGTTGGCTCCAGCGTGGTCCGCCGGATATGCGGATCACGGCCCGTACGACGCCCGCCGACCGGGCGGCGTGCCTGATGCACGCCGGTCAGTCTTGGAGCGGCATCGTCACGCCGTCAAGATATATTCATAATTAATTGAAAGAGCTGGGGTGGGTGTCGTCAGCAGGGATCGGACGGGAGACGTACACGATGACGGAGTGCCGCAGGATGGCGGGACGCGTGGCGGTGATCAACGGCGCAGCGCACGGGATCGGCGCTGCCCCTGCACAGCAACGCCTTCGCCCAGCTCAACAAGCCCGCCCACGAGTTGAGTGAGGCCGAGTGGGACGGCCAGATGGCCGTACTGCTGAAGCCGGCCTGGCGCGGCATGAAGACCTTCGCGGCCATGCTCCGCGAGGCGTCGGGGTCGGTCGTCCTCACCTCCTCGGTGCATGCGGTCATCGGCCTGCCCGGCCACGCCGCCTACGCCGCCGCGAAGGGAGCCCTGTGCTCGCTGGGACGGCAGTTGGCCGTCGAGTACGGTCCTGACATCCGGGTCAACACGGTCCTGCCCGGACCCGTCCTCACCGCGGCCTGGAAGGGGATCCCGGAGTCCGAGCGGGCGCGCAGCGTGGCGGCCACGGCGGCGAAGCGGTTCGGCCGGCCGGAGGAGGTCGCCTCGGCCGTCGCGTTCCTGGCATCGGCGGACGCGTCCTACGTGACCGGAGCGAGCCTGGTGGTCGATGGAGGATGGAGCGTCATGAAGGAGTCCTCGTGAGCGCCGCGCACCATCCCGGGCACGCGCCGACAGGATCTGAACGGAAACGGAGAACGTGGTGACCCATCCCGGTAGGGGGCTGCACGGCCAGGCGGTGGAGGAACTGGGCCGGCGCATCATCCGCGGCGACTACCCCCCGGGCACCGTCGTGGACCCGGTCAAGTTCGAAACCGAACTCGGCGTCAGCAAGACCGTGGTGCGCGAGGCATTGCGCGTGCTGGCGGCCAAGGGCCTGCTCGAGTCGAAGCAGAAACGCGGTACGACCATCCGGCCCCGCGCCGACTGGAACCTGCTCGACAGCGACCTGCTGCGCTGGCAGGGCAGCAGCGCTCCCACCGACGGCTTCCTGGAGGACCTGGCCGAGGTCCGCGCGATAGTCGAACCCGCCGGAGCCAGGCTCGCCGCGGCCCGCCGCACCCCCGCCGACCTGGACGCGCTGCGGCAGGCGCTCGACGCGATGGCGGCGGCCGGGACGGACGCGGAGGCGATGGTCGAGGCGGATCTGGCCTTCCACCGCGCCCTGCTGGAGGCCGCGCACAACGAACTGCTCAGCCGGATGGAAGTCGTCATCGAGGCGGGTCTGCGCGTGCGCGACCGGATCGTGCACGGCGCCCGCCACTTCGCCGACTCCATCCCCGTGCACCAGGACCTGCTCGCGGCGGTCGAGGCGGGCGATCCGGACGCCGCCGTGGCCGCCGTCGAGTCACTGCTCGCGCAGGCGTCCCAGGACCTGGCCGCCGTACAGGCGCAGGAAGGCCACGCTGACGGCTCGACCGAACCGCTCCCTGAGGAAGCTCCTTGAAAATAACCGGACTTGAGACATTCCTGGTGGCTCCGCGCTGGCTGTTCCTGCGCGTCGCCACCGACGAGGGTGTCACCGGCTGGGGCGAGCCCGTGATCGAGGGCCGCGCCGAGACCGTACGCGCCGCGGTGCACGAACTGGCCGACTACCTCGTCGGCCGGGACCCGCTGCGCATCGAGGACCACTGGCAGGTGCTCACCAAGGGCGGCTTCTACCGCGGCGGCCCCATCCTCTCCAGCGCCGTCGCCGGCATCGACCAGGCTCTGTGGGACATCGCAGGCAAGACCTACGGCGTCCCGGTGCACCGGCTCCTCGGCGGCCCCGTACGCGACCGCCTCCGGATGTACGCCTGGATCGGCGGAGACCGCCCCGGCGATGTCGCGGAAAGGGCCGAGGAACAGATGAAGGCGGGCTTCACCGCCGTGAAGATGAACGCCTCCGCCGAACTCGCCCCGATCGACACCCCGGCCCGCACCGCCGAGGTCGTCGAGCGCGTCGCGGCCGTCCGCGAGGTGCTGGGCGACGAGCGGGACGTCGCCGTCGACTTCCACGGCCGGGCCTCCACCGCCATGTCCCGCCGTCTGCTGCCCCTGCTCGAACCCCTGCATCCGCTGTTCGTCGAGGAACCCGTCGCACCGGAACACTCGGGCCATCTGCGCAGCCTGGTGGAGTCCACGAGCATTCCGCTCGCCACCGGCGAACGCCTGTACTCGCGCTGGGACTTCCGTGACGTCATGACCAGCGGCATCGCCGTGGCCCAACCCGACCTGTCGCATGCCGGCGGCATCTCCGAGGTCCGTCGCATCGCGGCCATGGCCGAGACGTACGACGTCGCCCTGGCCCCGCACTGCCCCCTCGGCCCGATCGCCCTGGCCGCAAGCCTCCAGATCGCCTTCTCCGTGCCGAACTTCCTCATCCAGGAACAGAGCATGGGCATCCACTACAACCAGCAGTGCGACCTGCTGGAGTACGTGATGGACCCCGAACCCTTCCGCTTCCGGGACGGATACGCCGTCGCCGGCTCCCGCCCCGGTCTCGGCGTCGACATCGACGAAGACGCGGTACGCCGGGCCGCCGAGACCGGACACCGCTGGCGCAACCCCGTGTGGCGGGGAGCAGACGGGGCGTTCACCGAGTGGTGAGCACCCCTCAGGCCCCCGCACCCCGAACCCAAGGAGAGCCCGCTCCCATGAACCTGGTGGAATCCCTCCGAGCCCACCGCCTGTTGGCGATCGTACGGGGCAAGGATCCCGCCGCGGCCCTGCGGACCGTACGCACCCTCACCGAGGTGGGCATCCCGGCCATCGAGGTCTCACTGACCACGGCCGACGCCCTGACCGTCATCAGGCAGGCCCGCGCCGCCCTCGGCCCCGACGCTCTCCTCGGTGCCGGAACCGTGCGCACGACCGAGGACGCCGCACGCGCCGTGGACGCCGGCGCCTCCTACCTCGTCACCCCGGCACTGGTCGACGGGCTGGCGTCGTACGGCGTGCCCGTGCTGATGGGGGCCCTGACCCCGAGCGAGATCGAACAGGCCCTCGCACGGGGCGCCGACGCGATCAAACTCTTCCCCGGCTCGCTCGGCGGGCCCGGCTATCTGCGCGCTCTGCGGGATCCCTTCCCCGAGGTGCCCTTCGTTCCCGTCGGCGGAGTGGACGCGCAGGCCGCACGCGCCTACCTGGACCGGGGTGCCCTCGCCGTGGGCGTCGGCTCGCCGCTCGTGGGAGACGCGGCCGACGGTGGCGACCTCGCCGGACTCCGCGCCCGGGCGGCCGAGTTCCGCGAGGTGGCCGCGGGGGAGACGACATGACGACCCAGGCCGCACCCGAGGTCGTGACCTTCGGCGAGACCATGGCGGCGCTGCGGGCCCAGGGCGCGCTGCGGCTCGGCGGCAGCCTCGGCCTGTCCGTCGCGGGAGCCGAGTCGAACGTCGCCGTCGGCCTGGCCCGGCTCGGACACCGGGTGCGCTGGGCGGGACGGGTCGGCGCGGACGAACTCGGCGCGCTGGTCCTGCGCACCCTGCGCGCCGAGGGCGTCGACATCGAGCACGCGGTCACCGACGACACCGGCCGGCCCACCGGACTGCTGCTCACCGAACCCCGTCTCGGCACCCTCACACGCGTCAGCTACTACCGCGCCGGTTCCGCAGGTTCGGCCGTCTCACCGGCCGACGTCCTGCCCGCACTGGCTTCCGGATCCCGCATCCTGCATCTGACCGGCATCACCCCGGCGCTCAGCCCGTCGGCTGCCGAGGCCGTCCTGGCTGCCGCCACCACCGCCCGCGAGGTCGGCATGACCGTGTGCTTCGACGTCAACTACCGCTCCAAGCTGTGGACCGCTGACCGGGCCCTCACTGTCCTCCGCCCGATCCTGGCTCACACCGACCTGCTCATAGCCTCCGAGGACGAGCTGCCACTGGTGCGGGAACGGTCCGGCGCAGGCGAATCCGAAGCCGTGCACAGCCTCCTGGCCGCAGGCGTCGACGAGGTGGTCATCAAGCGTGGCGCACACGGCGCGACCACCTTCACCTCCGACGGGGCGACGGACCGCGCCGCCCGACAGGTCGACGCGATCGATCTGGTCGGCGCGGGCGACGCCTTCGTGGCCGGATACCTGTCCGGACTCCTCGACGGCGCGGACATCCCGGCCCGGCTGCACCGAGCCGTCACCCACCGCGGCCTTCGCCGTGGGCACCCGGGGTGACTGGGAGGGCCTTCCGACGCGCGACGAACTCGGGCTGTTCGACCAGCCCGACGGCACGACGATTCGCTGAACAGGAGACCGAACGTGACATCAACGGCAGCGCCCGCGACGGTCGTCGTCGATGGCGGGTACGAACTCGCCGAGGGCGGCCGCTGGTTCGACGGCCGTTATGTGTACGTCGACCTCCTCAGCGGTCGGCTCTTCGCACTGCGCGACGACACCGGGCCGACCCGACTCGCCTGTCTCGACGTACCGTTGGGCGCCGTCGCGCCGGTGTACGGCCACCGGACACCAGGATCGCCGCCGCGGGAACCGGCATCGCGCTGCTCACCCCCGACGGCGCCCTGGACTGGCTGGACCGACCCGAGGACCGCACCTCGTTCCCCAGCCGCATGAACGACGGCGTCGCCGACCCCGCCGGTCGCTTCTGGGCCGGCAGCATGGCCTACGACGGCACCCCCGGGGCGGGTTCGTTGTACCGCACGGACCCGGACGGCACGGTGGTGCGCGTCCTCGACGGCCTGACCATCGCCAACGGCCCGGCGTTCACCGCGGACGGCACCACCATGTACCTTGCCGACACGGCCGTCGGAACCATCCTGCGCTGCCGGATCGACCCGCTCTCGGGCGACCTCATGGGCAGCCCGGAAACCCACGTCGGTGCGCCTGCTCCCCGACGACAACCGCCTGTTCGTCACCACAGCCCGGTACGGGGTGAAGAACCCGACCGCGACCTCCGGCGCCGTGCTCGGCTTCCCGGTACCGGTCGGGGGAAGCGACGCTGCGGGGGGCGAGAGGCCGACGGTGATGCCCGTGCGCTGCCCGGACCAACCGTTGACGAGCTGGGTTAACGTCGATAAGTTATCGCAGTTAACACAGACAGGAGCAGCCCGTGCCCACACTCGCAGCTGAAGACGTCTACGCGCTGGCGCCCTATGCCAAGACGCTCGGAGTGGTGTTCGAGGAGATCTCGGAAGTCGGCGTGCAAGCCAGGTTGGTGCACGACCTCTCCCTCTCCACTGTGGGTGGTGGCCTCCATGGAGGAGCGTTGATGGGGCTCGCCGATGTGTGTGCTGCCGTGTGCGCCGCTCTCAACGGTCCAGCCGGCGCCGCGCCGGCCACTGTCGAGTCGAGCACGCACTTTCTTCGGCCCGCACGCACGAGCGTCGTCGCGACAGCTCGTCCCTTGCGGGTGGGGCGCAACAGCGTGGTCGAGGTCGACATCCATGATGACGAAGGCGAACTGTGCGCCCGGGTGACCCAAGTGGTCACGACCATCAAACCGAAGGTGTCCTGATGCTCGGTGACGCACCGTCAGAGCATCGCGACTCCCGAGTTCGCGCCGCCAAGGGGCACGGCGGCCTGCTCCGGGACCAGCTTCTCGACATCGCCGATCGACTTCTCGAAGACGGTGGCGCCGACGCGCTGACGATTCGGGCAGTAGCGACACGTGCAGGAGTCAGCCCGCCGGCCGTCTACCTCCACTTCGACTCGAAGCGGGAACTCGTCCATGCGGCGTGCCTGCGTGTGTGGAGCTCCCTGTTCATCGAGTTGGAAGCAGTGTCCCGGGACATCGCGGACCCCGTGACGGCGCTCCATGAAATCTGCGTCGCCTACATCGCGTTCGGACTGCGCCATCCGTCCCAGTACCGATTGGTGATGGCCGGTGAGGCCACCGAAGCCAGCCGTCGGAACGAGGACGCGTGCTTCCGCTACTTCCGGGACAAGGTCGCGGCCTGTCTTGATGCCGGGGTACCTGTGGAGAGCAAGACCGAGACCGCCAGAGTGCTGTGTGCCGGCGTGCACGGGGCGGTTTCTCTTCTGATCCACCAAGAGCGCGATGCCTGGCCTTCAGACAGTGATCGCTATATCAGACGGGCGGCGTCCTCAGCCGTCCATGGCGCCCTTCTCACCGCGTCCCGGGCGACCGCACCCTCGCTCGCTGATGTGCTGCGCTTGGGCTGAACTGCGGGTGCCCCATCCGCGACGACGATCCGCGGGTGGCACCGGCGGCGCCCTCGCCACGGAGTGATCTGCGAGGCGAGGAACTGCTGGACTGCCGGCAGGCACGCGAACCGGTCGTGGGCCGCGCCGGGGACGATGTCCAGGCGTGCGTCGATTCCATGGGCTTGCCAGTTGGCCCGCGGTGAGGTGATGCGTTCGATACGGCTGCTGCCCGAGGACGCGGCTCCCGGTGCGTCGAGGGGTGGCAGATCGGCGGTTCCGGTGTCGTTCCCGCCGATGGCCGGGCGGACGGGCAGGTCGCGCAGGGCGGCCGGGTCGATGTCGGTCGCGAACTGCTCGCGCATGTCGGCTGTGCCCGTACGGCCAGGGCTTGGCCGGGTTCAGGAGGGTGACGCGTCCGGGTGCGCCGACGGACAGGGGTGCCGGCCGGTCGGGGTGGAGGTAGGCGAAGCGGTGGGGCACTGCGAGAGCCGCACGGGGCCCGACGCTGCCCGAACCGTCCGTGGCCCAGGCGAGACGGATTGTCTCATCTTCGAGCGCGCCAAAATCTATGCCAGCCGCAGTAGACATTGGGTGGCGATGTGGTTATGGTTTCTCTTGTAGCCGAGATCGAGCGAGCCCGGCAGAGATGAACTGCCGGGCAGTAGTACGCAGTTGCAGTTGGTATGACGGTGCGGTGGTGGAGTTCCGAAGCCAGAGTGGTCGCAGGACGGCGACGGGACTGACGACCGGACCGGGTGGCCCGCAGTGATCAGGGGCCGCCACGCAGTGGCAGTACCTCGGTGAAGGCGTCGGCTGCGGGCGCGCGCACCGGGAGGTTCGGCAGGCTGCCGAAGAGTGGCTCCGTTGGAAGCCACCAGCAGTTCGCGGTATCAGCAGTTCGCAGTTTCCGTCAGTGAGCAGTTGGCCAAGAGGGAAGAACGGAGGAGCCGAGCGCCATCAGGATCGCCCGGGCGGCAGTCTCGACCCCGGGTACCGCAGGACATCGATAGTGAGGTGGTCTCCGGTCGAGCAACCGCGATCCCCGCGCCCCCGACAGCGTCTCGGTCGGGTCCGCGGAAACAGAGGGCCGGTGCAGTATCAGGGCCGGCAGATGGTGTAGTTAGTTCCTTCGGGGCCCTGGTGCCAGTACGGTGCCAGGGCCCCTCAACGCGTTCCGCGAGAGGCGCAATGACAGCAGACGACACGTTCGGCCGTCTCGATGACGACGACTACCCCGCCTACACCATGGGCCGGGCCGCCGAGATGCTCGGCACCACCCAGGGCTTCCTCCGCGCCATCGGCGAAGCCCGCCTCATCACCCCGCTGCGCTCCGCAGGCGGGCACCGCCGCTACTCCCGCTACCAGCTGCGCATCGCCGCACGCGCCCGGGAACTCGTCGACCACGGGACCCCCATCGAGGCCGCCTGCCGGATCGTCATCCTCGAAGACCAGCTCGAGGAAGCCCAGCGTCTCAACGCGGAATACCGCCGTGCCGCCGAATCGGCGAACCCAACGGCAGCAGCATGAGACGAGCGTGCCCGTCAGTTCCGACGGGCACCGCACGCACGGTCTCGGTGCGCGGCGTGAACCATTTCCTGTGGTGACGCGGTGTGCGGGCGTGTAGCGTCTGCGTCAGCTGTCGTGGTTCGGAATTCTCTCTTGCCCACGCCCCTGGTGTGGGCGTTTTGCTGTGCTGTGCCGCAGGGACCAGGGCGATCACCTCCGTCTGCCACCGGAGTGGGAGGCGTTCATCGACTGGAAGGCACCGGACATGGCAACGGGAACTGTGAAGTGGTTCAACGCGGAGAAGGGCTTCGGCTTCATTGCCCAGGACGGCGGCGGCCCGGATGTTTTCGCGCACTACTCCGCGATCAACTCGACGGGCTTTCGTGAGCTCCAGGAGGGCCAGGCCGTGACGTTCGACGTCACCCAGGGCCAGAAGGGTCCGCAGGCCGAGAACATCAGCCTGGCCTGACCTCGCAGACCTGCCCCGGGGATCAAGCCGAGGTGGCCGGCCGGCTTCATGCCGCCCAGTGACCACGTCTCGACTGTCGGTGTGTCTCGATCGTTCGACGCGTTCGTGCGTCGACGCGGCGTCGGTTGCACAGGCGCCGCCCGGACGTGGCGCGTGTCCGGGCGACTGCGAGTACGACGGTCACACGGTCTCGGGCACGCCGTTCGCCGAGCTGTCCCTGGATCACATCGACGAGCTCGGTGGCCCGACGTCGTGCAACCACTGCAACACCGGCTGGGCCTGGGCGTTCGACACCCCGTTACCCCGTTCCTCCACTGGAAGCGCTGGGCCGGCTACGAGGGCGGCGTGGCCGATATGTGCCTGGTGGCATGGCCCGCGGGGATCTCGGCCCGCGGGGATCTCGGCCCGGGGGGTCCGCCGGCAGTACGTCCACGCGGTGGACGTCGTCCCCCCGCTGTACGACCTCCTCGGCGTCGAGCCACCCGAGGTGATCAAGGGCTACCGGCAGAGCCCGATCGAGGGCGAGAGTTTCAGGGCTTCGCTCACCGACCCCGGGGCGCCGGGACGGCAGACCCAGTTCTACGGGATGCTGGGCCAACGGTCGATCCACCACGAAGGATGGCTCGCCTGCACGGTGCACCCGCCGCTGAGCGGCTGGGGCGACTTCGCGCACGACGTCTGGGAGCTCTACGACCTCACCACCGACCGCGCGCAGTCGACGGACCTGGCAGCGCGGGAACCGGCCCGGCTCGAGACCCTCAAGAGCCTCTGGTACTACAACGCGGGCATCTGCACCGGGCTGCCGCTGGACGACCGCACCGCCCTGGACAGGTCCTGGCCGAGCGCCCGCACGGAAGTCCCGAGCGCGACCGTCACGTGTACTACCCCGACTCCGCGGCGGTGCCCGAGCAGTCCGGCGTCGTGACCAGCGGCCGGTCGTACACCATGGCCGCCGGGTCGACGTCGGGTCGGCCGACGCCGAGGGCGTGCTGTACGCCCACGGCGGTGTCGCGGGCGGCCACAGCCTCTACGTCAAGGACCATCGCCTGCACTCCGCGGTGTTCACGGCCGAGTTCGCGGCGAACGGCCGCAGCGCCGACCCCGAGATGCCCGGCGCCGAGGGCACCTCACCCTCTGCAGGGACGACCAGGAGGTGGGCGGCGACGGCATCGTCACCCAGCCCGGTTTCTTCTGTGTCGTCGGGGACGGGATCCGCGTGGGCCGCGACGACGCGTCACCCGTGACACCCGACCACCACGGGCCGTTCCCCTTCACCGGCGGCACGATCGACAAGGTCGTGGTCGACGTCTCCGGCGAACGGTACGTCGACCACGAGGCGCAGGTACGTGGCTGGTTCATCATCGACTGAACCGGCCGACGCCACGGGCCGGCAGCCGGGACCCGAATCACCCGCTGCGGGGGATGCCGCGTCAGACCGGCGGGGCTCGACTGGAGTCGTACAGGAGAAGGATCGCAACGCCCCCAGAGAAGGAGCCGGACCATGACCGAGGAAATGATCGGGACAGGCGGTGTCAGCGCCCTCGCCGAGGCGGACGCTCCCGTGTTCGAGACGCTCGTCCAGATGACGCTCGACACGTTCGAGCGGTCGGGGCTGGATCCGGAGACGTACCTGCTGACGCGCATCGCGGCGCTGGTGTCCATGGACGCCTCGCCCGCCTCGTATCTGCTCAACATCGGCGCCGCCGGCGAACTCGGCGTGCCCCTCGAGCGCATCCAGGGCACCCTCGTGGCCATCGCTCCGGTGGTCGGCAGCGCCCGTGTGGTGTCCGCCGCCCGCAGCATCGGCGAAGCCTTCGGTCTCCCCCTGCACGACGCAGGCGGGGAAGAAGGAGCAGCGACATGAATCTGGCCTACGACTATCCGGTCCTCGGGGCCTTCTGGACCGTCATGTGGATCTTCCTGTGGATCATGTGGTTGGTGCTGCTCTTCCGGGTCATCGGTGACATCTTCCGGGACGACACACTTGGCGGAGGGGCCAAGACGGGATGGCTGATCTTCGTCGTCGTGCTTCCCTTCCTCGGCGTGTTCATCTACGTCCTGGCCCGCGGCAAGGACATGGGCAGGCGCGAGACACGGCACGCGCAGGCCAAACAGCGTGCGGTCGACGACTACATCCGCACCACCGTCGGCCAGGGCGCGGGGGGCGGGAGCGAAACCGATCAGCTCGCGAAACTCTCCGACATCCGTACCCGGGGTGACATCACCGACGAGGAGTACCAGCGGGCCAAGGAGAAGATCCTCCACTGACCTCCCCTGGCACAGGGGATCCGAGCATGCTCCGAGAACCGTTCCCGGTGTCATCCGACAGCCATCGCCACCGCCCGGGTCGGCGAGACCAGCCAACGGAGCCGCAGCCATGACCGACAACCACCTGGACGGACACGACGTGCGGCACCACACCCCGCAGGAACGGGCCGCGCACGGCAAGGCGGCGCGGGCCGCCGTGCCCCGCTCCAGCCACGCCGCGTTCGCACCCGGACCGCAGCGCCCGGACCCGTTGGAGATCATCGCGAAGCAGTCGACGACCCGGCTGCCCGACCTCGTGCCGATCCGCTACGGCAGGATGTCCGAGTCGCCGTTCCGCTTCTACCGGGGCGCGGCCGCCATCATGGCCTCGGATCTCGCGGGCACCCCGACATCGGGACTGCGGACCCAGCTGTGCGGTGACGCGCACATGTTGAACTTCCGGCTGCTGGCCTCACCCGAGCGGCGCCTCATGTTCGACATCAACGACTTCGACGAGACCCTGCCGGGGCCCTGGGAGTGGGACGTCAAGCGCCTGGCCGCCAGCCTCGTCATCGCGGGCCGGGCCAACGGCTTCAGCACCAAGCAGCGGGCCGCGATCGTCCTGGCCACCGTGCGGTCCTATCGCGAGAGCATGCGGTCCTTCGCCGGACTCGGCAACCTGGCCGTCTGGTACGCCCAGTTCGACGTCGACCGGGTACGCGACCGCTTCGCGGCCGACCTGTCCGCGCGCGGCCGCGAACGGTGGGCGCAGGCCGTGACGAAGGCACGGTCGCACGACACCCTCCAGGTCTTCGACAAACTCACCCACGTCGTCGACGGCAGGCGCCGCATCGCTTCCGCCCCACCGCTCATCACCCGTCTCGAAGACCTGCTGCCGGATGACAGGCGCGGCGCCGTGGAACACGAGCTCCGCACACTGATCGAGCGCTACGGCCAGACTCTCCAGTCGGACCGGCGGTTCCTGCTGGAGCAGTACAGGATGGCCGACATGGCGCGCAAGGTCGTCGGGGTCGGCAGTGTGGGCACCCGCTGCTGGATCGTGCTGCTGCTCGGCAAGGACGACGAGGATCCGCTGTTCCTCCAGGCCAAGGAGGCCGACGAGTCGGTGCTGGCACCCTACGCCGGGGCGAGCGCGTACCGGACGCAGGGCGAGCGGGTGGTCGCCGGGCAACGGCTGATGCAGGCCACCAGCGACATCTTCCTCGGCTGGGAGCGCGTCGAGGGCATCGACGGCAGACGCCGGGACTTCTACGTACGGCAGCTGCGCGACTGGAAGTGGGTCGCCGCGGCCGAGGAGATGGTGCCCCGCGGCATGCGGACCTTCGGAGCGCTGTGCGGCGCGACGCTGGCCCGGGCGCACGCCAGATCCGGCGACCGCATCGGCATCGCCGCCTATCTGGGCGGCGGCGACAGCTTCGACCGGGCGCTGGCGACCTTCGCCGAGCGCTACGCCGACCAGAACGAACGCGACCACCAGGCTCTCGTCGACGCCGTCCACGTCGGGCGACTGTCCGCCGAAGCGGCCTGAAGACCACTGAACCTCCCGCGCCGACGCGGGCGGTGGCCCCGGAGTCCAGGAGATCCACGTCGAGCGGGGCGGCGTCGAGTGGGACGACAAGGGCGACCTGCCCGCCGACGCCGACCTCGACGGCTGCCACGGAGACACCCCGCACCGCGGCCTCCCAACGCGGCGCGCGATCGAGGCACCGGCACATGACACACCGGGGGGCGACCGCAGGGGCGCCGGTCAGCGCGAGGAGCCGGGGTCAGCGGCTTCCTGCCGCGTCACGTTCATGCCGGCCGGGGCGACCATGACGAACAGCGGCAGGCTCTTACGGCTCCCGGGGCTGGGGCGACGGCTCCCGCCGCGCCCGTCAGGGCCGCAGGCCTGCCCGCCTGAGCGCGACCTTGGACCACTCGTCGATGACCTGCCGGTCCCCCCGGCGCCAGGCGTCGGGGAGACCGCCCTGCGGCGGAGATCGCGGCGAGGTGGCGCTGGGTCCCGTGACGGCGCGCAGCGCGAGCAGATCGGCGCCACCGAGGTGCCGCTTCTGCGGCGGACCGGAGCGGCTTCGTCAGGGAGTCGCCGACGAAGGGCTCGCCGCGCGGCCCATGATGTGCAGGTCGGTGGGCCGTGGGTGGCTGGGCCGACCCCGGGAGTCAGATTCTTGGCTGCCGGTCGGCGTCAGGCCGTAGTGGCCGGCCTGTGTCTTCGGTGAGCCGGGGCTTGCCGTCCTTCCCGCGCATCTCTCGCGTCGGACGTTCCACTGAAGCGGCCCAAGCGACTCATGGCGTCCTGACCTGTCGTGACCGTTCACAGATTGACGCTCACCGTGGAGGTTCCCAAGCTGTAGGAGGGGCCTGTGGAAAGGACCACGGCGTGGATGACGGACAGAGCGCACTTCCCCGGCTGCTGACGGCGGCGGAGACAGCGGCGCCGGTAGGCGCCGTCGACGTGGTCGCCGAGCACCTGCGGCGGCGTTTCGAGGCCACGCGGGTCTCTTTTCTCATCGTGGACCTGACGGGAAAGACGGTAGTGCGGCTGTCCACCGCCGGGGCGCTCGAGGGCGGCCGGGAAGCGGAGCGGATTCCCATGTTCGGCAGTGTCTACGAGCAGGTGATCTGCACCCAGCGGCTGTACCAGGAGGCGAGCGGCCAGGGGCAGCGGGTGATCGTGCCGGTCACCAACCGGGGGGATGCGATCGGTCTGCTGGAACTGCTCCTGCCGGCCGCCGCCGGTGAGGACGTCCTCGAAGCGGTGGGAGAAGCCGCCCACGTCCTGGCCTACATAGTGATCGCCAACGGACGTTTCACCGACCTGTACACCTGGGGCAGACGCTCCCGTCCCCCCACCCTGGCAGCGGAAATCCAGTACCAGCTGCTGCCCCCCTCACTGTCCTGCGAGGCCGCACAGTTCACACTGTGCGGGAGTCTGGAGCCCTCCGAAGACCTCAGCGGCGACACCTTCGACTACACCCTGGACCGCGACACCCTGCATGTGTCGGTGACGGACCCCATGGGCCACGACATCGACGCCGCGCTGGCCGCCACGGTCCTGGTGGCCGCCCTGCGCGGCGCCCGCCGCACGGGAGCCGGTCTGGCCGACCAGGCCCACCGGGCCGACCAGGCCCTGGCCGACCAGGCCCACCGGGCCGACCAGGCCCTGGCCGACCACGGCCACGGTCACGCCACCGGGCAACTGCTGCGCATCGACCTCACCACCGGGCGGGCCCAGCTGGTCAACGCCGGCCACCCCTGGCCACTGCGCGTGCGCGAGGGGACCGCGGAGGAGATCACCTGCCTGGTGGACCAGCCCTTCGGGCTGTCCGAGTCCGCGCCGCACTCCTACCGCGTTCAGGACATCGATCTGCGCCCCGGCGACCGCCTGCTCATGCTCACCGACGGCATGCTCGAACGTCACGGGGGGACGGTCGACCTGCCTGCCCTGCTGGAGCACACCCGGGATCTGCACCCGCGGGAGGTGGCGCTGACGCTGACGTCCGCCGTCCGTGAGGCCGCCGGGGGCCGGCTCGAAGACGATGCCACCGTGATGTGCCTGGACTGGCACGACCCTCAGGAGACCGAGCGGCACGTGAGCTCCGGCGCGGACACCCGGCAGGCTTCGGCCGAACGTACGAGGCCGTGGTGATGGCACAGGCAGGGAGCCTGCTCGCCAGAGGGAAGCGATGTTCCTCACAGTCATCGACGCCGACGGGTGCCGGTGTAGAGTGAAGGACGCCCTTGACCTGCACAAAGCAGGCAGGGAGCCGTCTTCCAGGAGTGCTGAATGCTGCGCACTATGCACAAGTCCAAGATCCACCGAGCCACCGTCACCCAGGCCGACCTGCACTATGTGGGATCGGTGACCATCGACGCGGATCTCCTCGACGCCGCCGATCTGCTGCCCGGTGAGCTCGTCCACATCGTCGACATCACCAACGGCGCCCGGCTCGAGACGTACGTCATCGAGGGTGAGCGCGGCTCCGGCGTGATCGGCATCAACGGTGCCGCCGCCCATCTCGTCCACCCCGGAGATCTGGTGATCATCATCAGCTACGCTCAGGTGACCGACGCCGAGGCGCGGGCGCTCGTACCCCGGGTCGTGCACGTGGACCACGACAACCGCATCGTGGCGCTGGGGGCCGACCCGTCCGAGCCGGTGCCGGGTTCGGACCAGGAGCGCAGCCCGCAGGCGGTGTCGGCCTGACCCCGCTCGACGACCTTCGGACCAGGAGCGTGCCCATGAGCGACATAGAGATCCGCGACGACCGACAGGCCGGTCGGCTGGAGGCCCTAGGTTCCGGGGGAGGCGAGGTCGTCGGCCACATCCAGTACTTCGTCCTCGAATCCCCTGCGCGCGCTCTGGTCCCGGTCCACACCATCGTGGAACCGGCCTACGAGGGACAGGGCATCGCGGGCTCCCTGGCCCGCGAGCTCTACTCCATCGCGGCGCGCGAGGGCATCCCTGTCGCCCCGCTCTGCCCGTACGTCGTCAAGTGGGCCGAGCGCCACCCCGACGAGGCCCCGGCAGCCGACCCGGAACTGCTCCGCGCGGCCCGGGAATGGCTGGTGGCCCACCCCGAGGGCTTCTGAGCGGGCGGGTCCGAAAGCCGCGGTCCTGCCGGCCTCGCGCACCGCAACGGGCCGCATCGCGCCGCACCGCACGTCGAGCCCCTCTCGTACCCGGAGCACCCGAGCACACCCACGCGGGCCACGCCCGTCACGCGGGTGGGTGACTGGCGGGAGGGCTCACGGGTACGCGGGGGAGTAGTCCAGAGCCGACGTCGACCGACTGGCTGGAGGACCCCATGACCAACCCGTACCCCGATCCTGTCCCACCGGGTCCCACTCCGGGGCCGACTCCGGGCCCCGGCCCGGTCCCCACGCCGGGCCCTGCCCCGGAGCCCCCGTCACCTCCGGACCCGACTCCGACTCCGGGACCGGGCCCGGTCCCGGACCCGTCGCCGTCCCCGGTCCCGCCGGGCCCTGAACCGGTACCGAACCCGGAGCCGGGGCCACCGCTCAGCTGACGGCAACCAACGTGAACACAGTGGAGGAGGGCCACCGAACGGTGGCCCTCCTCCATGTCAGGGCGACGCTCAGCCCGTCACCTCGGACCGGTTCCCGCCCCACAGCGTGTGGAAGGAACCGTCGCGGTCCGTGCGCCGGTACGTGTGCGCCCCGAAGAAGTCCCGCTGCCCCTGTGTGAGCGCAGCGGGCAGCCGCTCGGCGCGCAGCGCGTCGTAGTACGCCAGCGCCGCCGCGAAGCCGGGCGTCGGGACACCCTGGCGGGTCGCCGCGATGATGACCTCGCGCCAGTCGTCCTGGGCGTCGGCGATCTCCTGGGCGAAGGTGTCGTCGGAGAGCAGGCTGGGCAGGTCCGCGCGGGTGTCGTAGGCGGACCGGATGCGGTCGAGGAAGGCCGCGCGGATGATGCAGCCGCCGCGCCAGATCGCCGAGACGGCACCCAGGTCGATGTCCCAGTCGTACTCCTCACGGGCGGCCGCGATCTCGTGGAAGCCCTGCGTGTACGACACGATCTTCGAGGCGTACAGCGCCTGCTCGACACGGTCCGCGAAGGCCCCGGCCTCCGCCTCCGACAACGGGGACGCCTTGGGCCCGGCGAGACCGCGGGACGCCTCCCGCAGCTCCGCGTGACCCGACAGGGACCGCGCGAAGACCGCCTCCGCGATGCCCGACACCGGGACACCCAGGTCCAGGGCGATCTGCACGGTCCAGCGACCCGTGCCCTTCTGCTCCGCCTGGTCCACCACGACGTCCACGAACGGCTTGCCCGTCGCCGCGTCCACGTGGGAGAGCACCTCGGCCGTGATCTCGATCAGGTACGAGTCCAGGCGGCCCGTGTTCCAGGTGCGGAAGATGTCGGCGATCTGGGCGGGGGAGTACCCGGCGACATCGCGCAGCAACTGGTACGCCTCGCCGATGAGTTGCATGTCGGCGTACTCGATGCCGTTGTGGACCATCTTCACGAAGTGCCCGGCGCCGTCAGGACCGACGTGCGTCACACAGGGCGCCCCGTCCGCCGCCTTCGCGGAGATCTTCTCCAGCATCGGGCCGAGAGAGTCGTACGACTCCTTGGGGCCGCCCGGCATGATGCTCGGCCCGTTCAGCGCGCCCTCCTCGCCGCCGGAGACGCCCATGCCGACGAAGTGGATGCCCTGCTCGCGCAGTTCGCGCTCCCGGCGCCGGGTGTCCGCGAAGTGCGCGTTGCCGCCGTCGATGATCATGTCACCGGGCTCGAGCAGCGGCGCGAACTCCTGGATCACCGCGTCGGTCGGCTCACCGGCCTTCACCATGATGACCAGCCGGCGCGGCCGTTCCAGCGCCGCCACGAACTCCTTGGCGGTCTCGGCCGCGACGAAGTCGCCCTCGCCGCCGAACTCCTCGACCAGGGCGTGCGTGCGCGACGCGGTCCGGTTGTGCAGGGCGACCGTATAGCCGTTGCGGGCGAAGTTGCGGGCCAGGTTGCGGCCCATGACCGCGAGGCCCGTGACGCCGATCTGCGCTGTTGTGCTCATACCGCCTGCTCCCAAAAGATCCTGTGGATCGCGTAGGTCGTCTATCGCTGCTGCCGGTCGTGCTTGTCAGTATCGTCCACCGGACATCCTGGCCTGTCGGAGGACTGTCCGCACACCAGGGATACGGTTCGGGCGCCTCGTTGCGTTCAGCCGGAGACACCGGTCCGGCGCGCGCCCCCACGCGGCTGATTGCCGTCTTGTCATGGCCTGTTCGCGGCGCTTACTTTTGCCCCTCCTGACGCATGTTGTAGGGGGAGGCCTCCATGGCCGTACGCGGCCGGCACCGCCGGTATCAGCCGAACAGGATCAACCGCGCCTCGCTCACCGTCACCGCGGGCGGCGTCGGCATCGCGGTCCCGCTCATCGGCGCCGGCACCGCCCATGCGGCCGACGTGGACACCTGGAACAAGGTCGCCGCGTGCGAGTCCAGCAACAACTGGAGCATCAACACCGGCAACGGCTACTACGGCGGGCTCCAGTTCACCCAGTCCACCTGGGAGGCCTACGGCGGCACCCGGTACGCGGCACGGGCGGATCTGGCCACCAGGGACCAGCAGATCGCCGTGGCGGAGAAGGTGCTGGACGGACAGGGACCGGGCGCCTGGCCGGCCTGCTCGGCGCGGGCCGGACTCACCCGCGAGGGCTCCGCCCCGGACGGCCGGCCCCTCACCGGGAAGACGGCCTCCGTACCGGACGTACAGCCGCAGACCACCCCGCAGTCGCGGGCCGGGTCCGCCGAGATGTACACCGTGGTCCGCGGCGACTCGCTCTCCGGGATCGCCGACGCCCGGAAGGTTCGGGGCGGCTGGCGGGGGCTGTACGCCGCCAACCGGAAGACCGTCGGGGCCGACCCCGACCTGATCCTGCCCGGGCAGCGCCTCAAGCTGCGCGCCACCGCCGGAACGACCGCCACCACCGACCGGACCTCGACGAAGAAGACCTCCTCCGACACCGCGGAGAAGACCGAGAAGACCGAGAAGGCCGCAGACACCGGCCTGGTCGCCCCCGTGAACGCCTCCCTCGGCACGCCCTACCGCAAGGCGGGCTCCGCCTGGTCGAAGGGCTACCACACCGGCGTCGACTTCGCGGTGCCCACCGGGACGTCCGTGAAGGCGGTCGCGGCCGGGAAGGTCGTCACGTCGGGTTGGGGAGGTTCCTTCGGCTACCAGGTGGTGATCCGGCACGCCGACGGCCGTTACACGCAGTACGCCCACCTGTCCGCGATCTCCGTGAAGTCCGGGCAGAGCGTGGGCGGCGGGCAGCGCATCGGCCGTTCGGGCTCCACCGGCAACAGCTCGGGCCCGCATCTGCACTTCGAGGTGCGGACGGGGCCCGGCTTCGGTTCCGATATCGACCCGGTGGCGTATCTCAGGGCCGGCGGCATCAGGATGTGACACGGGTGCGGTGCCGGTCCAGGACCGGCACCGGGATGTACGCGGCGCCGTAGAAGGGGCCGTAGTACGCCGGGGGCTGGTCGCCCAGGTTCTCCAGGAGTTCTTCGGCGGTGCCGTCCGGCTGTGCCGTCTCAGGAGCCGCCGGTGTGGCGGGAGCCGGGACGAGCAGCTCCTCGCGCAGGGCGGCGACCTCGTCGACGAGTACGCCCTCGCGCAGGACGGCCACCGCCGGCTCCTCGGCGGGCGCCGGGACGAACCCCCCGCCCTCGGGGGCGACGGTCGCCGCGGGCTCCGGCTCGGCATGGGTGCGCTGGATCCGCTCCGTCGTCAGCAGGATCAGGCCGCCGGCCGCCACCACACCGCAGCTCAGGGCGAGCGCGGTGCCCGTGGTGCCGTAGCGGAAGGTTTCTCCGAACATCGTGATGCCGACCGCCGCCGCCACCACCGGGTTCACGACCGTCAGCGTCGCCAGCGGGGCCGCGAGACCGGCGCCGCGGTAGGAGGCCTGCGACAGCATCAGCCCGGCCGTCGCCAGGACGCCGATCGCGGCCAGGGAGGGCAGGTCCGCCGTCGACACGCCACCGCTCCAGTCCACGGCGACCGTCTTGGTGAACACCGAGGACATACCGAACGCGATGCCGGACGCGGTCGCGAGCAGCACGCTGCGCACCACCGGGTGCCGGTGTGCGGCCCGGCCCGCGATCATCAGCGCGACCACCGCGGCGGCCGTCACCAGACCGGCGAACACCCGCTGGGCCGTGCTGAGGGACTGTGCGTCGGAGGCGCCGACCAGGGAGAGCAGACCGGCCAGACCCACCGTCGCCATGATCGCGCCCCGCCAGGCGGTGGCCCCGGCCCTGCGGCCGACGAACAGCGCGGCCATCGGCAGCGCGAACACGATCGTCAGGGCGCCCAGCGGCTGGACCAGGCTGAGAGGGCCGTAGGCGAGCGCCACCACGTGCAGCAGTCCACCGAGGCCGTTCAGCGCGACCGCCGCCCACCAGCTCGGCCGGCGCAGCGGCGCGTACTGCTCGTCCGGGTGCGACACCGCGACCTGCTCCTGCACGATCGCTCCGCCCGCGTAGGCGACGGCGGAGACGAGGGAGAGGAGCACGGACAACGCGAGGGCACTCATGAGTTGCTCCTCTGCGTGAGGCGGGGGCTGGCTGCCCGGCGCGACGAACGGTCGTCTTCCATGACCAACACGATGCCGGGAAAAGTTCTTCCCGTCGTCGTACCTGAGCAGGCAATGGGTCCTACTGCCGATGGAGTACAAAACGGTCCGTGTCCTCCCCAAGGCGGGTGACACGGGGTGGAGGCCCCCTGGTGGGTACCCCTACGGGTCTTGGTACTACTGCTGGTCGTGGACCTCGACCCTGATCTCGCGGCGCTACGACCGCTCGGCGCCTTCTTCGTACTACGGACGATCGGCGGCACTCCCGGGACAGCACACCCGGCGCTGCCGACCCTCGCACAAGTCTACGAGCACCGGGCGTCGGAAGTTTATGGAAATACCCTGACTTTTCGTGTCAGGAAGGTCGCCGGGGCCCTGCGCGCCCCCGAACCCCGGATCGCGGCCTCCATCGCCCAGCAGGGCCTCGCGGCCCGGCTGTGGTCGGTGGCGCTCGGCTGCGCGGCCCTGTACGGCCGGATCCCCGACCTGTCGCCGCGGCGGCTGCACTGGGACCCCGACGCGAGCGCCCCCGACGATCTGTGGCTGGATGCCGTGGAGCCGCTGCCGGGCGATGCCGGGACCATCGCCGATGTCGTCCTGCACGGCCACCTCGAACCGCTCACGGCAGCGCTGCACGCCGATTACCGGCTCGCCACCGGACTGCTCCGGGGCAACGCCGCCTCGGCCCTCGCGGGCGCTGCCCGCCAGCTCGGCCACCGTCCGGACCTCTCCGCCCGCGCCCGTGACCTCGCCGTGGAACTCCTCGCCCATCCCCTGCTCGCCGGAACCGGTACCCTCACCGGCACCGCCTTCCGCCGCCGCAGCTGCTGTCTGTACTACCGGTTGCCGGAGGGTGGCCTGTGCGGTGACTGTTGTTTCACACGAGCCCCGCGCTCTTCCCCGCGCGGCGCATCTGGGTGACCATGAAAGCCGACCAGCCGCTGAGACAGGGGGTTCCGGGTGCGTGTTGGCCTGCTGACCCGGGAGTACCCGCCGGACGTGTACGGCGGTGCCGGTGTCCATGTCGAGTTCCTCGCCCGGGAGTTGAGGTCCCTCGTCGACCTCGACGTGCACTGCTGGGGCGAGGTGTCCGTCAAGGAGAGAGCGGCGGGCGTGATCCGGCACCGGCCCTGGTCCGCGCTCGACACCGCCAACGACGCGCTGCGCACCTTCTCCGTGGACCTCTCCATGGCCGCAGGCCTCGAAGGCCGCGAGCTGGTCCACTCGCACACCTGGTACGCCAATCTCGCCGGCCACCTCGGCAAGCTGCTGTACGGCATCCCGCACGTGATGACCGCCCACTCCCTGGAGCCCCTGCGCCCCTGGAAGGCCGAGCAGCTGGGCGGTGGATACGCCCTCTCCAGCTGGGCCGAGCGCACCGCGATCGAGACCGCCGACGCGGTGATCGCCGTGTCGGGAGCCATGCGCGAGGACATCCTCGGCTGCTACCCGGCGCTGGATCCGGCCAAGGTCCACATCGTGCACAACGGCATCGACACCGCCCTGTACCGGCCCGACCACGGCACCGACGTACTGGACCGGATCGGACTGGACCGAGATCGCCCGTTCGTGCTGTTCGTCGGCCGGATCACCCGCCAGAAGGGCGTGCCGCACCTGATGCGCGCGGTCCGGGACATCGACCCGGCCGCGCAGGTCGTCCTGTGCGCGGGCGCGCCGGACACCCCCGAGATCGACCGGGAGTTCCGTGAGCTCTTCGAGGAGCTGAGCCGGGTCCGCGAGGGCGTCCACTGGATCCCGCAGATGCTGCCGCGCCCCGAGGTGATCCAGCTCCTGACCCACGCGGCCGTCTTCGTCTGCCCCTCGGTGTACGAACCCCTCGGCATCGTCAACCTGGAGGCGATGGCCTGCGGAACCCCCGTGGTGGCTTCGCGGGTCGGCGGTATCCCGGAGGTCGTGGACGACGGCAGGACCGGCCTGCTCGTCACCGTGGACGACGAGTTCGAGACGGCCCTCGCCAGGGCACTCGACTCCGTGATCGGCGATCCGGAGACCGCGCGGCGGATGGGCGAGGCGGGACGTGAGCGGGCGGTGGGCGAGTTCGGCTGGGATGCCGTCGCGCTGCGCACGGTCCGGCTCTACGAGAAGATCCTCAAACAGGCGTACTAGGCCCCTCGCAAGGGCAGTGATGGGTCAAACCAGGGTGAGGAGAGCGGCCATGCGTCGTGGCGGACCTTCGGTGCTCGGCATCGTACTCGCGGGTGGAGAAGGCAAACGCCTGATGCCCTTGACCACGGACCGCGCCAAACCGGCGGTCACCTTCGGAGGGACGTATCGTCTGGTCGACTTCGTCCTGTCCAACCTCGTCAACGGCGACATCCTGCGCATCTGTGTGCTCACGCAGTACAAGTCGCACTCGCTCGACCGGCACATCACGACCACCTGGCGGATGTCGAGCCTGCTCGGCAACTACATCACGCCGGTGCCGGCCCAGCAGCGCCTCGGACCGCGCTGGTATCTGGGCAGCGCGGACGCGATCCTGCAGTCCCTGAACCTGCTCTACGACGAACGTCCCGAGTACGTCGCGGTCTTCGGCGCCGACCACGTGTACCGCATGGACCCGCGCCAGATGCTCGCGCAGCACATCGAGTCCGGCGCGGGCGTCACGGTGGCCGGGATCCGTGTCCCGCGCGCCGAGTCCCCCTCGTTCGGGGTGATCTCCCCGGGCTCGGACGGCCTCACGGTGGAAGGCTTCCTGGAGAAGCCCGCCGACCCGCCGGGGCTGCCGGACGACCCGGAGAGCGTGTTCGCCTCGATGGGCAACTACATCTTCACCACCAAGGCCCTGATCGAGGCGCTCCAGCGGGACTCCGAGGACGAGCACTCCGTCCACGACATGGGCGGCTCGATCCTGCCGCAGCTCACCGACCGCGGCGAGGCCCAGCTCTACGACTTCAGCGCCAACCACGTCCCCGGCGAGACCACCCGCGACCGCGGCTACTGGCGCGACGTGGGAACCCTGGACGCGTACTACGACGCCCACATGGACCTGATCGCCGAGCGCCCCGCCTTCAACCTCTACAACCGGCAGTGGCCCATCTACACCCATTCCGGCCAGCTCTCCCCGGCCCGCTTCAACTCCGGAGGCATCGCCAGTGAGTCCATCATCAGCGCGGGCTGCCTGATCCGGGGCCAGGTCACCCGGTCCGTGCTCTCGCCCGGTGTCCTGGTCGACCCGGGGGCCGTGGTCCAGGGCTCGGTACTGCACGACAACGTCAAGATCGGGCGGGGTGCCGTGGTCCGCGGCGCCGTCCTCGACAAGAACGTCGAGGTCCCGCCGGGCGCGACGATCGGTGTGAACCCGGAGCGGGACGCGGAGCTGTACACCGTGTCCAAGGGCGGGGTGATCGCGCTCGGGAAGGGACAGCTGGTGTCCTGAGCGGCGGTCGGGTCAGCCCTGTGGCCGCTGGGCTGTGAAGTTCTTCATGATCACCTCACTGGTTCGGCGCAGCTCATCCGAGGGGCTGATCTGGAGGTATTCGCTGCCCGGCTCGGTGTGGACCGGCACATGCCCCGCGGGGGCGTAGAACGCGTCGCCCTCGTGGTACACCTCGTCGTGGTCCGCGTAGTGGAAGGTGAGTTCGCCCCTGAAGACGTAGCCCCAGTGCGGGCACTGGCAGCGGTCGTCGGGCAGCCCCTTGAGCAGCGGCCGGTGGTCGACGTCCTCGCGGAATGTCAGGAAGTCGACCGTGTAGTCGCCGAACACCTCGGACCGGTCGACGACCGCCCCGTAGTCGCCGCCCTGGGTGGCCGTGTCGCGGGAAACCTTCGGCATCTCCATCGCCTTCTTCCGGCAGGGGAGGGTTCTTCTGCCATTGTCCGCGTGCGGCGCGGCGATGGCATGTGCCGAGGACTTGTCATGTCCCTGGACGGAAGTCGGAATCCGTGTTGTCATGCCACTTCCTGCCCATGACAACGTTGTTATGGAGGCTTCCGTGCACAGCAGGCACATCACCCGTCTCAGAGCCCGGCTGGCGTTACTGCTCGCCGCCCTCCTCGGCCTCGCCGGTCTGACCGCGGTCCCCGCCCAGGCCGACGATCCCGTCGAGGCCCGTGGTCTCAAGGGCGAGTACTACACCCAGTCAGCCCCCGGTGCCTTCGACTTCCACGAGCTCAAGGCGACCACCTTCGACCCGACCCTCGACTTCGACAACCTGGAGCCCCGGCTGGCCGCCGCGACCGGTCGTTCGGACGACGTCAGCGTCCGCTGGACCGGCAGGCTGGTACCGACGGCCTCCGGACCGCACACCTTCTCGGTCATCGGCGACAACGGCTTCCGCCTCTGGATCGGCGGACAGCTCCTCATCGACCACTGGGTCGACGACTGGGACCGCGAACAGACCGCGCAGCCCGTCGAGTTGACCGCCGGGGAGTCTTACGACATCAAGGTCGAGTACTTCGAGCACTACGGCGGCTCCAACCTCCACCTGCGCTGGGTCCAGCCCGGCGGAACCAAGGAGGCCGTTCCGCAGTCGGCGTTCCGGCTGCCCGAGGGCTACGACTACGACGGCGCGGTCGCGACCACCGTCCTCGGCACCGGCCGCACCCTGAAGCTCGACTTCGCCCAGCCCCTAGCCGCACCTCCGGCCGCCCTCGCCGACCACCTCCGGGCGGTGATCGGCGGCGCCAAGTGGCCCTTGGGCACGGCGAAACAGGACCCGGAAGACCCCCGTGTCCTGCTCGTCACCCTCGCCGAACCCGTCGTGGGCAACAGGGCCGGCACCGCGCGTGGCACCGCCGACCTCCGCTATGACGGTGAAGGCGGGCTCACCAGTGCTGACGGCAACGTTGTCGGCGCGTTCTGGAGCAGCGGACCCAATCGCTCGACGTACGAACTGCGCACGAAGTGGGCCGACGAGGTGGGGCCGGACAACGCCCATCCCGAGTATCCGCGGCCGCAGTTGACCCGCGAGGCGTGGCAGGGCCTCAACGGCCGCTGGCAGTTCGCCGCCGCCGAGGCGGGTGAACGGCCACCGGTGGGCAGGAACCTGGCCGAGCGCATCCTCGTCCCGTACCCCGTGGAGTCACAGCTCTCCGGCCTGGAACGGCACGAGGACCGCATGTGGTACCGCCGCACCTTCACCGTCCCGGCCGACTGGCGCATCGGCTCCGGCAAGCGCCTCCAGCT